>CAZQBH010000165.1:0-1510 GCA_964591645.1 uncultured Pseudomonadales bacterium | reverse complement strand
TATGCAATTCCCGTATTAACGGGATGGGAATTACGCTACCCCTGCAAAGACCATCATGTCAAACGTCTTGGAGTGTGGTTGCATGATATGAGTTATGAGAAAGCTGCAGGAAGCTCAGTAGGAACCTTACGTTATAGTATTTCCAGTATTTTAAGAGACAAAAACACGGTGCCCTTACATATTCCACGTCATAAAGTCTCGATATTAGGAATGAATATTACACCAGCTCGTCCCATTCCCATACCAAACAAAGAGCCATGAATCGATTGGTACTAAGCTATTACTCAATAAACATTACACTTACTACGTCCCGCGGCTTGTCCTCGGGATCCAGGAAATTTGCAATAGAACCGAATCCTGCGGACAAGTCGTGGGAGCGGAATGTAGAAATAGAAATATAAAGATAATGAATAAACTGACGATACCTCAAGCCTTGGCCCGACAAATCAAGATGACTTAAAGACTGATTATAAATTAATATCTTGAGAAACTATTTTAATTTCGTCATCAGACATATCAAGTGGTTCTACAGTAAACATATCGTGATAAGTAATAAGTCTAGCTAATTGTCCATTAATACTACCTTTCATGTAATAATCGAGATCAATCTCCATTTTATTTCGTTCGGCAATTTCTGATAATTCCATTTTGTCGCCAATAGAAAGTTCTTTCTTACGACCGCGTAAATCATACACATAAGGATATTTCTTTACTAACACATAATTGAATCGTTCATTAGGTTTGATTTCGATTCTTTGTTCTTTCATACGATTAACAAATGTATGAATTTTAACATTTTTCTTTGATGTTTTGAAAACACCCGTTTGAATAAAATCTTCATTAGACCATTGTCGATGATAAATATCATCTATCTTAGTACATACAAGTTCCATTAAATCATATATATTTTCTGGATCGCAACATGTATTAATAATTTCCATGAATGTTTTTCGTAATACATCACTAACCCCTCGTTTCTTAACTTCTAATCCTTTAATAAACATTTCAATTTCATGAAAATTTGCCTCTTTCAGATGTTTAACACCAAAGTATTTTTTCTTAGCTGTAAATGCTACAGGATATAAAAACTCCTCGAATGCCATAGATAAGAATTTAGTTAAGTTATCTTCGAAGAACTTGGCATTAACGCCATCTTTAATAAACGCGATTTCAGCAAATGACAATCGTACTAGTTCGCACCAGTATTTTAATTTTTCCATTTTATTCGTGTAAAATGCTTTATCAACATATTTAAATACCCTTTCTGGCATCGAAATATATAGAGAATCGGTATTATGAACTACTAACTCGCCAACACCTGCCGCAAAATGATGATTATCAGTTTCAATATCATATACATAAGCGGATGTTGTTGGTAACTCAAACTCAGCTGCACTCGGTGGAACCGGCGGAGTAGGCTTCGATATGATGGCTATTGCAGCCCCACGAGGACTATCTTTTGGCGTAAATATAACATTTTAAATGAATTAGAGTGATGAAAAAAATAATA
>CAZQBH010000164.1:0-1512 GCA_964591645.1 uncultured Pseudomonadales bacterium | reverse complement strand
GGCTTTTAATGTACGCATGGTATTTTTCTGCTTGCTTACAACGGTCGGCGGTATGAAACGTTGGGGATTTCGGAGCTGCGAACCTATCAACCGATAAGAACCTTGCCAGCGAGCGATGCACTTGGCATACCACTTAAACCCCAATGTTTTATGACCGCGTGTTAGGCAACGTTAATTTTTTCTTTTTTCTTGTCTAAAACTGTAAATATTATCATTAGTATAGTAGCAATTAATGCCATTATAGAACCAAAATAAAATGGCGCATTTGAATTAACCTTATCATACAATAATCCTGCAATTAAACTCGCAGGTAATAAAGTAATTCCAAGTACAGCATGATAAATTCCAAATCCCGTCCCTTTTAAGTCTTTACTAACAATATCAGAAATCATTGCTTTCTGGCTACCATCAGTCAATGCACTGTAAAATCCATACAGCATAAACAAGAAAATAAAAACATTTATACTATTAAACCTACCGAAAAAATAATAAACAATTGCATATACTATAAAACCCAGAATAATCAATTTTTCACGACCAATTCTATCCGATAATTTTCCAATCGGTATGGCCAGCAAAACAGATACTGTATTAAATATCATATATACAAAAGGAATGTATGATTTATCTATACCTGTTTCGCTTGTTTTTACAAGCAATAATGCATCTGCTGAATTACCAAGAGTAAACACGAAAATTATAATAAGAAAGAAATAAAACTTTTTGGGTAAAAGTTTTAATGAAATCTTATTGGTGGTTTCTTTTTTTTCTGCCTTTGCTTCTTTTATGAAAATAATAATCGTTAATACACCAAGAATTGCTGGAATGGTTGCTAATAAAAATATGTAAGAATAATTTAATGGAAAAATAGATAACAATAAGAAAGCAATCAAAGGACCAACAATAGCCCCACTATTATCCATTGCTTTCTGAAACCCAAAAGTTTTACCAGCTTCATTTTTTTTAATAGAGCCACTTATAAGGCTATCTCGTGGTGCCGCTCTTAAACCTTTTCCTATGCGTTCAAAAAACCGAAAAAATAAAATCTGAATTGGTATTCTTGCTAATGCATATAAAGGTGTTATAATGGCTGTAATACCATATCCGATAATCATGAATGGCTTGTTTTTACCAATCTTATCACTCCAGTACCCCGAAATTGCTTTTAATAATGATGCCGTACTTTCTGCAATCCCTTCAATTAAGGAGATAGTTGTTTTTGATGCTCCTATCGACAATAGGAATAGTGGCATCACACTATATACCATTTTGGTAGATGTGTCTGTGAAAAAACTTGTTAATCCGGTGAAAAAAGCATTTTTCTCTAATCCAAATATTTTTTTTCTTTTCATTCATTTTATTAGTCATTCCGCAGTGTCTTTTTTAATGTTGCCTAACGGTTACGTATATGAAACGTTTGGCATTTCGAAGCACTTTCCTATCAAGTTACCACTACTTTTGATACGAGATGAAATTTTCGATAACGCACTGACTGCCAAATGTTTTATATTC
>CAZQBH010000163.1:0-1513 GCA_964591645.1 uncultured Pseudomonadales bacterium | reverse complement strand
ATAACAACTCAAGACTTTGGTTATATAAAGGTTAAACAATTACTTAATCAAGAAGATATTGATAATTTAAGTGTTGCAATTGTAGAAATAAATGGAAAAAATAAAAAGATTATAAATAAAAGAGGTGATGCAATATATTATGTCTTGAAAGGATCAGGATTTTTTGACATTAACGGTCAAAAGAACTCTGTAGAGCAAGGAGATTTAATATTCATTCCAAAAGGAACTGAGTATTTTGATAGTGGTAAATTAACTATGCTATGTATTAACAATCCCAGATACGATAGCAAACTTATTGAATATCTAGAAGAAAATTAACTTTTGAAAGTTCAATTTCAAAGTTAAACTTCAGGTTCAGAAATATGTCATATACGGGGAGTTTTGATTTTTAAAGAGTCTTCATATAATCCAGAAGTTCTTTTTCCGCATCTTTGAATTTCTCTAATACTTTTTCATCTATGACAGTAGATACTACCGTTTCTCCATACATCTTATCCCCTTCCTTTTCTGTATATCCCTTTGGAGAATGATAATCAAAAAATCTTAAAGTTGTACCCTCTGGAACAATTGTTTGCATAGTCCATCCCTTAGTTACTGAAAATCCTCTGGGACCACCATCAGTCTTAGGATTATATACACTCAATGACATTTCTCCTTCTGGAGACATTAAAATCACACCAACTGGTTTATTATCAGTTGTAGAATAAAAAATATCTGTGATTTTACTTACTCCATCATAATACTGAACAGGTGTATTTGCTGAAGCATCTATGAGGGCAATATCAGGACTAAGTTCTCCATTTATCTTCATCTCTTGAATAAGTATCTTCCCATTCTCTAGAGTACTTGGCTTTGGAAACAACCTAGTAGTAATCTGTAACTCTTCTGATTTTGGCAAATCTACTAACCCCATCTTCTCTATATCCATGCGAATCATTATACAACAAGAATTTATTTTTCTCAAGTTAATGCATCTCGAACGTACTTTTAGGTCTGAAAATACAACATATATGGGGAGTTTAAATCCTCCTCAATTTCTCCTTAATCCAATATTAATATATAATAACCATATTCAATTAATATTAATAATTAAATCAAAGAGAATATTCTAGACAAAATAAAAGAAAGTATCTCAGAAATCGCAAACAACAATGAAGCATATACAAAATTAATTCATCTAAAGGAAAACGTATTACAAACATTTGACGAACATATCAACAAAATCCTCGAAGAGAGGGAAATAATAAAAAGAATTAGGTTCCCTAAGGTAAAAGTCAATTTCAAATATGTTCTAAGCATTCCATTTATATATTCAATGATATTACCTTCTGTAATTCTGCATATATTTGTGCAGATATACCAACAGGTATGCTTCAGATTGTATGGAATTCCTACTGTCAAACAGAGTGAATACTTTGTATATGATAGAAAGCTACTAAGTTTGCTAAATCCTCTTGAAAAATTTAATTGCATTTACTGTAGCTATGTAAACAACCTTTTCCGATTCTGCACA
>CAZQBH010000162.1:0-1549 GCA_964591645.1 uncultured Pseudomonadales bacterium | reverse complement strand
TGAGCAGGTGTGCGTAATTTACGCCGGCGTGAAAGGCTATCTCGATAAGATTGCCACCAAAGACGTTGGCAAATTTGAGCAAGCGCTGCTTTCGGAATTGCGCGGTTCAAGCAAGGCGATTCTCGATGCGATCACCAAAGAACAGAAGCTTGATGATGCCATTGAAGGCAAACTCAAGGCCGTGATTGATGAACTGGTAAAAAGGTTTGCGTACTCATCCATGCCGTCATTAAAAGACCTAAAAAACCGGATCAAATCGGTTAAGAGCACGCAGAAGATCACCAAGGCGATGAAGATGGTGGCGGCGGCGAAGCTGCGCCGTGCGAAGGAAGCGGCGGAAGCGGCGCGTCCGTATGGCGAGGCGATGGAGCGCATGCTGAATTCACTGGCGGCTTCGATCAATGAGGGATCGCAGGCGCCCAAGCTGCTTACGGGTACGGGCAAAGACGAAACGCATATGATTATCGTGGCGACGTCTGATCGCGGCCTGTGCGGTGGGTTCAATTCCACCATTGTGCGTGCCACGCGTCGTAAAATCCGTGACCTGCAGGCACAGGGGCACCAGGTCAAATTATTCTGCGTGGGCCGTAAAGGCTTTGAACAGCTTTCGCTGGAATTTGGAAAACTCATTGTAGGCCGTGGCGAGCTGGCCAAGAAAAAAATTGGTTATGCGGATGCCGAAGCCGTTTCCAAACAGATCATTGAGCGTTTCGAAGCCGGTGAATTTGACGTGTGCCATATCGTCTACAACCGTTTCAAATCCGCCATTTCGCAGGTGGTGACCTTCCAGCAGCTTATTCCGCTGTCGCTTGCCGCTAACGATAATGCGGCACCGACGCAGGTGGCGCCGTATGAATATGAGCCGGAAGAAAATGAAATCCTTGCCGATTTACTGCCGCGTAATCTTGGCGTGCAGGTGTACAAGGCGCTGCTCGAAAATGCTGCGTCTGAGCAAGGTGCGCGCATGACCGCCATGGATAACGCCACGCGCAACGCCGGCGACATGATCAAAAAGCTGAACCTGAAATACAACCGCACCCGTCAGGCGGCGATCACCAAGGAGCTTATTGAAATTATTTCCGGCGCAGAAGCCGTTTAATTTCAACAATTTATTCATTGTCATTAAACTTTCATTAATAATTAATTGGAAGTCCCGGTGTGTTTGCCTAGGATAGGCGCGTCTAAAAAATAACAGGGGATATTTTATGCCAAAGCTTACTCCAGAAGAATTAAAAGATATAAAGCCTGTCGATAGATTCTATAGTTGGGATTCTCCCAGACTGCCTTTTGTACAATTGGACAAATTATTCAATGAGGTGAATGTTGCAGAGATTGATAATTATCCAAACCATACCGACAAGGGCGAAGGCAAAAAAATACTGCGTGTGAATGAAGCTGATATTTGTACGCTCGTTAATGAAGCGCAGGCAGCAGGTAACGGTTTTCTTAAAGAAGGTGTTACGATTATCGGGGATAACAGAGAGCTGATTGTGCAAACTGCGCTTGGAAATGTAGCTGTTGGATGGGATCAGCCCGGTGGGAAAGGCAA
>CAZQBH010000161.1:0-1549 GCA_964591645.1 uncultured Pseudomonadales bacterium | reverse complement strand
CCTGGTCATAATTAAATTTATCGTGACCTTCGGGGATCGGAGTATGGGAAGTAAAAACACATTTTTTCTTGACCTCTTCATCGTTATAGCCATTTTCAGCTAATAATTCCAAGGGGGCAAAAGCAGTATGACCTTCGTTAAGATGATAGGTCTTAATATCTTTATAACCTAACGAGCGAAGCATTTTTACGCCGCCGATACCCAAAATCAGTTCCTGACAAAAACGGATGTCGCTGTTTGAACCGTATAAGTTCTGAGTAAAATCCCTTATCCATTGCGGGTTCTCGAGAATGTTCGTGTCCAAAAGATAGACCGGAACCAGGAAACCGTCCGGACTGACGATGTCGTGGCGCCAGCACATGACAAAGGTACGCTGGCCGGCAATCTCCATTTCAATGCGGTTCGGGAGTTTGACCAGCTGATCCAATTTCTGCCAGTCGGAGCGCGCAAATGATTGAGAACCGTCTAGATTTATGACCTGACCAAAGGTGTCGCCGCTGTAAACCAGCGTCACCCCGACGGCAGGAATGTGCATATCTGCACAGGAACGAAGAATATCCCCTGCCAGGACACCTAAGCCGCCGGCATACGTAGGAACGTCCGATTCCAACATCATTTCCATGGAGAAATACGCGAGATCAAGAGCAGTTTTTTTAGTCATGGGCAGTAACTCTACCTAGAGTTTACCAGTTGGGGTGCAATTTGGTAAGATGAGTTCATGGGAGTGGATACCTCGATTTTTAAGGCATACGATATCCGAGGTGTGTATCCAGATCAGTTGAATGAAGAATTGGCATATAAAATTGGCGCTGCATTTGCATGGTTATTAATAAAAGAAAATCCCGAGAAGAAGCTGAAAGTGATCGTGTCTCGGGACATGCGCCTGTCGTCACCTAATTTGTCAGTTCAGGTTCTTAAAGCAATTACAGATTTGGGTGTAGATGTGGTTGATAGCGGCTTCAGTTAAACACCAACTTTCTATTTTGCGGTAGCTTATTACGGATTTGACGGCGGAATACAAGTTTCCGCATCGCATAATCCACCTAAATATAACGGCATGAAGATGGTGCGCAGGGGCGGGGTACCCATAAGCGGCGAAAACGGTGTAAACCTTATACGCGATATGGTTATCGGCGAAGAGCCACCTAAAGCCGCCGTCGAGGGAGAAATTATGAATAAGGAAGGAGTACTCGAAGATCTAGTGAATGTGCAATTGAAAGATTTTGATTTTAAAGCAATAAAGAACTTGAAAATTGTAGCTGATGTTGCCAATGCCATGGGAACTTTGGATGCGAAGGCAATATTTTCTAAGTTGCCATGCGAATTGGTGGAAATGAATTTCGGACTTGACGGAACTTTCCCTGCGCATGAGCCGGATCCGTTAAAAGAAGAAAATTTGAAAACTTTAGGTGAGGAGATTCGCAAAAATAAAGCGGATTTAGGAATAGGGATAGATGGTGATGCAGACAGATATTTTTTCCTTGATGAAAACGGAAATATTATCAGACAGGAAATTTTGCGCGGAATTATGGCGCAGATTGAAATAGCA
>CAZQBH010000160.1:1181-1550 GCA_964591645.1 uncultured Pseudomonadales bacterium | reverse complement strand
TAGGAAAGTAGGCTTTGATAATTGGCCTTAATGTCTTTGAGGTACTCATCAACTTCTTTTTTGTGATCGTCATCGTTATTGACGATGCCGTTTTCATCGGAAATTACCAACGCAGTTCGTACCTTGCCGCTTTCTTGAAAGTATTTTTGAAACAGTGTTGCGGAATATTTTGAAGGAGCTACGATTTGGGCTTTCAATCCGGTATTGGCAAAGTGCGACAAATAGTGTTGTTCGATATCGTAGGCAATTTCCTTAATTCGTTGGGGATTATCTTGGATCGCTTGTTGTTTGACTTCGTATTGGAGTCTGCCTTTGTCCATAATGGATAAACCTGTAGTTATGCGATCGGTTTGGCGATCAATTTCTTGC
>CAZQBH010000160.1:466-1171 GCA_964591645.1 uncultured Pseudomonadales bacterium | reverse complement strand
GTCGAAGATCGACATATCTCCCCTCGTATATAAGGGGGAGGATTATTTCGTCTTCTAACGCATCATCAATAGTGTATTTATCAATGAAATTGCCAAACTTACTGATCGATTGATCATTCTTCAATAATGGTGTTCCAGTAAAGGCGATGTAACACGCATTCGGAATGACTCGATTCATTTGAAGGTTGGCATCACCACCTTGGCTTCGGTGAGCCTCATCAATGAGAACAAAAATGTTTGGATCTGAATCGGTAAAATCAACACGCTTTTTACTGGCTGATTCAAATTTATGAATAAGAGTGGTAATAACTCGAATGTCTTTGTGTCTGATGAGGTCGAGAAGGTGTTCGCCACTACTGGCTTGGATGACATCTTTTTTCAGGCCAGCGTTTATAAAGGTGTCTTTGATTTGACGATCAAGGTCTTTTCTATCGGTAACTATGATAACTCTAGGATTGTTGATGTGTGGATCTTCAATAAGCGCTTTAACAAACATTACCATGGTGAGGGATTTGCCTGAACCTTGGGTATGCCACAGTATGCCGCCGCGACGTTTTTCTCCATAATTGTGTGTTTCGATTTCGTTGACGCGGAGGAGCATTTTTTTGATGGCAAAATATTGTTGATAGCGAGGAACTTTTTTTACGCCCGCATCATAGAGTACGAAGTTTTTGGATACATCGAGTAATCGAACTGGATTAAGTA
>CAZQBH010000160.1:0-456 GCA_964591645.1 uncultured Pseudomonadales bacterium | reverse complement strand
CTTGGACAGTGGGAAGTCGATCGGTGACTTGAGTATAACCAAAAGTGGCACCACTTAAATCATTGAGGATGGTTTGGTAGAGATTTGGATTAATAGGCCGAGCAATCAGCTGACTGACGTGTGTTCCGATTTGTTTGTTGAAATTATCTCGGTTTTTCCATTCGGCTTCGATTAATTCACGTTCTTTCCATGCAGCATAGAATTCGTTGGGTGTGCCAATAGTGCCATATTTTAATTCTTCTTTATTGGCGGCTATAAGTAATTGAGGGTAGATGAATAAGCGAGGACAGTAATTGGGAGATTGATTGCGGTTGTGTTGACTAATAGCAACGTCGATATCTACGGATGATTTTTTATTTTCAATTAGGGCAAATGGAATGCCATTGACGAATATGACAATATCAACGCGAATATTATTTTTACCGGTGGCATCGTATTCTACGGTTAAGGCAAAAT
>CAZQBH010000159.1:1115-1553 GCA_964591645.1 uncultured Pseudomonadales bacterium | reverse complement strand
TGCTCAGCTAATTCAGCTGGCAATTTCTCGTCGACGCGAGTTTCTGGCTGATGCCACCGGAGCCTCAATTACCAAGTATCCGGAAGGTCTAGCCAGTGCTCTAGAAAAACTGTCATCAGACAAGGCACCACTTCATTCTGCCAACAAGGCCACCGCTCATCTATTCATCGTTAATCCTCTCAAAAATCGTAAGGATATTTTTCAAGGATTTTCCAATCTTTTCAACACACATCCTCCGGTTGCCGAAAGAATAAAAGCCCTCAGATCATGATCAAAGACAAGATATTTTCTACAGAAGAACTCAAGGGGCAGAACTTCGAGAATGAAAAATTTATTAGTTGTAAATTTGGCTTCTTAGAACTCAAATTTACTTCTTTTTCCGACTGTCATTTTCAAAACTGCGATTTTGGAAACGCGATGTTTATTTCTTCTTCATTA
>CAZQBH010000159.1:0-1105 GCA_964591645.1 uncultured Pseudomonadales bacterium | reverse complement strand
TGTATCTTTGAAGACTGCAAACTAAACTGGATCAATTTCAAAGACACCAGTTTAAAAAGTGTTTACTTCAAAAACTCTCTTCTCCAAGGCTGTTCATTCGAAAAACAAGATCTGAGAAGTGTCAAATTTACCGGCTCAGATATATCTTCCACATATTTTATATCGGTAGATCTGAGAGGTGCCCAAGTAACAAACTGTGATCTTACGAGAGCGGTTTTTGATCATGTCAAACTTACAAAAACAAATCTTCTTGATTCAAATCTCTCCGGTACACTTTTTCAGGATTGTTCAATCAACAAAACTCAGATTGATCTTAATGGTTTTATCTCTTTTGGCCAATCCAAAGGATTTATTCTCGGTGAAACAGAGTAGACCCATAATATTGACAATTTAGGTTTTTCGTTATAAAATATCCGAGTAAGTTATTCTGTACCTTAAGGAGAGCAAATGAAAAAAGCCTCAAAATGGTTTGTCTTGATTGTTGTATTGTGCCTGCTGCTCAGCGCCTGTAGCGTTCGCAATCAAGCAAGAGTTTTCGACGGTACGATCAATCTAGGAGACCTTCCGGAAGACATGTTGTATGTCAACGGTGCTCCACAGTTGATCACGGTCAGTACAGAAAGCGACGGCGACGTTGTGCTGGCCTATCGTTCAACCGACAACCATGTATACGCTCAGCTTTATGGCTGTGCTTATATCAACATTTCATGCGACAAACTGTTCAAACAAGGTCGCTACGAATGGAATATCCCGGCCGGTAATTAACAAACTACCTCTCTGCAATCTGCAGAGAGGTTTTTATTTTCCGAAGCCAACCATATATACTCCAGCAGACATCAGTAAGGCGCCCAAAATAATTGATAAACTCACTTTTTCTTTTAATATAATAACGGCCAAAATTACTGTAAAAATTAGACTTAATTTATCAATAGTCGCTACTTGAGAGGCGGTTCCGATTTGCAAAGCTCTAAAATAAAACAGCCACGAAAGTCCAGTTGTGATACCGGAAAGAACCAAAAACAACACAGAGAAATTTGATAGTGATGATAATTGTTTCATTGTTCCCTGATAAAACACAATTCCCCAAGCAAAAAACAAAATAACA
>CAZQBH010000158.1:1298-1561 GCA_964591645.1 uncultured Pseudomonadales bacterium | reverse complement strand
TGACCATCGCATTTCCTAATTCAATTTTTATCATTTCAGATGTTGTTTCACCAATCAGAAGATTAAATTTTCGCCTTATATAATGTGCGATTGACTCATCAATCTTGTTTCCGGCTACCCGAACTGAACTATGAACGACAACACCACCAAGTGAGATAACAGCCGATTCTGTCGAGCCACCACCAATATTTACACTCATGTGTCCTGCAGGCTGAGCAATAGGTTTTTTTGCACCCATCGCTGCTGCGAGTGGCTCATCAATA
>CAZQBH010000158.1:901-1288 GCA_964591645.1 uncultured Pseudomonadales bacterium | reverse complement strand
TTCAACCTGTGTAACCCCTGATGGAATGCAGACCATAACCTCAGGTTTGATAAACCGAGATCTTCCACACGCTTTATCAATAAAATAGGAAAGCATTGCTTCTGTGATAGAGTAGTCTGCTATTACCCCATCCTTCAGTGGCCTCATCGCAACGACGTTGCCTGGCGTTCGTCCGAGCATTTCTTTGGCTTCATGACCGACAGCAACAACACGATTCTCCTCGGCTGTCACAGCGACCACTGTGGGTTCATTTAAGACAATTCCCTCACCAACCAGATACACAAGTGTATTTGCAGTACCTAGATCTATCCCAATTCGTTTCGGTGTAAGTGAAAAATTAAACATAAATCAAAAATTAAAAATCAAAATGCAAAATTCAAAATAGAA
>CAZQBH010000158.1:0-891 GCA_964591645.1 uncultured Pseudomonadales bacterium | reverse complement strand
CAAAAGCCAAACGCGGAACATGAGGTAAAACTTTTATTTTTTACTTGTGCTTTTGACTTTTAATTTTTAACTTTTAAATTTGCGCTATATCAGATGATTACTTAACCAGATCAATTCCCGAAGATTACTTCAATACCGATTATAACAGTAGGTATATCTCTTGCAAGGGCTATTTCCTACGCGGTATAATACGAGGTATGGCCAAAAAACCAACTGCTCACACCTCAGATGAGGATGTGGATCCAATTCATCCAAACCATAGGCATCAGATACCTCACACCCTCAGAAAACAATTCCTCATCTCTCTGTTTGTATTCTTCGTTCTAATCATGGGGACAGTTCTCGCTGTTTTGTACGGGAGTGGATATCGATTCGGATTTGAGGAAGGTCAGCCTATCGTTGAAAAAACAGGGCTTCTTGTGACATCAAGTAAACCAAAAGGAGCACAGGTTTTCATAAACGACGACCTCACAACTGCAACAGACAATACCATAAACCTCAAGCCTGGTGAATACAATATCAAAATTATTAAAGAAGGCTACTTCCCCTATGAAAAACGAGTCCGAATTGAAGAGAAAGTCGTCACATCAGTTGACGCGCTCCTCCTACCACTTGCACCCAAACTTGAGAACATTACATCAAATGGCGTCGACAATCCGGTGCTTGACGACACCCAGTTCGTCCCGCCATTTGTGCTCTTGTAAACACCGCCCTCATCACACAAGCCCAGGTACAGGATTTTCGAACTTTCCGGGACGTTAAGGGTTGGATCAAAGGCGAGGCGGCTAAGCTTGCCGATCATGCTCGGCAGGCCGTTATTGATCGCCGCGAAAGACGTTCCGCCATTGGTGCTCTTGAATATGCCGCGATTGTTGGTGGTGACGTAAAGCG
>CAZQBH010000157.1:432-1580 GCA_964591645.1 uncultured Pseudomonadales bacterium | reverse complement strand
TAATGACCGAGGTTTGTGTCAAAAACTTCGACATCGTCCACCAGTATTACGACTTGAAACGGCGCCTGTTGGGACTGGACAGCCTGGCCCACTACGACCGTTACGCTCCGTTGCGCCAACAGAAACAAGAGATCAACTACGAAGAAGCCAAAGAGCTGGTCATCTCTTCCTTCGGGCGCTTCTCGCCCAAGATGAAAGAACTGGTGGAGCCGTTCTTCGACAAGAACTGGATTGACGTGCCGCCCAAGCCCGGCAAGCGCAGCGGCGCCTTCTGCGCCGGCGTTACCCCCGATCACCATCCCTACGTGTTGCTGAATTACACCGGCAAGGCTCGCGACGTGATGACGCTGGCCCACGAACTGGGCCACGGCATCCACGATTTGATGGCCGCCAAAAACCACTACCTGGACTATCACCCGGTGCTCCCCCTGGCGGAAACGGCCAGCACTTTCGCGGAAACACTGGTTTTTGAAAAGCTCCAGGAGAAGCTCGACAGCCCCGAGGAGCAACTTGCGCTTCTCTGCGAAAAGCTGGAAGACACCTTCGCCACCGTCTTTCGCCAAATTTCTATGTTCCGCTTCGAGCGCCAGCTTCATGACGCGCGCCGTCAGGAAGGCGAGCTGACCACCGAACGCATCAACGGGATGTGGCAACAGGCCATGCAGGAAATGTTTGGCCCCTCCTTGTCTCTAGGACCCGAGCATCAGTGGACCTGGCTCTACATCCCGCACATCGTCAACACCCCTTTCTACGTTTACGCCTATGCGTTCGGGGAACTCTTGGTATTGGCTCTCTATGCGCGCTATCGCCAGGAAGGCGAGTCTTTCTTGCCCAAGTATTTCGAGTTGCTCTCGGCAGGCGGCTCGCAAGCTCCGGCAAAATTACTCAGCACCTTAGGCTTTGACATCAGCAGCGCTGCATTCTGGCAGGGAGGGTGTGACCTGATTCGCGCCAATCTAGAAAAAGCAAAGAAATTGGCCGAAGGACAACTGAGTTGAGGCAAGGTCGAAAGGTCTTAAGGTAAGGGAATGGCACTGAACGAAGCAAAACAGCTGATCGCCCGCGAGCGGATAGCGAGGCTATTCCGTTTCATGGGTGGCATGCAGCAATTGAGCTCGCCGCCTTGCCTGAACCTCAAGAGCTACCAA
>CAZQBH010000157.1:0-422 GCA_964591645.1 uncultured Pseudomonadales bacterium | reverse complement strand
CTCACTGGGCGAATCGCTGGCATCAGCGGGATCGTCGGCCGTCTCGCCCAGGGCGAAGAAGACCCGGGCGACGATTTTCTGCTGCGCGTGCGCAAGCCGGCCGAAAAGAAAGACCCTGCCTACGCTCTATTCGACCACTTGCTGGAACTCAACAACATCATCGAACGTGAATCGGAAAAAGTCGAACTGGTGGTGGGCGACGGCATCGTCAAGGTGGACGGCGGCGATCCCGTCGAGCATCCGCTCTTACTGCAGAAGCTGCAGATCGAATTCCTGGCCGATAGTTCCGAAATCGTCATCCGCGAGACGGACCGCGAAAGCGAACTCTACCTGGCCTTGCTGCGCCGCCTCGGCTTGACCGAAGAGGCTATCGTAGCGGCGCGCAAGTTGCTGCAACAGCACGCAGCTCATCCCCTCGGCAA
>CAZQBH010000156.1:0-1580 GCA_964591645.1 uncultured Pseudomonadales bacterium | reverse complement strand
CTATAAGTAACGAGTAGATTGCCGCTAATCGGATCAGTGTCGGGATAATCTTTCAGCAGTTCGTAAATTTCCAAAATTAATTCTGGGCTAGGATTATCGCCTTTGATAAAAAATTCTCGCAAATAACGGTCGCGACTGGAGTAAAGAATTAAGCAAACGCTTGGCTCGCCATCGCGTCCGGCGCGTCCCGCTTCTTGATAATAACTTTCAATATTAGGTGGTAAGCTATCGTGGATTACGAAACGGATATTGGATTTATCAATACCCATACCAAAAGCATTGGTGGCGACAATAATTTGGTGACGACCACTCATGAAATCATTTTGAATTTGTTCGGCCCGCCCGGCATGATCGCCAACCGCATCAAAACCCATATTGAGTAAATACTCCATGATTTCCTCGGTTCGTTTTCTCGTCGCTGAATAAATAATACCAGTCGGGTCATTTAAACTACTGATGGTCTCGGCAATGATTTCCAATTTGGCTGGCACGGTTGTTTTAATCACACCGAATTGCAGATTGGGACGACCGAAACCGGTGATGATTAATTCAGGATCTTTTAAATCTAATTGTTTAATAATATCGTCGCGGACTTCAGGAGTAGCGGTGGCGGTCAGAGCAATAACGGGCGGATGACCCACAAATTCAATCGCCTTATTCAGTCGTGTGTAGCTAGGGCGGAAGTCATGACCCCATTGACTAATACAATGCGCTTCGTCAATCGCAAATAAACTGACTTCAACCTGTTTCAATCTATCCATGAATGATCGATCATAAAATCTTTCCGGCGCGATATAGACTAATTTATAAGCATTATTTAAAACCCCTTCCAGACGCTTGGCAAGCTCTGCTTGGTTTAAACTGCTATTGATAAAAGTTGCAGGTATTCCCTTGGCGTCTAATTGGTCCACCTGATCTTTCATGAGAGCAATCAAGGGCGAGACAACAATAGTTACACCAGGCAAAACCATGGCTGGCAATTGATAACACAAAGACTTGCCACCACCAGTCGGGAGGATGACAACAGACGAACGACCATCAAGCACGGCGTCAATGGCCAATTCCTGTCCAGGCCGAAAACAAGAAAATCCATAATGGATTTTCATCAGTTCAACCAGTTGTGACTTTAAGGGAGACATGGGTATGCGTTTTTATTAATAATGTAGGGATGGGTCACGTCCTGAGCTTGTCGAACGGCTTGTCCCTGCCTGTTGGCTAAACGATTTAAGATTTATGATTTAAGATTTACGATTTCTGTCATTCTGAACGAAACGTAGTGGAGTGAAGAATCTGGATGCCGCGCCTAACCGTCTGAAGTCATCAGATCCTTCGCTACACTCAGGATGACTCGGAGAAACGTTTGTAGTTTTGCTGGTGAACTTTGTAGATTCGCATGAAGTTCGTAGTTTTGCATTACAGCTGTTTTTGTAAAAAAGAATTTAAAGTGTTTTTCAGCGCCAACGCCACCGTCATCGGCCCGATCCCACCTGGCACCGGAGTCAAATAACCATCAAGGTCTGCGACTGACTGGCTGTCCACGTCGCCGACTGTCTTACCTTCAACTTGGCTGATGCCGATGT
>CAZQBH010000155.1:525-1605 GCA_964591645.1 uncultured Pseudomonadales bacterium | reverse complement strand
GGATTAATAATCAAAGAGTGAGTAAATAGATAAAAAGTATTTTAAACAGCCATTTATTATAATAAATGGATTGAACAAACGCAAACTATAATGCTTTCATAAATTATGATAAAATTGAACATATGAAAGAAAGAGATTACCCTTTAGATATTCTAAAAAGCATTGCCATTATGCTAATGTCTTTTGTTCACATAAACTCTCTTCTTCAAGTTAATTCAGGTATATTAGATAAAATTACATTTCTTGGGGCAACTGTTTGCTTCTCTGTTTTTCTTTTTGGCATTGGCTTTGTCGCTGGTAAAAAAATTACTAATGGAGAAAAAGATTCTTGGAAGAAGGTTTTACACAAGATATTGTTGATTTATGTTTGCTATTTGGTCATTGGTATCGCTTCCTACTTTATTTCTAAGGGACAATTATCATTTGTATCAATTTATAATATTGCCATACTAAATAATCTTCCTGAGTACTCAGAATTTCTAATCTCCTTAATCTTTTTTACTCTTCTTACTCAATTAATTCATAAACCTTTACAAAAGCACATAAGCAAGCCATATTTATTAATTGAAATATCTATTTTACTTTTTATTGTTGGTAGTATATTAAGTACATTTGAATTATCAAATAGTGTCTTAATTTGGTTGCAAAAACATTTAGTAGGTTCTCAAAATGGGACTCATGTATTCCCAATACTTCAGTATATGCCAATATATGTTATGGGAATTTTGTTTGCTAAATACAGATCAAAAATTGTATATTTTTGGCTATTCTCCTTATCTTTTCTCCTTCTGGTAATTTTAATGGCACTAGGAGCTCCTGGGTGGTATAGATGGCCTCCATCTCTAAATTTCCTTCTTTATGGTGTAATATTCATTTCATTGCTTATGTTTGCTTTTCAGTTTGTTAAAAGAAATAGAATTGTGGCAGGTTTGTGTAGTACTTTATTAGTTATTGAGGCTGGTTTAAATAGCGGATCCCTGATTACTTACAATTATGCTAAGAATTATTCCCGTAAGATACTGACTGTACCGGGAGATATTTTTAAGGTAATAAATTGTGAAATTGTAATTTCAAGAGATG
>CAZQBH010000155.1:0-515 GCA_964591645.1 uncultured Pseudomonadales bacterium | reverse complement strand
TTTGGAAGGAATCCATTACTCTCATTTGCTCTTATCACAATACCAAGTTTTGTTCTTGCATACTTTTTAAATACTCCAATTAAGTCTGATCTAATTCTTTGGGGAATTAATCTTGGTGTACTTCTCTTCGCCTCCATAACTCTCTTTTTCCTAAAAAAGTAATTTCATGGTATAATATACTATGGGACATAACAATGAACAGAAATTTACAACTTTTTTTCTTTTAATCCTAATATTGGCTTTAAGCCTTGGCGTATTTACAATTTTCAAAAATAATTTTGATGCTCAGTATAAAGCCAAAAAAGAAAGTTCCCAAGAGGTTAAAGGGGATGCAAAAAGTGTGGATTGTGCTACGATTCAACCTTTAATCCAGAATGTAATAGAAAACGCTTCTTTGCCAAGAAAATGGTATTTAAAAGAGAGTGTTAAAGGAACAACTCAATCAGAAATTCTTCTTGAACTAGTAAATTCATCAATCCAAGATACCGATTTAGAATTCTTTACTTTAAAGTATG
>CAZQBH010000154.1:0-1614 GCA_964591645.1 uncultured Pseudomonadales bacterium | reverse complement strand
TACAGCCCGACGGTGGCGAACAGCACGACCAATGCCGTGGGTTCTGTCGGCCTCTTTATCCCGCCGGCCCCTGGCGCCGCAGCCTTCCCTTATGCGGGAGAGACGCCCCTCTCGCTCACCCCCCCGGCTGCCTTAAGCGGAGTCGCCTCGCTGGTGCTTTCTCCCAACTACACCACCGTGGTTGGAGGCACCAGCGTAGGCGGAGGACAGGTGCCTTTCTTCCTGACCGCCATCAACTACGATGGGACCTACACCTCGTTGGAGGCCACCTCCGGCACTACTTTCCAGGCCTTTTTGCTGACCGACGGACAGACCATAAAGACCGCCCCGCAGCTCTTCTTCAAGGACTCTGCCCACGGCGGCAACCTCGGAACGCAAAGTATCCTCTCGGTGCCGCCCGGCTTTACCGGCTATGTAGCCGTCAAAGCCACGGCCAACGGACGCTCGACCTACTCCTTCATGAACCTGTCCTTCTGAAGCTGCTCCAGGGAGGTTATCAAGATTTAGTCCAACTTATGCTCAAAGTGTTGACAAGTGCTTATGCTCAAAGTTAGGATAACCGGGTAAGCAATATGCTCTGATTGAGCATAAGAAAACCAGGGGAATCCGAATATGCCCACACTCGCCAAGAGCAAGCTCGATGAAATCTATGACCGCATCAAGGCGCACGTGCCCGCGGTCGAGTGGGCTACCATGATCCCTCTGATCGAGCGTATCTGGGAACTGAAGGCTGAAAAGAAGGCCGTCATTCTGGCCCACAACTATCAGACTCCCGAGATTTATTACGGAGTGGCCGACTTCACCGGCGACTCGCTGGCGCTGGCCCAACAGGCGGCCAAAAGCTCGGCCGAAGTCATCGTGATGGCGGGCGTGCACTTTATGGCCGAGACCACCAAGTTGCTCTGCCCCGGCGCCAAGGTGCTCATTCCTGACGCCCGGGCCGGTTGCTCGCTGGCTGAGTCCATTACGGGCGCTCACGTGCGCGCGTTGCGTGCTCAGCACCCCGGCGTGCCGGTGGTGACCTACGTCAACACCAGCGCCGAAGTCAAGGCCGAAAGCGACATCTGCTGCACCTCGGGCAACGCTCTTAAGGTGGTGGAATCACTGGGCGTCCCCAAGGTCATCTTTATCCCGGATCAGTACCTGGCCGCTAACGTGGCCCGTGAGACCAGGGTGGAGATCATCACCCACCCGGGCGCTTGCGAGGTTCACGAGCAGTTCACTCCCGACGACCTGCGCGAGATCCGCGCCAACTATCCGGGCGTGACGCTGGTGGCTCACCCCGAGTGCCCGCCGGAAGTGGTCGATGAAGCCGATATGGCCGGCTCCACCGCCGGTATGGTCGAGTTCCTCAAGCGCGAGCGGCCGGCCAGGGTGGCTCTCATCACCGAATGCTCGATGAGCGACAACCTGGTTTCGCAGTTTCCCGAGACAGAATTTGTGCGTCCCTGCAACCTGTGCCCGCACATGAAGCGGATCACGCTGCAAAAGATTGTGCGCAGCCTGGAAACGATGCAGGTCCCCGTCGAGATCGACCCGGCCCTGGCCGCGCGCGCTCGCACCGCCGTCGAGCGTATGCTGGCGGTGGGCAGACAGGAAGGTAAGTAATGTCTG
>CAZQBH010000153.1:0-1629 GCA_964591645.1 uncultured Pseudomonadales bacterium | reverse complement strand
GATCAGCACAAACCAAAGCTATGAAGCAAGTAGCTGGAAAACTCAAGCTTGATCTTGCCCAATATCGCGAGCTAGCCGCATTTTCACAATTTGAGTCTGACTTGGATCCAGAAACAAAGAAGTTTTTGAATCGTGGAGCAAAAGCTACTCAACTCCTCAAACAAAACAAGAACAATCCGTATGATCTCGCTTCCGAGGTTGCAGTATTTTGGGCGATGAACAATGGTCATCTTGATGAAATTGATGTCAAAGAAGTTGAAGCATGGGAGAAAACATATCTAGATGCTTTGAGACATGGACACAAAAAGCTTGTCTCCAAAATCAATGAGAAAAAGATTCTAGACAAAGAAGATGAGGAAGCTTTGTTGAATATTGTTAAATCTATATAAAAAATGTACGAATTAATCTTTGAAACTGATAGTTTTGTTGTTGAGGCTCCGCCTAAACCATTTGTTTCTAGAGAAGAAGGTGGTCATATTCGTATAAGAATAAAGGATGAGTCGATAACAGATAGAACAAAGTTGTCGTCTAGAGTTGCAATTGAATATATGAGGTTATCTATGGTTGTCGGCGAAGCAATGGAAGTAGTTATGAATAGTCAAGGTATTCCAGTTGTAAAGATCAACTATCAAGATATGGGAAATTGGGCATACAAACAAGGAAAAAAGCCTTTTTTACACTACCACATCTTTGGACGTGTTTTAGGAGCTAAACACCAACCATATCCTGAGTCTGTATTTCTACCAGATCGATCGACAGGTTTTTATGAAGGATTTATTCCGCTTACTACGGATGATATTACACAACTCAAGGATGAGATGACTAGAATCATGAGTCGAGAAAAATACACACATTTTACATAGAAAATGAATCTCAGAGCTGTCCGTAAAAAGACAAAATCAGTAAAAAACGTAAAGAAAATCACCAAAGCCATGCAAATGGTTTCTGCAGTCAAAATGAAAAAGTCAGTGGCTGAGGAGACAGAAGGTAGACCATACCGTACAAGCTTGTACCAACTTTTGCAATCAGTTGCAGCCAAAATCGATATCAGTCACTCACCGTTGTTACAAGCCCCTCCTGCAGACAAAAATAAAGATCTTGTGATCTACATATCAGCAAACAAAGGCCTCTGTGGAGCTTTTCACGTAAACCTTTTGAGATATGCTGTGAAAAATATCAATCTCAAAGAGACTGAGTTTATCACCCTTGGTACGAAAGGGGCTCAGCTTATCAGCCGATTTGATCGTGATATTTTGTCAGATTATTCATCAGGACATCCCATGACCCAAGTGACTGCGATATTCGATCAAGTTGTCGCGTTGTTTATGTCTGGATCATTTCGCTCAATCAAGCTTCTCTATACTCAGTACATATCAGCAACCAAATCAGATGTTGTGCTCGATCAACTTTTACCTTTTCAATCCAAAGATACCAAAAGTACTGTTGCAACAGAGCGGACAAATCTAGAATATCTTATCGAGCCGTCACCAGCATCTCTCGTAGATCCGCTCTTGAGAAGCATCGTAGAGGAAAAAATTCGCGGTGCTGTGATCTCTTCTCAGGCTGTGGAGCATAGTATGCGCATGATGGCGATGAAAAATGCGACTGACAATGCTTCTGATGTCATTT
>CAZQBH010000152.1:0-1632 GCA_964591645.1 uncultured Pseudomonadales bacterium | reverse complement strand
CCCAGGGGCACTTCGAATCCAAATCGTAGAGGATTAACAAACCAACAGTATGGAGACGTCGCCTAGTGGCTATGGCAAACGCCTGGAAAGCGTTGACTCGAAAGGGTCCCGAGGGTTCGAGTCCCTCCGTCTCCGCAAATACAAAAATGACCCCCGAAGTGGGGTCTTTTTGTATTTTTGAAGTGGGACGAGAAGTAAGATCCGCCGGAATAATCAGATTGCGATTTGGCTGAATAAGCCCACGAAGCGCAACATCTGATATGAAGGAGGAAGTCCCTCCGTCTCCGCAGACAAAGAAAACCGACCAAATGTCGGTTTTTTGTCTGAAGAATTGTTGGGACGAGAAGTTTATAGTGAGCGAATCCTGAGCCTGCCGAAGGAGAGTCGAATCTAAGTCCCTTCGTCTCCTCGAAACTTTGTGGAGTAATCCCTTGATCCCCCCGAAGGAAGCCCTGGTTGTTAGTCATCTGGCATTATTGGTATATGGATCAAACTAAATGCATTGAAAAACGTTTGAATGCAATAGAAAAGCGCAACCAAAAAGTTGAGACAAACAAAGCATGAAAAACAAGCACATTGTGAAAAAACTTGCCAATTTTGTTTACGTATGTATCAATTGGTTTATATTTAAATTCAATTAAAATTCAAAATCCATGGTTGAGCGCGACTGTTCCTGCAATAGGATTTTTACTTTCCATATTCACATTGCCCGCCTTCAAACAATGGTGGATAAAAAATTTATATCATAAACAAACTAAGTAGAAGTTCCATCCGCGTGTGGGAATAGTTTCAATTTTTGAATATAATTAATTTAGATGCGAAAAATATTTAAGTTGATTTGTATTATATTTGCTGTGGGGTACTTGCTGCTTCTACTAAAATTTATCACGTGCAATCATCAATGTAAGCAATACAGTGAGTGTGAACCAAATAGTATAGGTTGCCCATTAATGTCTTGCCAGCAAGAATGCAGTTCTCTATACCTCCCAGATTTTTTTTATAATAATTCTGGATCATCGGTGGTTCCTATTTGGCCTCCACACCATTTTATCTATGGCATATTTGCTTGGTTTTCAAGCAGCATTGTGTTTTAGTATAAGAAATACCTGCAAACCCTCAGTCTTGTTTTACAACATTTTTTCTTTTGCGAAAGTTTTTACCAACGCCATTCCCCATTTGGAGTGGTCACCGTTTCCATCAAAGTTCCGTTTACATGCATCATTGTTCGTGTATTAAATCTACAGGTATCGGCGCTCACCATTGAACAGGGACCGCTTTTATATCGTCCAATAGTGGCTAATCCAAACCCATTGCCCGGAAAAGGAGATCCATCTGCCTTCCAGTTCCATGCTCGCTGTTGCATAGTTACCGATTCAACCAACTGGCCACTTACGTTTATTTGTGTTCGCGTATCAAAATTGCATTCTCCTAGTTTTTTACCCATACAGGGGCCCTCTGCATACCGTTTGACAGTAGTCAGATCAAATCCATTATTCGGCCACGGTTGGCCATTTTGATACCAATTCCAGCCCCGCCCGTAAGCGGTTGCTGAATCAATATATTCCCCAGACAAGGTGATTTCCATTCGGGTGTCTATAATTGGTTTGTCAGAAACAGTGACCGGGACGGTAC
>CAZQBH010000151.1:0-1655 GCA_964591645.1 uncultured Pseudomonadales bacterium | reverse complement strand
CGAGCGCAGTTCTCGGCGATGTTCCTGCCCACCCCACCGCAGGCGCGCACGATCCTGCCGGGGTTGGAATCGCCCGGGATGAAAGGCGCGAAGGACTTGCCCTGGATGTCGACGTTCGCGCCGCCCACGACGACGACGCGCGCTTTGCCTTTTCTGGTATCCATCATAGAAGTGCCTCATCATATACGGAAAGGAGGGACTTGGCAAAGCGCCCGCGCCGGGGTGTCCGGGCGGCGGCGGAGGCGGCGCGTGTCCGGCCCGGCATTGATGCGCCGCCCTTCCTGGGGTAGTGTAGCGACGAGCGGGGCGACGCCGCGCGCAAGGAGTGAAGGGTGGATCAGAGTTTCGATCGTCTCGAGCGGCTGGTGAAGGCATGGGTGAATTCGGGCAGCTCGGGCAACGACGCCTATGGGCAGGGAACCTCCAGCGGGAGAGCCGCTTCCCGGCGGAGCTACGGCGATCCCGACCTGGACGCGGCCATGGCTGAACTCGACGATTTCCTCGACACGAGCAAGACCGAGACCGAGCGCCGCGAGGCCGAGGAAAGGAAGGCCCAGGAAGATCGCGAGCGCAGAGCGCGCGAGCAGAGGAGCCGGACCCAGGGCTCGTCCTGGAGCGGCGGCGCGCCGAACGCAAGCACCTCGGCGGTCATCGAGGACGCCTACCGCTACCTCGGTCTGACGCCCTACGCGCCCTTTCCTGAGGTGAAGGCGGCCTACAAGAAGCTTCTGTTCAAGTACCACCCGGACCGGAACGCGGCCACTCCCGACCAGCTCAAGAAGGCGACCGAGACAAGCACCAGGATCAACAACGCCTATCAGATAATCGAAGCCTACGAAGAAGCGAGGAAGGCGCGATGAGCGAAAATGGCGGCAAGTCGCCGCTCTATATCCTCGATGTCTACGCGATCGTCTACCGGTCGTACTTCGCCTTCCTGTCCCGCCCCCTGCGGAACCCTTCGGGGCAGAACGTCTCGGCGGTCTACGGCTTCTTCAAGTTCCTCTTTTCCCTTTTCGAGCAGCGGAAGCCCGAGGCGTTCGCCGCGGTCTTCGACTCCAAGGGCAAGACGTTCCGCCACGAGATGTACGACGCCTATAAGGCGACGCGGCAGAAGACGCCCGAGGACCTGATCTCGCAGGTGCCCGTGGTGGAGGAGATTCTCGTCGCGCTCGGCGTGCCCATGCTCCGCCGCGAGGGCTACGAGGCCGACGATGTTATCGCCACGCTGGCGAGGCGCTGCCAGGCCGAGGATCGCGAATGCTACGTCATCTCGGGGGACAAGGACCTGCTGCAGCTGGTCGGCGGAAGCGTCCGCGCCCTGAGGCCTCAGGAGGGATTCGTGTTCCGCGAGCTCGGCCCCGCCGAGGTCGCGGAGGAATGGGGCGTGACCCCCGAACGCATCCTCGACTATCTCTCGCTGACCGGCGACGCCTCGGACAACGTGCCGGGCGTGCGCGGCATCGGCGACAAGACGGCGCTCAAGCTCCTCGGCCAGTTCAGGACTCTGGAGGATATCTACGCCTCGCTCGACGAGGTGAAGCCCGATTCGCTCAAGGCCAAGCTCGAGGCGGGCAGGGACGACGCGGCGCTTTCGCGCAAGCTCATAACGCTGGCCGACGCGATCGACCTCGGGATGGCCTCGCTGGACGAGCTGC
>CAZQBH010000150.1:1416-1667 GCA_964591645.1 uncultured Pseudomonadales bacterium | reverse complement strand
TGGAGTGTTTTTGGTTAATGGAAATTTAACAATTGATAGCGATTTTGTCTTGGCGGCTGGGCAATTTTTTATGGTGGTTAGTAGTGGTTCAATTACGATTGACCCGGCGGTAAATCGTTTAGATGGAGTTTATATTGCTGATGTCAATATTAGTGGTGGTGGGCAGTCGGCAAATCAGTTGCAGATAAACGGGATGCTTTATGCCCGGGGAAATATCCGTTTTAACCGTAGTTTTAGCGATGCAACACAAA
>CAZQBH010000150.1:369-1406 GCA_964591645.1 uncultured Pseudomonadales bacterium | reverse complement strand
TTACCGGCCGGAGTTAGTTTTTACTATGCCACCGAGCTTAACCAGAGTAATGTCGGGATGGAGGGAGGAATAAAATGAAATACCGTCGGGCACAAACTGCAATAATAGTCATGTTAGTTGCAGCAGTAATGTTAACTTTGGGGTTGTCTTTGTCGAAATCTTCAACCACTGAAACCAAAATTGATACTAATGAGGAATTATTAAAAAAAGCCTTTAATGCGGCAGAATCAGGTATTGACTACTATTTAAAGACTGAGAGAGTAAATTATGATTCACCAGATGGAGTCTCTTCAGCGGAGATATCGGTACAGAATATTAGTGGGGATGGGCAAAATTTAGATTTTGGGGAATATACAGCCCAGAATGGGACTGAGTTTTATTGGTTAGTAGATCACAATGCTGACGGTAGTTTGGGGACAAATTATTATCCTGGTGGAGCAGTAAATGTTTGCGGTCGAGGTTTTACTGGATCGATAGCGGTTGATTATTTTTATCTGAGTGGCACCAGTTATGGCGTAAGAAGAAGTGGTTATAATTTTAGCCCGGTGGCGACAGAAAGAGTTAATGGATTTACTGATAGTGTGGGGTCAGACTGTATTACTTTAACTACAGATAATAATCCCCTATTGGTGGCAGTAACACCATTGATTAATGGAGGTGAATTTTATTTGGTGGCTAGTGTTGGGGCGGTTTTCCCGATTCAAGGAATTGAAATTACCTCTACTGGATATGCCGGTAGTAGCGAGGAAGAGGTTAAAAGTTCGGTGGGAGCCAGTAGAAGAATTAGCATTAGTCGAAGATATCGGGTTCCAGCTTTTATGTTGTTTGGCTTGAGTGCTGAAGATTCGGTATTGAGTGATTAAACATAATTGTTATACTTAAATAATGAGCGGTATTATTGGAATTGATTTAGGTGCGGGCAGTATTAAAGCGGTGGCTTTGAATCGAGAGGGAACTAATTTAGAATTGGCGGCGATCGGAGAAGTAAAAAATCCAGTATTTGAGTGGTTGAAGTCGGAAGATAATAAAAAGGAAGT
>CAZQBH010000150.1:0-337 GCA_964591645.1 uncultured Pseudomonadales bacterium | reverse complement strand
CGCTGCCGGAATACGAAATTGTCAGTCGTTTGGTATCACTGCCGCCCTTGAAAGAAAATGAAATTAAAGATGCCTTAAAATTTGAGGCGGAGACCTTTGTCCCCTACCCATTAGACGAAGTATCGATTGATTATGAAGTGGTGGAATCGGATGATGCTGGACGTTTGACCGTGTTTGTAATTGCGGCAAAAAATACTTTAATTCAAAGTTATATTAAAGTGTTTAAAGAGGCAGGTATGGAATTGGTGGCGATTGAATCACAGGCGGTGACAATGAAACGGGTGGTTAAACAAATGGGAAGTAATTTTGAAGCAACCAGGATGGTGGATATTGGGGG
>CAZQBH010000149.1:1347-1698 GCA_964591645.1 uncultured Pseudomonadales bacterium | reverse complement strand
TTATGGCTGAATATTTAACTGGCCGTTATGATAAGGTTTTGGTAACTTTTACTGATTTTGTGTCTACTTTAAAACAAATTCCCCGGGTTCGTCAGTTATTGCCAATTGATATTAGTGCTAATAAAGATTTCTTGGGTCTAGTAGAGGCACCACAGATGTCAGCTTCTAAAGAGTTCTTGGCTGAGAAAACTGATAGTCATTTATATAGTGAGGCAACCACAGGTAAGGCGCTAGAGGAATTACTGCCCGAAAGTCTAAAAATTAAGGCCTATCATTATCAGTATAATTATGAACCCAATCAACAGCAGGTCTTGGAAGCAATGTTGCCGCGTTTGATTGAAGTTCAATTAT
>CAZQBH010000149.1:0-1337 GCA_964591645.1 uncultured Pseudomonadales bacterium | reverse complement strand
AGCGAGTCGGCTGATGAATTAATTGCTGCTCTACGTTTAACTTATAATAAAGTCCGTCAGGCTGGTATAACTGCGGAAATCGCTGAGATTTGCGCTGGTGCCAACGCCTTGGCTAATTAATGATATGAAAAAAAACAATTCTGGAATTATTAAACAGATTATTGGTCCAGTAGTTGATGTCCAATTTATTGATCAATTGCCGCCGATTTTTCAAGCTTTGTCAGTTAAGCAGGACAAACAGACAATTATTCTTGAGGTCCAACAACACTTGGGCGACGGCCTGGTTCGGACAATTGCCATGGATTCAACCGACGGCCTAAAGCGCGGTCAGGAAGTTAGCGATACTGGCCAACCAATTCGTATTCCAGTTGGCGAAGCTACGCTAGGGCGGATGTTTAATGTTTTAGGTCAAGTTATTGATGGAGCAGCCGAGGTTAAAACTGAGATTACTTATCCTTTACATCGGCCAGCTCCTAAATTTGTTGAACAATCAACCAAGGTGGAAGTGCTGGAAACCGGTATTAAGGTTATTGATTTAATCTGCCCGATTGTTAAAGGCGGTAAAGTTGGCTTGTTTGGCGGCGCTGGTGTTGGTAAAACCGTTTTAATTCAAGAGCTAATTCATAATGTGGCCCATGAGCACGGCGGTTATTCGGTTTTTGCCGGTGTTGGCGAGCGAACTCGCGAAGGTAATGATTTATATTATGAGATGAAAGACAGTGGTGTTTTAGATAAGGTTTGTATGGTTTTTGGTCAGATGAATGAACCGCCCGGCGCTCGGGCTCGAGTCGCTTTGACTGGTCTAGCGATGGCTGAATATTTTCGAGATGAAAAAAATCAGGATGTTTTGTTGTTTATTGATAATATTTTTCGTTTTACGCAAGCTGGTTCCGAGGTTTCGGCTTTGCTGGGTCGTTTGCCTAGTGCTGTTGGTTATCAACCGACTTTGGCTAGCGAAATGGGTGAGTTACAAGAGCGAATTGCCTCGACTGATAAGGGGTCAATTACTTCTATCCAAGCAGTTTATGTGCCAGCTGACGATTTAACCGATAGATTCAACTGTGGTTTTATCGCGGTCACTTTCGGAACTAGGTATTTATCCAGCGGTTGATCCTTTGGACTCCAAGTCAACCTTACTAGACCCTAATATTGTTGGCGAAGAACATTATCGGGTAGCCACGGAGGTGCAACGCGTTTTACAGAAATATAAAGATTTACAAGATATTATTGCTATCTTGGGCATGGAGGAATTATCTGATGAAGATCGTTTGACTGTAGCTAGAGCTCGGCGTCTGCAGAGATTTTTATCACAACCATTTTTTGTGGCCCAATCATTT
>CAZQBH010000148.1:0-1702 GCA_964591645.1 uncultured Pseudomonadales bacterium | reverse complement strand
AAATATGTTTTGGGTGAAAATAAATTAACCGACGCTCAATACAAAAAAGAGCTGGAAAAATGGCAGCAGGCTCATGATGAAGTAGTCGCGGCAGGTGGTCTCTGTGTCATCGGTACCGAACGCCATGAATCTCGGCGGATCGACAACCAGCTCCGGGGTCGTGCCGGTCGGCAGGGCGACCCGGGTCTAACTCGTTTCTTCCTTTCCCTTGATGACGACATTATGCGTATCTTCGGCGGTGATCAGGTTCAAAAGATAATGAATTTCTTGAAAATTCCTGAGGACGAACCGATTGAGCATGGCATGGTTTCGAAAGCCATTGAGCAAGCTCAGGTGAAAGTCGAAGGGTTTAACTTTGATGCCAGGAAAAATGTTGTGGATTATGACGACGTCATGAATAAACAGCGGGAAGTCATTTATGGCTTGAGGCATAAAGTTTTACATGATGAAATCACTGACGCGGAAATCTCCTCCAAACTTGAAAAAATTATTTCCAACATGGTGAATATGTATGCGCCCCGCGGAATTGTCGAGAACGAAGTTTTACCCATTACCACAGCTCTGGTCGAAATAATTCCTTTTGATGATAAATCTCAACAGGATCTTTCCGCTCAATTCGTCAAATTGGCAGAGAGTAAGGAAATTATTAAGCTTACCTCAGGGATAATTTCTGACGCCTTAGCCAAACGCCATGAACAGTTAGGCGAAACTGACTGGAAGAGGGTTGTCCGTTTCTCCTACCTTTCCTCGATAGATCACTTATGGGTCGATCATTTGGATGCAGTAGACGATTTACGTTCCGGAATTGGTTTACGTGGTTATGGTCAGCGCGATCCTTTGGTTGAATATAAAGGCGAAGCCTTCTCGATGTTTGAGCGTTTGGTAGTCCAGATTGATTCTGAATTTTCAAAGCGTCTGTTCCGCCTGCAGGTCGGGGACCCCAACCGAACCAGACCCCAGGCTATTGAAATAAAACCGGAAATAAATGTGATTGATAAATCAGTAGCCGAAGCGGTTAAATCCCTTCCCAAAGAAGGCAAAGGTAAATTTGCCGGAGATTTTCTCTCCGCTATGCAGGGGCTGCAAAAAGTTGGAACCCAGAATGATCATAAAAACCTAGGTCGTAATGATCCCTGCTGGTGTGGAAGTGGTAAGAAATACAAGAAATGTCATTATCCTAATTAATGCCGATATATAGCCACTATATACATACTTGGCAAAATATCATTTTAAGAACAAACTAAATCATTTTCTTATTTCGTACCCCAGCCTCATGGATATAGTTCCCAACAACCAGCGTGTACCATATGGTGGCTGGAGTGAATAATAAAACAAGATATATAATGAAATTATGAAAAAGATTGTTATTTTAATCGCGATTATTCTAGTTGTTGGATTGGTAATATATTTTGCATATTACGGAATACTTGGAAAAAAGATACAAAACCTGTTACCCCGTGACGCATCTCCGCGCTATACTTTTAACACTATCAGTCAAGCACTTGATGGAAATAATTACCAAAAATATCCAACGCATCCAATATCTCTACCTAAGCGGGGAGAATATTCAGGAGAATATTTTAACCCAAAAACAGGAAAGGCTTTATATTTAGACGTTTCTTTTGGAGGAGGATACAAATGTTGCGAACAACCTACTTATTACATTTATGTCGATAGTACAGAAAAGCTGTTTTGGATAGAA
>CAZQBH010000147.1:0-1726 GCA_964591645.1 uncultured Pseudomonadales bacterium | reverse complement strand
GCGTTCGCCTTCCATGCCGGCAATCGCCCGCTGATAGGCCGGGGCCGCCTCGCCCGCGGTGGCGATCATATCCACCAGCTTGCCAATCTTGCCGTCCAGGGTGGCCAGCTTGCGCCGTAGGGCCGCCAAGTCGCGCGGCTTGCTGGCGGGGGCGGCCGCCTTGCGCATCCGCTCGGCGATCTCTTTGGCGGTCGCGGGTGACGAGAGATCGGCAAAGAGTTGATCGAGGACCGCGCCCTCGATGATCTTGGCGGAGATCCGCGCGCCCTTGCCGACCCGGTAAGCCCCCTGGCCGCGAACGGTCTCCCCGGCGTAGGGCTGGCCCGCTGCATTGACCAGCAGCCCGGACAGCAGGTAGACCCGATCTCCGGCGCGGGTGCGCAGCCCGGCCTTGGCCTCCAGGCGGGTGAGGATCGCCTCGGCCTCCTGGTCGCTGATCAGCGGCGGGTGAGTGTCGCGGGTGATGTGCCATTCGGCGCGGGGCTTGCGCTTGACCCCGCCGACATACCCCCCGGGGCGATGCTCATGGTGCATCCCCCAGGTGGTGTGCCCGGCATAGGTCAGGGCCTGCCACTCCAGTTCGTTCAAGGTCGTCGGGGGCAAGCCGGAGAGCTGGCAGGCGATGCCCCTTGGCTTGCCCGCTGCCCGAGCCTTGAGATAGGTCGCCACCGCTTCGGCGTCCGGGCCGGGGACGAGCTTGGAGCGCAGTACCGGCTGACCATCGCGCAGCGTGCCGGTTGGCT
Source organism: uncultured Pseudomonadales bacterium (assembly GCA_964591645.1). Classification (GTDB taxonomy): domain Bacteria; phylum Patescibacteriota; class Microgenomatia; order UBA1400; family RBG-16-45-19; genus CAZKMY01. Next base: position 983 of record CAZQBH010000147.1, on the reverse strand, counting down.
GATGCTCCAGGCGGTACCCCCGCGGGGCCTGGCCGCCAGCCCGCCAGCCTTGCTTGACGCTCTCTGCCATGCCTGCCAGCCCTTTGGCCTTGCTGGTCAGGCTGTGCCATTCGTCCATTGCCTGGAGGATGGAGCGCAGCAGCATGCCGGTGATGGGGTCGGTGTCGGGGACCGATTTGTAGAGGATGCGGACGCCGGCCTTTTCCGCCTCGTGCTCGAAGATCAGGGCCAGGTGACGGCGGCGGGCGATGCGGCTGGTGTCCAGGGCCAGGAGGACGGACCAGGCGCGGGTGGGGTCGCGCAAGGCCCGCAGCAGGCCCTGGAAGCCTGGCCGGTCGTCATCCTTCCCCGACTCCACCGCGTCGGCAAACTCGGCGACGATGGCCAGGCCCTGCTCGTGGGCGTAGTCCTGGAGCGCCCGGCGTTGGGCGTCCAGGCTGAGATCATGCCTGTCTTTGCTTGAGCGCAGATAGGCGCAGGCGTGGCTCGGGCTGGCGGGCGGGCTGGGCGTCTTCATCGGCGGCGATGGACAACAGGAGGCGGGCCAGCGAGTCTAGCCCGTCACCACCAGGGCGACCATATACCCCTTGGCATACCAGGGGGCGGTGGCGGGGCGGCCGTGGCTTGACGGGCAGGGGGACGACGGTGGTCATGCCTTGATCTCCCCAACCACCGGCCGCAGCCGCCGGCGGATCTCCAGATAGGACCCCGCGTGCCACGGGGCCAGGGTGTGGATGATGAAGGCCAGCAGGCGCAGGCTGAAGTAAGCCCGTGCCAGCCAGGGGCCGCCGATGAGGGCATAGGCCACCAGGTCCTCGGGGATGTCGCGTGGCGGGAGGTCGGGATGGTCGGTCATGGCAACGCCTCCTGCCACTGCGGGCAATTGCCGCCCTCGCGCGGGTAGACCGGGTAAGGATCATTGCGCAGAACCCAGGCGGGTACTTCCGTGGCCATGCCTTGATAGGTATCAAGCCAGTGGCAGC
>CAZQBH010000146.1:0-1737 GCA_964591645.1 uncultured Pseudomonadales bacterium | reverse complement strand
CAGATCAAGAAAATCAGTAACTCCACCTGCCAGGGTTTCCGCCTTCCACGTACTTGATCCACTATCAAAAACCAACGCTTGACCATCTGAAGGTGGAGTAGTCAGATCAACATCTGTTAGATCATCTAGTTCACTAGCACCACCACTAACGGCTTCCCAAGCAGCACCCCCCGAACCGTCAGCAGTTAACACATACCCATCAGCAGCAGTACCACTTGTTAGATTAGCTGCATCAAACGTTCCCCCGTCTCCGGGGTCTCCACTGTGGTCGTGATCTGCTAAAGCCCCGCTACCTGCAACAAACTCTAGACCGTCTTCTCCTGCCGTAACCGCAACAATTTTCCCTGCTTGTCCTATATAATTATCAGGAGTATCAGTAAGTTGCACAAAAGACATAGCATCAGATAGATCGGCTACCCCATCTTGTGTTTCTAGATAGGAAATTCTTTGTCTAAGAGAGCTTATAGCGTCGTAAATATCCCTAAGTAAGCGTTCCATCATCCACCGCACAAACCTATTATTTCGCCATTACCAGGAAGTAAATCTAGGTTCCCTTTTCGACTATCAAATGTTCCAAAAAAGTTTTCTGTTACGGATATGTTTTTATTTGAGCCAAATGTGTAGATTGCAGCATCCTCGTCTCCTGCTACTGCAATGTGGCGAGTCCAGGTACACCCCGCAATTCTTTCGGTCCACGAGTCTCCCCCGTCGAGACTCGTATAAACACCATAACAACCAGATGTAGGACCGCGAGTACCAGCAAGTGCTACCTTTAGCCTGTCGTGAGGAGAGGTACCTATACCCCACCTACCAGTACGAGTACCTACAGGTCTTCCTGAAGAGGTTGGGTTAGCTGGTTCGTGAGAACCATCTTCATTCCTTCTATAAAGGGTTTGATCCTGATCTCCTTGGGGATTAGTAATAGCAGTTTTGTTATTATAATACATAATATTGGCATTATCATTGTCATGCCAGGGGATATGCAAACCCGCGCCTAACCCGCTTCCAAGTTCAAAGCCGGTTTCAAATACACTCCAAGAAGCCCCATAGTCATTAGTCACATAACAACGGGGAGCAGCAGCAGTACGCTGGCCCGTGGCAGAAAAAGCAAAGGTATATGCCTGTCCAGGGCCTTTAGAAGTAACTAGCAGTCCCGGCATGTGGTAGTAGTCACTGTCAGTTTCTCTATGAGCAGTAATTTGTGTAGTATTCCAATTTAACCCACCATTAGTTGTGTATAAAGCATAAGTGCCACCAGTAGTTTCGTTGTTGTAATGCACCACCACCAAAACAAACCCTTCTTCGGCAAAGGAAGCATCAATGTTTACATGAGGAGACTCTGCTAACGTTAATGGTAAAGAAGTCTGTTGAGTAACTATTGGAGTTCCGAAAATGTCTTCAACACGATAAATATACAGTCCGGTAGTAATCCACCCATTAACGGCCCCTACTCCATCGATATATTTGGGACTATAAGCATCTACTACAAAGTTCGTAGTAACAGTGTTTCCAGTTCCGGCATCGACCATCCAACCCTCTAACCCCAAATCTACGGCGTCCCAAGTTGGACCGCCCAAACTGGCAGGGTTGTTAAAGTTATTGGTACGGTATACATACCCATCACCACTAAATACTGCCATTACTTCTTGGTCAGATTTCAAGTCCCACCCCGGCACTTCATAGGGCGGCGGCGGCCCGTAAGGATTGGGATCATAATACTCTCCGGTATAAGTAGCA
>CAZQBH010000145.1:0-1755 GCA_964591645.1 uncultured Pseudomonadales bacterium | reverse complement strand
CGGGAACTTACTGCAATAACTGGAAACAAGTTTCTATCTCCAACATGGATATTAAAACCTCAGAAAAAATTACACGCCGAATCTAACTGCTTAAATCTAGAAATAATTAATGATGCTGAAGCTCTATGCCCAAGATATATTGGAATTGCAATAGATAATATATCAATAAAACCTTCTCCTATCTGGTTGCAGTCTGAATTAGTAAAGCTAGACATTAAACCAATTAATAATGTAATTGATATTACAAATTATATTTCAGCAATCCTTGGACAACCTCTTCATGCTTTTGATTATGACAAAATAATTTCAAATGATAATGCCCCTGATAACAAAGTAATAATTAATATAAGAATGGGTAAAGAAGGAGAGACAATATTAGGTTTAGATAATAAATTGCATGAATTGAATGACAGAACAATAGTTATTGCTGATAATAGTCATCCAATAGCCATTGCAGGGATAATAGGAGGAAAAGATTCCTCAGTTGATGAGAGTACTAAACGAATTATCATTGAGTCTGCAAATTTTGATAAAAATAGCATTAGAAAAAGTTCTATGAATTTAGGCATTCATACAGATTCTGCAACTAAATTTAAACATTCTTTGGATCCAGAAATGTGTTTGCCTGCATTAATAAAAGCAGTACAGCTTATAAAAGAATTGGCCTCTGGAAATATTGCTTCAAATATTATTGACATCTATCCAGACCCTCAACCGTTACAGAAGATTACAATAGATATAGATAAGCTTAATAGACACCTTGGAACTTCATTATCAAAAGATGTAATCTCAACTATATTAACCAACTTAGAATATACTGTTACCTCTTCAGATAAAACATTTCTTACTGTGAAAATTCCTTCATGGAGAAAAGATATTCAATTGGCTGAAGATATTCATGAAGATATTGCAAGAATATATGGTTTTGACAATATTGATATCACATTACCAAAGAAAGAGATACGACCTATCAGGGATAATAAGATTTTTGAATTAAAGAAGAAAACTCGAAAACTCTTATCTACGCTTGGTCTTAACGAAATTCTAACATATAGGTTCACAAGTCCTGAGAGTTTTAATAAATCGAACTTAGATTCCAATTTGGCTTTCAAACTAAAAAACCCTCTTTCACCTGAATTATCTTTAATGCGAACGAATCTGCTTCAAACTATTTTACCAAAGGTTAAAGAGAATAGGGATAGAGGTTTTAAGAACTTTGGCCTATTTGAAATTAATATTCCTCATGTTAAAGGCTATTTTGATACTGAAGGACTTCCAAAAGAGGAGTGGCACGTTTCTTCAATAATTACTAATACACAAGAATCAAAACACTCTCATTTCTATATAGCAAAAAAATATGCAAAGGCTATTTTCTCAGAGAAAGACCAGTTGATTAAATTCTCTTTAATAGCGGAATCTTTTGAACAAAATATTGATGATTATTCAAAAGCAACTATGAATATGTTTGATCCTAATGTCTCGGCATTCTGTTATTTAGATAAAGAGGTTATAGGGATTGTTGGGGAACTAAAGGAGAATATACTGTTAGAATACAAATTACCACAAAACACATGTGCCTTTGATATTAATTTGAGTAAGCTTGTCTCAACATCCCTTCCTGACAGTAAAATGAAGCCTGTTTCCATTTATCCTAATTTCTCCATAGATTTATGTCTTGAAAGTAATTTAGATATCAAGTATTCAGAGATTGAAGACTTCTTAAAAAAGATTCTTAACTCAGCTGGATCATGGGGA
>CAZQBH010000144.1:0-1767 GCA_964591645.1 uncultured Pseudomonadales bacterium | reverse complement strand
GAGAAAGCGACGACGAGATTTTTTTAGAATAAAAAAGAGAGCAGCAAAAAAAGCAAGAAGGAATAATATTAGGTAAAGATGGAAATAGGAAAAGGGTGGATGATAGAGGAGAGTATTGGATTTGGGTGAGTCCGACTCGAGATAATTAACGACTGAAAAAAGGCGATAGTTGGTGGGGGTGGTGTCGGGAATACTAAGGCTATAATTACCTTGGGAATCGGTATTAGTTTCAAAAACAGGTAAAGAGAAGGCTTGAGCTTTTTTGATGAAATTGAGACCTGAGGATTGCTGATAAAGATAAACTTTTATAGTGGTGTTGGGAATTGACTGACCGGAAGAGAAATTTTGGGAGAGATCAAGAGAAATGGTAGGAGGGAGAAGAATTGGACCGATTTCGGTATAAGCGTTGGTTAAAGGTGGTTCCGGTAGACAAGTAGCTTGATTTTGACGAAGGGATTCGTCGGTAGAGGTTAGACAATAGTCCTGGGGGTGCTTGGGAAGGATGACGTGGTCAAAGATGAAATAGCCATCAGGTTGGCTGTAAGTAACAGCAAAGGCTTTAGCGCTGCCAAGTTCGACCCGGGAAGAGGGACTGGTATATCCGAAGATAGTAACAGTGTTTGCGGGTATTTCTGCCTGAATGGAAACTGATTTTATGTTGTCCAATTATTGCCTATCCTGATACTTCTTTTTGAGATCGGCAAGTTCTTTTTCTAATTTTTCAACCTGAGGAGTTTCAGGGGTGGAAGGAGTTTGTTTCGATCTTATTTTGATGATTAAAATGAGGATCAGGACAATGACGAGGAGGAGAGCAATTAGTTTGTAAGGAATTACCCAGAAGAAAAGAGTGGCGGTTAAAAGTTGACCACCGGTGCCATAAGCAGCGTTAATTTGGGCTTTAAAACGACCAAAGAGAAGTTTGTGTTGAAGAGTGTTGGTTAATTCACGGCTAGTGTTGGGAAAAATATTGGTAGGATTAAGATCGAGTTGGGCAACTTTTAAACCAAGCGCGTCGGTAATGGTGATAGCACCGGCGGGAGTAATGTGAAGATCAGAAAGATTGGTGATAACGGTTTTGAAGTCAATTGGACCGTATTCGGAGAAGGAGGGGGCAGAGAATTTTTTAATAGAAGCTTTTTCATTAATGTCTCCGGGAATGGTAATGTAGACCAAAGTACCAACATTGGTTTCAATATAGGAGCCGGTTTCTGAAACGAAGGTGTCGTTTTGAGGTGAGTGGATAACCATAGAATAATGGCCACCGGGAAGAGCATTTTCAGGAGCAATAACGGTGAGCATTAAAGTTTTGGTTTCACCGGCTTTTAGTTTAATTTTACTGGGGGAAATTTGAATCCAGGAAGCAGCGGCCCAACGATTACCATTTTCATCAAGATCTTGATTGTCGATTTGAATGGGGGTGCCAGCATCATCAGTGACAATAAAGTCTTTAATATTGGTAGAAATTACTTTTTCAGTTTTAGATTCGTTTCGGACTTTTATTTCTTTGGTAACGGTTTCACCAGGCTTTAATTTTATTTCTAAACGAGGTGGTATAGCGGAAAGACCAAGAGCGGATTGGGCCCAAACTTCAATAGGGGAAAGAAGGAAGAATAAGAGGAAGAGGAAAAAGTTTTTTTTGATTTGGGCAGTCATATATTTTTTTATTAAAAAGTAGCAGTGGCAGTGTAAACGAGTTTATTTTCGTAGTTACCAGCCTCTTGAGTGGTGGAGGCAGTTAAGCGGTAGCAAACATAGGCTTGTTCGAGA
>CAZQBH010000143.1:0-1767 GCA_964591645.1 uncultured Pseudomonadales bacterium | reverse complement strand
GATCACAATACTGATCCAATTTTGCTATCACACGCGACAATCGAATCACTTCTGGTCGCGTGCCAACGATGGTCATGACAGTCATTTTTTTCATGGTTTATTTTAAATGGGTAGTTAATAGTGGGAGTTAAAGCTGATTGCAAGTTGTATCAGGTCGCTCACGGTTAAAAATCTCATTGGCCCATAACATGACAATCATTTCATTTGATCCAATATTGGTAACATCATGTACCCAACCCGGTATTGTCTCCACCACTTGAGGCATACTACCACTTATAACAATTTCAGCTACCGCACCACTAGTCATATGCTTAAACCTAAAGCGCGCTTCACCTTGGAGTACGATAAATTTTTCAGTCTTAGTGTGATGGTAATGTCCGCCGCGCGTGGCTCCCGGATGCGCCGTAAAGTAAGAAAACTGGCCAGAATCTTTAGTCTTTAAGACTTCCACAAACGAACCTCTGGCATCATCAAATTTGGTCAACGGGTAAGCAAATTCGACCGGATTGAGATAAGAAATATAAGTAGAATATAAGGCTCTGATCACGCCAGTTCCAACCGGCTCAAGCAATAAAGAAACTCGGCATTGTTGAAAGGCAGTTAATTGCATTGCTAACTCACCCACCGTCATTTGATAAACTGGACTGATGGTGCGCAGGCCAGAAGTTGGTCGCTGTTGAATAACATGTAAAAAGTCGCTAATCACGTCATCAATATAAACCAGGTTGAGTGCAGCGTTTGGATCATGAATTTGTAAGGGAAGCCGGTGAGTCAGATTGTGGCAGAATGTTGCAACAACCGAGTTATAGTTAGGGCGACACCACTTACCAAACACATTCGGTAAGCGGTAAATATAGACTGGGCTATTGATTTCCTCAGTCAAGCTTCGCAACACTTGTTCTGACTGGCGTTTTGTGTTTCCGTAATCATTATCCAGCTCAACCTGAGTTGAAGAAGTATAAATAATTGGCGTGGCTCGGCCAGATACTTTAACAGCCTCACTCAAGCTACGGGTCAATTCGATATTATCTGTCACAAATTCTGAACTATGCTGAGGTCGATTTGCCCCAGCCAAATGCACTATAAAATCGGTTTGAGCAATTTTTTCAACCAGCGCAGCATATGGCTCACCTCGCATAAAAGTAGAAACCTGAAAGCTTGCATTTTCACTCAGGTGAATCATTAAATTTTTGCCGATAAACCCATTTGAACCGGTGACCAAAATTTTCATCAACTACCCTTCCACCACCGCAACTTCACCGCGCATCGCTGAACGAATAAAATTGAGCTTCATTAATAGATCGATCATTCCCGCCTCATCGAGCCTTTTTGTATTGTGTGAATTATAGTCCTCGTACATTGAAATTTTTTTTTGCCCACACTCTACATATATTTCATAATTTAAATCACGAAAATCAGGTGAAATTCGATAGTATCCGCCAAGATCATCAGCCACTGCCATCTCTTCTCGACTTAACAGCGTTTCATATAATTTTTCGCCATGGCGGGTGCCGATGATATTAATGACGTGATCGGGTTTATTTAACACTGACAGTATTGATTTAGCTAAAATATCAATCGTAGTAGCAGATGCCTTTTGCACAAAAATATCTCCGTTACGACCCTGCTCAAATGCGTACATTACTAGTTCAACAGCCTGTTCTAACGTCATCATAAAACGCGTCATCTCCGGATCCGTTATGGTAATTGGTTTTCCGCTTAGAACCTGCTCGACAAATAACGGAATGACCGAACCGCGCGACGCCA
>CAZQBH010000142.1:0-1803 GCA_964591645.1 uncultured Pseudomonadales bacterium | reverse complement strand
CGCGTTTTCCTCTAGAGACTATTAGGAAGATAGCAGAGGAAGCCAAAAATAGTCCCATCGATGACGACGATAAAGGCAAGCAATTCAGATTGTTAATGGCAGTGCTTATTGAAAAGGAGAATCAGCATGCAGCCTTCTCCTAGACAATCTCTTATTGCCACTTCACTTCCTAAAGAAACGGAGGATAAGTTAAGGGTGATGGCTAATCTGGTAATCGATAGGATAATGGCTGATTACAAACTCAAACGCAACTTTAATCAATTAAACCAGGATTTAATCCAGAAAAATGAAAGAAGTTAACGCCATAGTCATCGGTCGAATTTCATCAGCAAAGCAACGCCTTATGGGTGATAGCCTAGCTGATCAAGAAAAACAAATCTATCATGCCATTAAGAACATCGAAAGCACGATAGGATGTCAAATTCGAGTAGTGAAAGAGTTCGAATTCACCAAGTCAGCCAGCAAGGAATACGACCTTCAACCACTACTTGAAACGATCGCTTATTGTCAAAATCAAGATAACCTCGTCAAATATGCCTTCATCAAAAGTATAGATCGGATTACTAGAGCCGGAGCAATGATTTACGCCATGCTTAAAAGCGAGATGGCTAAATCTGGTGTTACCCTCATTGATGTGCATGGTGTTATCAGAAACGACACAGTGAATACATTGGGATATTTGGGTGTTGAGTATAAGTGGTCAAAGTTTAATCCTGCGTGGGTAAATGAGTTATTAACTGCCGAACGGGCAAAAGATGAGGTTCGCGATATTTTAACCCGCTTAATAGGCGCAGAAATTAACTATGCGCGCTTAGGATATTGGATTGGACCGGCAAAATTCGGATTTGTTAATAAAAAAGTAGAAACGCCCCATGGAATGCGAGTGATACCTGAAGCACATCCGGAGGAATCTAGGTGGGTCATCCGCATGTTTGAGCTTCGAGCCCAGGGAGATTTGACTGACGATAAAATTGTTGAACACATTAACTTGATGGGATTTAAGTCTAGAACTACTCGTATTCACGATAAAGATAACCCGGCAATAACTATCGGTCACCGAGGTGGACAACCATTAACAATTAAACAATTGCAACGTTACATTAAAAGTCCAATATACGCCGGAATAAATACTGAAGTGTGGACTAAAAACCAATCGTTAAGAAAAACGTTTAACGGACTCGTCAGCATCGATTTGTTTAATCGAGCCAATAAAAACAAAATTATGATCCTGGAAAATGATGGTGAAGTGAAAATCATTAGAGGTGAATTACCCGTTTGGCAGAAAATAAAGAACAAAAACAATCCTAAGTTCCCTTACAAACGATATGTTTTATGCCCCAAATGCCGGAAAGAACTGTTTGGCAGCGCTTCAAGAGGGAAGTTAGGCAAATACTACCCAGGATATCATTGTCATCGAAATCACAAGTATTGGCGTGTGAGTCAAGCTGAGTTCGACAAGGTTATCCATGAGTTCGTAAAAAACATTCACTTTTCTGACGTTTTCATTACCCAGTTTCAAGAGATTTTACTCCAGGAGTGGAACAAACGACGCGCTCAAATCATTGATTCGAGCATCGATACCGGTAAACGAATCCAACAGATAGAAATCCAGCAAAGGGAAATAGTCGAGAAAATTAAGATGGTTAGTTCAGTTATCGCTGTTAAAAGTCTTGAAAACGATTTGGAGAAGCTTGATCAGCAAAAAGCACTGCTGATCGCCTCCAAAAATGACCACGAAGATGAACAGATGGAAGTGCAAACCGTAATTAACTACCTCCATTACTTTATGGAACACCTGGAAGA
>CAZQBH010000141.1:454-1813 GCA_964591645.1 uncultured Pseudomonadales bacterium | reverse complement strand
CGACCGTCGTCGTCTGGGTCGGGATGTTCAGGAGTTTCGACACGTCATGTCCTCCGCTATGCCGCGCGCACGGAACGCTGGCCCGGCAGCGTTCTCATCCGGTCGCTCTCCACGAGCGCCGGGTCGTAACCCATGCGCTGCAACCCGGCCTGCCCGATCTTCCGCCGCTCCTGGCCGAGCCGCTCGACCTCGCCCGGCCGGCGCGCGGCGTACAGGCTCCTGATCGCGTTCAGCGCCTCCCAGTCCTGGCCGTCATAGCCGTCGACGTCGCTGGGCGGCATCGCCTTCATGATCTCCTGCACGGCCTTCTGCCGCTGGTCGGTTCCGCCGCCGGTCGGCCCCTGCGGCGCCATCCCGCCGCCGCCTTGCGAACGCCCGGCCTGCACGGTCGGCGTGGTGTAGCCGGCTAGCGCAGCGAAGTCTTGCCACCCCTTTGCCTGCGGCGTGCCCTGCGACATCACGTTCTGCGGGTGCAGTCCCTGACCCGTGCGTGCCATCGCGTTCATGAAGTCGTTCCGGGCGAACATCATGTCCGGGGTACGCGAGTACTCGGTGTACGCCTTCGCCACGTCGAGGCCGTACCGCTGCATGTCGAGCGCGTGCGAGGCGTCGAACTGCCGCTGGTTCTGCCGCAGTTCGTCGAGGCGCGTCTGCCGCTGCACGTCCGTGCCGTAGCGGCTCGTCGCGTCCTGCATCTGGGCGATGGCAAGCGCGTTCTCGCGGGCCTTTTTGGCGTCCTCGATCTGCGACTCGATCTGCTTGCGCTGCAGGCCGGACGACTCCTGCCACGTCTGGGTCAGCCGCGCGATGTAGGCGTCGTAGGCGGCGACCGCCTGCTTCGCCTCGTCGTCGGTCAGGTCGCCGGGCAGGAACAGCGGGCCGTTCTGGGAGACGGCAAAGCGGTAGTCGCGCTTCGGGGCGGCGGCAGACGAAGCAGACGGCGAGCCTGGGTAGCCCGTCGCGTACGGGTTGTAGGGGATGAGGTCGGTGGCGCCGGCCGGCTGGCCTGGCAACAATGGGCGTGGCGGCATGTCAGCCCCCTATCACGGCGAACACGTCGGGGCGCGTCGCGAAGAATGCGTCGATCTGCTCAGGCAGCGCCTTCGGCTGTCGAGCGCGCGGCCAGCCGAACGCCTCGCACAGTTGCTCGTCGGTCCAGGTGTCGCGCATCTCGCAGATGAGCGCCGCCGTCTTCGTCCCGACGTTCCGCATTTCGAAAATGTCGTCGTCTGACATGGCGCGGAACGCCTTCAGCCGCGGCTCGGGGAAGTAGTTTCGGCGCACGCACTGGATGGCCCGCGCGAGCAGCAATTCTGCCGGCGTCTTTGGTTGCTTGACGTTGTGAATCGTTGAAGTAAG
>CAZQBH010000141.1:0-417 GCA_964591645.1 uncultured Pseudomonadales bacterium | reverse complement strand
ACGTAGCAGAGTGCCACGGTCTTGACCGGCGCATCGCAGCGGCGATAGTAAGTGCCCCCCTCGAACGGAACTGCGGCAGTGCACCGGCCGGCGTCGCGAAGGCCCGTGTATGTGCAGCCGTCCCGTCGTTCGTCTCGGGACACCCAACGGTTTTCCTGCGGCACGTCTGCCCACAACGTCACGCTCACGACATCCCCCCCATCATCGGCGGCATCGGCTGGTCCGTCATCATCGGCCCCGTCGCACCCGGCATCATCGGCGGCTGCTCGGGGGCCGGCGGCGCCATCGTGTCCAATGGCAGCGTCGCGGGCGTCGGCGTCGGGTCGCCGTCCTGCATCCCTGCGTGCTGCCGCTGGAACCGGCGGTCGAGCCGCTCCGCGATCCGCACCTGCTCCTCGGGGTCGTCGATGTCCAGCA
>CAZQBH010000140.1:1588-1816 GCA_964591645.1 uncultured Pseudomonadales bacterium | reverse complement strand
TCGGGTAAATTTGTTTTATTAACCGACATTGCTGGTATTGAAGATCATTGTGGTGATATGGATTTCAAAATCACTGGTACTCGCCAGGGGATCACTGCTATTCAGTTAGACATTAAGAGAATGGGTCTAACTTATGAAATGATTGAGGCTACTTTTGCCGCCTCAACCAAAGCTCGTTTGCAAATTCTTGATGTTATGGACGCTGCCCTTGCCGCTCCTCGAACCTCG
>CAZQBH010000140.1:0-1531 GCA_964591645.1 uncultured Pseudomonadales bacterium | reverse complement strand
ATGGTTCAACTTCCTGAGGATAAGATCGGTGAAGTTATTTGCTCTGGTGGTAAAACTATCAAAGCTTTAATGGAGAAATATGGCGTTCAAATTGATATTGACGACGATGGTCGTGCATCAATTTCTGCCATTGATCAGGATAAAATAGACGCTTGCGCCTACGAAATTGAATCCATGATTAAAGAAGTCCAAATTGGTGAGGAATACGATGGCGTAGTTACTCGAGTCGAAGCTTATGGTGCTTTTATTGAATTCCTTCCTGGTCGTGAAGCTCTGCTTCATGTTTCCGAAATGAGTGGGGGATTCTTATCTGACCCATCTTCAATTATTAAAATTGGTGACAAGCTAAAAGTAAAAATTGCTGGATTCAACGACAATCATCAAATCAAATTGTCTTCTCCAGAGTTCAAAGCCGCTCATCCAGGTCAACCACGACCAGAAGGCCAAATGGGCGACCCCCGTCCACAATTTGGCGATAGCAACCGTGCTGGTGGTTTCCGTAATTTTTCCGGCCCCCGAAGGTAAAGTTTTTTAAAACTTAATTAAACCCCTCCTTATACAAGAGGGGTTTTTCGTCTATACTGTTTATATGGACAGTACAGATAATCGCGTTCTTACCACCGAAGAAGCCATTAACAAACTCGTAGTTAAAGCCAATTCCGTTACTATCCCTGATGGCTTAAAAGAAAAATTAGAAGAGATTTTTGCCCAACTTAGTATTAATTCTCGTTCTGAAGATTCATTTTGGAATAACTATCAATCCGCTTCAAAGTATGTTGAGTGGGTTACTGCTCTCCCTTGGACAAGTAGTAGCCAAGACATTCTCGATTTGGAATATGCCAAACAAAAACTAAACGAAGGTCACTATGGACTTGATGCTGTTAAGGAAAGAATAATGGAATATATTTCCGTTTTGGCCCTACAAAAGCATCGTAATCCTGATCAAAAACTTCGTGCTCCAATTATGTTGTTTGTTGGTTTAGTTGGTACTGGTAAAACCACCATGGCCAAATCGATTGCTGAAGTAATGGGGCGCGAATTAATCCGTATTCCTTTTGGTGGTTTGGGTGATCCTCTCTATCTTCGCGGCCAATCTCGAGTTTATCCAGAAGCCGAGCCGGGAGCTATTATTCGTTTTTTAACTCAAGCCAAAACCAATAATCCTGTCATTCTTCTGGATGAAATTGACCGTGTGGCAGACGATGCTCTTAATACAATTATGGGTGTTTTGGTCGAATTACTCGACCCCGAACAGAACAATCGTTTTGTTGATCACTATATTGACTATCCTTTTGATTTATCCCAAGCTCTTTTTTGTGCCACATGCAACAACACTGCTCGTATTGCTACTGCTGTTATGGATCGTTTGGAAGCCATTCAAATGCCATCCTATACCGATGAAGAAAAAGTTGCCATTGGTCGAGATTATTTGCTTCCCAAAGCTCTAAAAGATGCTGGCTTAGATGCCAGTGAGATGGTAATATCGCCCAATGTGTGGCCAAACATTGTTCGCCCTCTTGGTTTTGATGCC
>CAZQBH010000139.1:0-1818 GCA_964591645.1 uncultured Pseudomonadales bacterium | reverse complement strand
GTCGATCTGGCCGTCGATCCAGCCGTAGCAAAGGGCGCTGTCGATCGCCTGAGCTTTGGTGACGCTGGCGACGCTCGAACCTTTCTTACGAAATCTAATCCAGGCGCCGTTGGAATCGCTCGGTTGCGTCGCAAACCAGCCATCCAGTGCGATCTGATCAGCAAATGAAACAATTGGAAGGCCAGCACGGAACTCAGTCATTTTCGACCCATAGCGCGGTCCGTCGATCCGATAAAGCTCGGCCAGATGGGTTCGCCGTAAAGTTAGCGGCTCTATTTCCGACGAGCCGCCCGTCTAAATTCGATGATTTCCGCCTGCCGATACGGCTTCGAATGCTCGGCCGTGGCGACGGCCTCGACCAGGATATCAATCGCAAAACGGGATTTCCGGCTCGTTTCGTCGTCGCCCTGCAGTTGGAGCCAAGCTTGCTCGAGCAACTCACGGGCATGGCCGAAATTGGAATTCATGGTCGTCTCCGTCCTGTGCCCACCGTTCTGCAGAGGTGACAGAGCGGGGAACATGGACGGTAAACGGCCGTGGCTGCATTTGCCTCAAATGATAGTCAACGGCTATTAGATTCCAAAGAAGCTGATGGATAAATTCGCGAAATCAAATTGATGGTAGGGGCCAGCGGACGAGCAGATCGGGAGGACACGAATTATTCATGGATAGAGTCCAAAATTGAGTGGGTCAGCCAGATTTCGACGGCTCTCTAGTTAATGTCGTTATCATTCATTATTATCAGCCAACAGGCGGGGCGCTTTTGGTGCGGATTTGGTCTTAAATCGCCCCGCTCATTTTAGGCGTTTGCATTCAACGCACAGTCATTTGTACCGCTGATGACGGTGCAGGGGACGTTTCCTGGCCTCTGTGCATGCGGAGGAATCCACCTCAGACGGCGCGAGCTCCGGTTGCCCGAATTCCGGCAGACCGAAACGGCGACGCGCGTTATGGCGGCGGTTGCTGGGTCCGGTCTACTATCGCGCTACGAGCAATACGCCCAGCCACAATAGCTGACTGTGGTGACGAATAGACCCTAATCAGGACAGGGGCTATGTTCACGCAGCCCAACTGCGCGCCTTCAGGGCCAAGATCAGCGGCGGCCTGACTGAGCCGGGCTTCCGCGAGCGTTTTTAACGAGCGCGCTGCTGAGGCGTCAGCATGTCATTCGGCGGCGTTGTTGGCCGGCAGAGGGAGAGGGCGGACGGGTTGTCCGGTGGCGAGTTAGGGCTGGGAGAGAGTCTCCCGGCGGTCGCCATGGAGCAAACCCATGAATCAGATTGAAATTCAGACACCCGCGCGCAACGCACGCACCGGTTACAAAGTAGACGTCAGCCGAGGGGAACGGATTGGCCGCGTTTCGTCGGAATGGTTTAACAGGCCAGCCGACGAGCGATACCTGTCACTTACCGAGCTGCATAGTGCTGTGAAGGCCCGGTCGGAACGTAGCCGAACGCGCATTGTCGAAAGTGAAGCAATCCGCGTCGAAGCCGGCCGCGACAACGCCGATCGGCTGAGCCTGATGATGCCCGGCTCGGACAAGCCGGTTGCCCCGACCCATTGGTCATTCGGACAACTCGCCAGCCTGGTCGGCGCACCGGCAGCCTATCTACGGCAACTCCCGGCATCGCTCGCCGGCATAAATTTGCAATACGGCCTCGCCTCGCACCGGGCCGAACAGGTCAAAACACTCGAAATCGAAAATGGCCGCACCGAACTGCGGGCCGTGACCGGTCCCGACTATGGCAGGATTTTCGACCACGAACTCGTCGAGGCCGTGCAGAAGCTCGCCGGCAACGGCACCGGCGATACACGCTG
>CAZQBH010000138.1:0-1837 GCA_964591645.1 uncultured Pseudomonadales bacterium | reverse complement strand
ATTTGGAGATGAACCATTTTCTTCCTTTTTAAGAACATCAAACACAGAATGGTATAAGTATGATTGGTATTGGAGAAAATCAAGGCCAGCGGGTTTTACGAATGCAAAACTTAAGCCATTGAAAGATATAGAAACAATTTCTATTTTTAGTAATGGAACTACAGCTAATCGTTCAAGTAAAAATATGTTTTACTGTCCACCCGGTCTTGAAGATTGTGATATTAATTGGAGTCGCCCTAAAATATACTTAGATGGAGATAAAGGTATAAATCCAGCAAGAAAATCACATAAACTCAATCGAAAAATTGAAAAGAAAGGATATCCTAGACAAATTTTAGATTTTTCAAACTCAAACAATAAACCTTTGCATCCAACACAAAAGCCTATTGATTTGCTAGAATATTTGATTAAAACATATACTATTGAACAAGAGTTAGTATTAGACAATTGTGCTGGTAGTGGGACTACTGCTATCGCGTGTATAAATCTTAAAAGGAATTATATCTTAATCGAGAAAGAACCCAAATACTGTAAAATAGCAGAAGAAAGAATTAAAAATATGCCTACAAAATTATTATAGCACTCTTGACAGGGGGTTATTAAAGATTATAATTATATTTAGTACCTATGAAAATTCAAAAGCGGTCAAAAATAGAGGAGTATATGCGGTCTAATCCGCCCTCACAAAGGGGAGATTATAACAAGGTTGCCGATAAGTTTAGTGTAGCAACCGATTATGTTCGCCACATAGCGATGGGAATGGGCTTACCCAACATCAATACTGGTAAACAATGTAAGCGGAATGACTACTCAAAGGAGGTAGCCGTTATGAAAAAGAAACAGGTTACATTTGACACTGGTATCAAAGCCATCTTGGAGAATGTAAACGACAAGAACATCGCCATTCTTCCGCCCATCAAAGTCAAGAATATTGACAATGGTCGTGGTGACGAAGAAGAGGTCGTTCTTGTTCTCTCCGACTGGCAACTCGGTCACAAGACTGATTCATTCAATTTTGAGATAGCCAAAGAGCGTGTTCAGAAAATGGTTACAGCTACCCTCAAGATTGTGGCTCTTCACCGCAAAGCATATCCTATCAGAAAAATCCATCTGTTCTGTCTGGGTGACTTTATCCAG
The DNA here is from genome assembly GCA_964591645.1 of uncultured Pseudomonadales bacterium. Lineage (GTDB taxonomy): Bacteria > Patescibacteriota > Microgenomatia > UBA1400 > RBG-16-45-19 > CAZKMY01. Next base: position 700 of record CAZQBH010000138.1, on the reverse strand, counting down.
TCAGACAAAGTGGGTTATCTCGTAGACCAAAGCGAACTTGAGGGTATTACAATGACTCAAGTGTTCGGTCAAGCCGTTCCCCTGTTGTCTTGGACAATTCAGGAAATGCTTAAGAACTTTGACGATGTCTATGTCCACTGCACTCGTGGAAATCACGGCAGGGGAGAAAAGGGAACTTCTGATATGAACAACTGGGACGATGTCATCTATAAGGTGGTGGAAACTAAGTTCTCTGAAAACGAGAGGGTTCACTTCAATGTAGCCGAGAAGTTCTACCAAATCGTTGATATTCAGGGAACAAAGTTCCTGCTTACACACGGTGACCAAGTCAAGGGCGGTTCATACGGAATACCTTTGTATGCTCTGCTATCAAGAATGCTTAGGTGGGCAACCTCTATTCCTCAACACTGGGATGTCCTAGTTGTTGGACACTGGCACTGCTATGGTAATGTAGACCAGAACGGTCAAGAACTATTCGTCAACGGAACCCTAGTTTCGGATGACGAGTATGTTCGCAAGTCTTATGGCTGGAACGGTTCTACAATTCAAATACTCTTCTCCGTCCACAAGAGAAAGGGTATCACTTGGCGGTATCAGATTAAGCTTTTGAAGTAACTGTTCGGGGGTCTCAGTAACCTGACCCCCACTAAATGTAATTTAAACTTAAAATATGTTTATATCAAAAAGGGGATTAGAAGAG
>CAZQBH010000137.1:0-1857 GCA_964591645.1 uncultured Pseudomonadales bacterium | reverse complement strand
CCTGGTCATAATTAAATTTATCGTGACCTTCGGGGATCGGAGTATGGGAAGTAAAGACGCATTTTTTCTTGACCTCTTCATCGTTATAGCCATTTTCAGCTAACAATTCCAAGGGAGCGAAAGCAGTATGACCTTCGTTGAGGTGATAGGTCTTAATGTCCTTGTATCCCAGGGAGCGAAGCATTTTTACACCGCCGATACCCAAAATCAGCTCCTGACACAAGCGAATGTCGCTGTTGGAACCGTATAAGTTCTGAGTAAAGTCCCTTATCCATTGCGGATTTTCGAGAATGTTCGTGTCCAAAAGATAGACCGGAACAAGGAAACCGTCCGGACTGACAATGTCGTGACGCCAGCACATGACAAAGGTGCGCTGGCCGGCAATCTCCATTTCAATGCGGTTGGGGAGTTTGACCAGCTGATCCAATTTCTGCCAATCGGAGCGGGTAAATGACTGAGAACCATCAAGATTTATTACCTGACCAAAAGTGTCGCCGCTGTAAACCAGTGTCACCCCGACAGCGGGAATATGCATATCCGCGCAGGAACGGAGAATATCCCCGGCCAGAACACCTAAACCGCCGGCATAGGTAGGCACATCCGATTCCAACATCATTTCCATAGAGAAATACGCAAGGTCAAGAGCAGTTTTTTTAGTCATGGGCAGTAACTCTATCTAGAGTTTACCAGTTGGGGGGTAATTTGATAAGATGAGGGTATGGGAGTGGATACTTCAATATTTAAGGCGTATGACATCCGGGGGATATATCCGGAGCAACTGAACGAAGACTTGGCTTATAAAATTGGGGCGGCCTTTGCGTGGTTATTAATAAAAGAAAATCCCGGTAAAAAGCTTAAGGTTGTGGTCTCAAGAGATATGCGTTTGTCATCGCCGAAATTGTCCGCTGAAGTACTAAAAGCAATTATCGATCTGGGTGTGGATGTGGTTGATGTCGGCTTAAGTTCAACACCAACTTTTTATTTTGCGGTAGCATATTATGGCTATGACGGCGGAATACAAATTTCCGCATCGCATAATCCCCCAAAATATAACGGCATGAAGATGGTACGTAGGGGTGGCGTACCCATAAGCGGAGAGAACGGCATATACCAAATTCGCGACATGGTTATTGGCGAGGAGCCACCTAAGGCGGCTGTTCAGGGACAGGTAACCAATAAAGAGGGCGTGTTAGAGGATCTGGTGAATGTGCAATTGAAAGATTTTGATTTTACTGCGATCAAGAACTTGAAAATTGTAGCTGATGTTGCCAATGCCATGGGAACATTGGATGCAAAGGCAATCTTTTCTAAGTTGCCATGTGAGTTAGTGGAAATGAATTTCCGACTTGACGGGACTTTCCCTGCGCATGAACCGGATCCATTAAAAGAAGAAAATTTGAAAACTTTAGGTGAGGAGATTCGCAAAAATAGAGCTGATTTGGGAATAGGGATAGATGGTGATGCTGACAGATATTTTTTCCTGGACGAAAACGGGGATATTATTAGACAGGAAATTTTGCGCGGAATTATGGCGCAGATTGAAATAGCAGAACATCCAGGGGCAACAGTGTGCTACGACATACGGCCAGGCAGGATCACCAAAGACATGATTGAGGAAGTCGGAGGGACTGCGGTTGTCACTAAAGTCGGGCATTCTCTGATTAAAGAAAAAATGCTCGAGGTGAATGCAATTTTCGGAGGCGAGTCCTCCGGCCATTATTTTTATAAATTCCCATTTGGGACATTTGAAGCTCCGGCTGTATTAACATCCAAATTCTTAAAATATATTTCCCAACAAAATAAGCCGGTGTCGGAAATTATTAAACCATTTCAGAAGTATTTTCATTCCGGGGAAAT
>CAZQBH010000136.1:1635-1907 GCA_964591645.1 uncultured Pseudomonadales bacterium | reverse complement strand
TGGCATTACCCAAGCTCTTACTCATCTTTGCTCTGCCATCCAAACCGATTAATCTTGGAAAATCTCCCAAAAGCGCTTCAGGCTCCTTTAGTGTTTCTCCATACAAAGCATTAAACTTATGGACAATCTCTCTTGTCTGTTCAATCATTGGTAGCTGATCCTCACCGACCGGCACCAAATCTGCTTCAAAAGCCGTAATGTCAGCCGCTTGAGACACTGGATACATGGCAAAACCTGCCGGAATCGACTCCCCAAAACCTTTTTGCTCAATC
>CAZQBH010000136.1:0-1625 GCA_964591645.1 uncultured Pseudomonadales bacterium | reverse complement strand
TTCACTGTCGGATTTCGCAAAACCCTGTTCAAACTCGCTAGATTCAAGTAAAAAACCGTCAACTCGGCTATTGCCGGTATCTTTGACTGCACCACGATCGTGCTTTTTTGAGGATCAATACCGGCTGCCACGTAATCCAACACCAACCCTTTCACCGAATCGGCTACCATCTGAGGATTTTCAAAATTATCTGTCAAAGCTTGCACATCAGCGATTAAAACAAATTGTTCATATTCATCCTGAAGTTTTACTCTATTTGCCAACGATCCTACAAAATGGCCTAAATGTAACCTACCGCTTGGTCTATCTCCAGTTAAAATTCTTTTCTTCATTCTTCGATTTTATCCTACCTAGGATATAAAAAGTAGCAAGGGTGGGGATCGAACCCACTACCTGCGGTTTATGAATCCGCCGCTCTAACCATTTGAGCTACCTTGCCAAACATCAATATTTTACCAAACAAATTGTCAAATAGGCACAGTCGTGCTAAAATACCCTTGTTCGCCACTTGCGGGTGGAAGGTGAGTATCTTGCGAGGCTCATAATCTCGCTTAACCGGGGAGCGTGACCCCGGACCCGCAACTATTTAAGAAGTGACCACCACTTCTTCCAGTTCTGTGTTTCCGACCCCTGTTTGTTTGTTTCCTCGATTTTACTGGTACTGGTTTTGGGCAATACTGCCACCACTTCACCCACTTTCTGCATATTCAGCTGTTCTCTCATTATCTTTTCCCTATACTCATCCGTCGACACTACGCTCAGTTTTTCTTTCAATTCGAGATTTTTTGTTTCAGCCTCGGCTAACCGTTGCTTTGACTCTTCAATCCGGACAAAACCTTTCTTCACCTGCCACAAGTCTTTCACCAAAGATACTATCAAAAACCAGGCAACTACCAAGATTACCCCCCTTATCCAGCCTTTTTTGTTTACATTATTACTATGTTCCCCTCGGACTTGCATTTTATAAACCTAGAATGTTATAATAAGTGCCATAAAATAATTCCTAACTAATTATGGAACAAATCGATCAAAACATCAAACAGGCGATTAATGCCTTCAAAAACAATTTGTCCTCTCAGGGCAGAGCTTCTGCGACCATCCTTGCCTACTCTAAGGATATCGAACAGTTAGCTAATTTTGTCGCCAAATCCGGAAAAAATAACCTTTCCGAAGTTACCAAAGAAGACATTGATGCCTTCAAAGAAAATCTCGCTGGCGAAAACTACACCACTAAATCTATCTCCCGCAAGATTAATTCCATTAAGTCTTTCTTCACTTACGTTCAAGCCAACGGTGCCATTTCTGAGAATCCTGCTACCAACGTTACTCACCCCAAATACGACATCAAACCTCCACGTATCCTCAACAAAATTGAGTATCGTGCTCTCCGTGACGCTTGCCGCGAAGATTTAAGAATGGCCGCCATTGTTGAGCTCTTGCTTCAGACTGGTATGCGTATTTCTGAACTGGCCAACCTTAAAATCTCCGACCTCGACATGACCGGTAACCAAATTACTATTCGTGCCTACGAGTCACACCCTGAACGTGTTATTCCTCTTAATCAACCCGTCAAAGAGTCTTTGAATAAATACATTGAAACCAGACCCAAAAGCGCTAATACTTCT
>CAZQBH010000135.1:1612-1920 GCA_964591645.1 uncultured Pseudomonadales bacterium | reverse complement strand
TACACACGCCGCGATGATTGGATTTAGAGGTTTGGGTGAAGATAAATCACTTCATAGTTGGCTCAATGATTATATTTGGCCCGCTGAAAGAAAATTAAACAAAAAATTTGTTTTTGACCAATCCAAGAAAGCAATAGGGGAGATGCAGAAAAATAAAATTGCAGCCTTTTGCGATATGTATTTTTACGAAGAAGAAGTTGCCAGAGCTGCATCTGAAATGGGTATCACTGCGGTTATTGGTAGTGTGATGACGGATTTGTCACGAGTTTCTTTTGACGAATTGCTTAATCAGACAGAGGAGCTGATTG
>CAZQBH010000135.1:0-1602 GCA_964591645.1 uncultured Pseudomonadales bacterium | reverse complement strand
TTAAAAATGATACATCGATTTCGGTTTCCGTGGCCCCTCACGCAATTTATACTGTTGAAAAAGAGAATTTGATTAAGGCAAAAAAACTAGCCAAAAAATATAATGTTTTACTTCAACTGCACTTGGCCGAGACTAAAAAAGAATTCGATGATTGCATACGTCAAAATAGAGTTACGCCAACACAATATGTAGATGATTTGGGCCTTCTGGATCGACACACTCTCCTCGCGCATTGTGTTTGGGTAACTGATGAAGATATTGCATTAATTGCGAAATCTGGGGCTTCTGTGGCCCATTGTCCATTAAGTAATCTGAAGCTCGGCTCAGGTATTGCGCCAATAGCTAAGATGCTTGAGGCCGGTATCAATGTGTCAATTGGGACTGATGGTGCAGCAAGCTCAAATAGACTGGATGTCTGGGAAGCCGGTAAGATTGCTGCCTTGCTGCAAAAGGGTATTAACCGCGATCCTTCAGTTATTAATTCTCTAGATATAGTTAAAATGATGACCGTTAATGGGATGAAAGCACTACATATTGATAAGGTCGAAGGCAAGACAATTTCGCAAATAAACAAGCAAATAGATGAAATCTCAGATTTCAATTTTCTTTATCATCTTAATGTTGAGGATTTACAATGACCGGAAAAACCCATCAATCAATTGGCCTGTTGGCAGTTTCGGCATATTTTATATCAAAAGTAAAACCTGAATTTGCTCCCGCGACCTTCGGGGCTATATTGGTTGGCTCGTATATAGGTTCTTTGTTACCAGATATTGATCAACCAGCCGGAAAACTCTGGCAGGATTTACCATTTGGAAGAACTCTTGGAAAATTATCAGATCCATTTTTGGAACATAGAAATATTACTCATTCAATTTTGGGATTTGTGTTGGTTGGTATAGGCGCATATTATTTGCTTCAATCGTTTCCTGATTATTGGGGTATAGATAATGTCTTAGCGTTCATTTGCTTTATGATCGCCTACGCTTCTCATTTAGTCTCAGATATGTTTACAGAAGAAGGCATCCCAATCTTCTTTCCATATCATCGGACGTTTGGGATACCGCCGAGACCATTTCAGAAAGTCAGAATTAAAACTGGTAAGTGGTTCGAGAATCTTATTGTACTACCAGCAGCCAGTCTGGCGACTCTGATTTTGGTAATATCTTATTGGGAAAAAATTAGAATCATGCTGTTTAAGTAGTGATTTGGCGAGTGGTGGCGAAGCATAATATTGTGATAGAATTATAGTTGAAATAGTTAGGGGGGGGGTCTTGGAACTTAATACCGAAAATACAAACCAAAATCAACAACCAGCATCAAGTGTTACCACTGATCAAAATTTGGGAGTTGGAAGTTCGCCGAGTCCGTCTCAACCTGTGCAGAAAGTGATTAAAATTTCTAATACAAGTGCCTATCTAAAATTTTTGGCAATTTTGGTTCTACTAGGCCTTGTTGTCTTTGCGATCGTTTACTACAAATCTCATGATTTGCCACGGTTTATTGTTGATATTATTGAACCTTTGAAGTCGAAATCTACGACGACAACTACCGTCGAGCAGGGGCCGACCCAATATACGCGAACCGAGACCTCGTCCGAAT
>CAZQBH010000134.1:0-1940 GCA_964591645.1 uncultured Pseudomonadales bacterium | reverse complement strand
GAATCAAGATATCTCTGATCCATTGCGCTTTTTGAATCTATACTTGAAGTACCACCGGAGTCAAAACTACCGGACGAAGAAGAACTACCTACATCTCGACTATAAGAACCACCGCCCATTATATTTTCCTTTCTGGAATTGTTATCCAATTATGAGGGGTATGAAATGACTATCCACGCCAAACACTTGAGTGCGTAGCTGACGTAGCTGATGCCAGGATTGCCAAGCATCGTTAGCTCGTCTTTGTGGGTCAGGATCCAAAAATTTGCCTAAAAACGACTTGATTCTTGGATCGACCCCAACAGGAAATATTCTTGAATTGATGTCTCCTCCTAAAAGAAACTGCATTGATTTTCCCAGTGAGTACATATCTGAGCTTGGATGAGGAGTAAGATGCGTTTTGGAGATGATTTCCGGTGCCGTGTATTGATTGATTCCGTGGTAGATAGCACCCGGAAGATTGGCTGAAGGTACAGATAAAAGCATGTCGAGTAAGAGACTGTTATGATTACCAGGCACAATCATAATATTACCAGGTTCAATAGAACCGTGAAGAATATTGTTGATGTGCAAGAATCCAAGGACACTTAGAAGCCGATCGATGATCCAGACAACATGCTCTTGTGGTAAACCATTTGGAAAATAGCTCATGATCGAAACCAGATCAAAACCGCCAACAATTTGTCGCAGAACGTTCACTTGCTTGTTTTGCATAAAGAAGGTGTCGACAAGTGAAGGTAAGGACTTGTGTTGAACGATTCGATACGTATTGGCTTCGTTTTCCATTAGGTCGTTGTCGCAAATATCCAAAGGAATCTTTAGACAAACATCCTCCGTGCCGTTTGGCCCTTCTCTGCGCGCCATAAAGACCTGACAAAAGTCACCGGTCACTACTTGATTTGAGACCATGTAGGTAAAATCACCCACCTTAAACACTTCCGTGGTTGTAGCGGTGGCAGTTTTGGAGGTTGAGGATTTGCCGTAAGTTCCATTTTTAACCATTTCTTCGGCGCCTGACTTAGCTTCGTTAAAAGCTTTGAAAGCTTCTTCAGCCATGTACTTCATGCGTTTATCGGAGTATAGATCAGGGTGAATATTGGGACATTGTTCCCGAAACACACGATTTATGGCATCAAGTTTGCTTTTGACATCACCATTTCCCAGATCACCAAATAGATCTTCTGGTCGGTGACATTGAATAATGTATTTGTATACATATTCAAAGTTGGTTTGGGAAAGTCCCATTTGATCCTCCTTTAAGATGTATTGACGATTAAATTGGCCAGATGACGTTGGGGTTCAAGATATAGATGTTGTCTTGGAATTATCTGTTGTTCAAAATGACGACGAATTGTGCTTTCAGAAATGCCGATTAGTTTAGTATCTCTTTTGATTCTTCTGGTTAGACATGTTTGAGCGTCGGCTTCTACATAAATGTAAAGGCTTGGCTGTTTCAGATACTGCAAGAAGTTAATTGTAAAGAGTCCTTCGGCAATAATAATCGGAGCGCTATTAAGTGTAGATGTGGACAAGGTTCTATAGTTGTTGGCTAGATCGTAGATGGGTAATTGAACAGTATTCCCCAAAAGTAATTGTTGAATCGCATCAACAAACTCTGATTCATGAAATGAGTTTGGTTCGTCAAAAATAGGAATATTATCGACGGTTTTGGGAAGAAACGGCTCGCCTATGTTTCTGAAGTAGCTATCGAGGCAGACAATCACTGATTCCGTTGTAAGAATATCGTGGAGTTGTCGACTAAAGTATGATTTTCCAGCACAAGTGGGTCCTGCGATGGCGATTAGACAAGGGAATTGCTTTTGATTACTTAACCATTGTTTTATCTGTTCTAAGACTAAAAAATTATTCACTATATCCCTTTCTCTAATAGATATTAAATTTTAAAAGTGCACGATATATCGAAGTTTTTAGACGAGTGC
>CAZQBH010000133.1:0-1941 GCA_964591645.1 uncultured Pseudomonadales bacterium | reverse complement strand
CTTGACATTATCTGTGTATTTGGTAAACTATCAATATAGTGATAGTTTGATTAAACACATGATATGAAACGGATAAGAGAAACTCGCCAGGATAATAAAAACTTACCTCAAAATGGAACTCAGTTAACGGTAGAAGAACGCCTCCAAATAATTGCCAATTTAATTGTCGATCGGCTTATTGAACAAAATAAGCACGGATTATTAAGGAGTTCGGAATATGGAAAATCTGCCTAAACAAGAAAATGCAGTTGCTGCAATCCGAATATCATCTTTAAAACAAGGATTGCAAGGTGATTCGCCAGAAGCTCAAAAGGAGCAAATAGAACGTTTTGCCCTCGGACACAACATCCACATTAAGAAATTCTTTATTTTCATGGAATCAGCCTCAAAGGAAGAGCAGCCAGTTCAAGAAGCTATTGATTACTGCAAAAACCCTAAAAACGATATTCAACTCTTCATTATTAAATCCATAGATCGCTTTACTCGTGGCGGTTCCTACTTATATGACCATTTAAAAATGCAATTGGATAAAAGCCACGTCAGACTCATTGATATATATGGAATTATTGGTTATCAGGACGTTAACACGCTTGAGCATTTAGATGTTACTTATAAGTGGAGTGTTTATAGTCCAACTAAGAAAGCAGAAATACTTGAGGCAGAACGAGCCAAAGACGAAATGCGCGATATTATGACACGTATGATCGGAGCGGAAATACGCTACGTGCGTTTAGGCTATAGAGTCAGGCAGGCACCCTTCGGTTATATGAATGAGAAAACCGAAACTTCCCATGGTAAGCGGGTAATACTTGTGCCCCACCCAGAGGAATCTAAGTGGATTCAAAAGATGTTTGATCTACGAATCCAAGGCACACTTACTGATAACGAGATCGTTGAAGAAGTAAACCGACTTGGCTTTAAATCGCGAACTCAATACATCAGAAATCCTAACGACCGCACTAAAGTCATTGGCAAGAAAGGAGGAAAGCCCTTAAATATCAAGCAGTTCTGGCGTTATATTTACAATCCAATATATGCCGGAATTAATATCGAAAAATGGACACAAGGCCAACCAATTAAAGGCAATTTTCCTGGAATCGTATCAATTGAATCCTTCAATCTGGCAAATAAAGGAAAATTTACTATTACAGAGGATAAAGATGGTGTGAAATTCTGGAAAAAACAACTTCCAGACTGGATGACTAAAAAACTAATCAATAATCCCAAGTTCCCATACAAACGGTATATTATGTGCCCCCACTGTCACAAAGCTCTATTTGGTAGCGCTTCACGGGGTAAGCTTGGAAAGTATTATCCGGCCTATCACTGCAATAAGAGAGGGCATTACTTTAGAGTTCCTGCAAAAGAATTAGAGGATACAGTCGAAATGTTTGTCAAAGATCTCAATGTTAATCAAGAGTATGTCGATAAGCTAAAAAAGTATGTGATCGACCAATGGAATAATAGACTCGCTAAGTCGGGGGAAGATGAGAATGTTATTAATTCAAAAATACAGGAATTAAAAACTTCAGCAATTGCTGCTGCGGAAAAAATAAAATATTTAACCTCAGAAATTGCTATTAAATATATGGAAGCTGACCTAGTCAAAGCTGAAAACGAAATTCAACAATTAGAACAAGAAAAAGCCAATAAAAAGACTACCGGCAATACTATAGATATGGGTATTGTTATGGAGCACATTGGTTATTTTCTGGAACACCTTGAAGAATTGCTGATAGATTGGGCTAATCCACTAAAAAGAGCTGCCTTCTTTGGGCTTATATTCGATGAAATGCCTACCTACCAAGATTTGGTTTCTGGAACACCAAAATTAGCGCCATATTTAGCACTAAAACACCACTTCGCGACTTCTTCAGTCGCAGATGGTGACTCCAGTGGGAGTCGAACCAACGATTATCCGCCAGAGGCGGATGTCCTAGA
>CAZQBH010000132.1:0-1953 GCA_964591645.1 uncultured Pseudomonadales bacterium | reverse complement strand
CAGGTGAATTGGATCCTCAACTCCCTATCCTCAATGCTGTTCCCCACTGTTCTTTCCGCCTCTGATCCTGCAGCCATTTTGCAAGCAATTGTTGACATTTTAAGTGGAATCGAAATCGTAAGAAATCTGTTTATAACGCAAAATATTTCGTCGACAAACCTGGCATTTGCCGAAAAATACGGCTTCGTCGGACAAACATATGTTGGCCTGACTCGCGTTTCGCAGTTAGTTACCACACAATTGTCAGACCTCCCGTCCGGACTAAACGAAGTCAGGGTAATAGCCTCAAAGTTAAATATTGTCTCTGACACTTTTGCGCAAGGCACTGGATACTTGCGGCTTGGGCTGGGAAATCTGCCAAACAACTCCCCCACCCGTGCTCTTTGGCTTGCCACTAGAAATATCTCACTGCTTATCTCCACTCTTGTGATTATTTTTGCTGGATTCATGGTCATGTTCCGTACCAAAATCTCTCCCCAGGTGTCTGTCACTATTCAAATGATCATTCCCAGAATTGCCATTACCCTGGTCCTGATTCTATTTTCCTACGCCATCTCAGGATTTGTCATAGATCTGATGTACCTGTCTATTACCGGCATCATCGGCATGATTGCGTTCTCACAGGGCATAGTTCAAAACGTGACCGGATATCCGATAATTACCGATCTCGGTCAGGCGGTTCGCACACTGACTGGAGGCGGATTTGATTTTGTCTGGCACTTCTTGGCTATTTGGATTTTGATTTCCGTCGTCTTGATTATTCTCACCCTAATCGTCGCCGCGTTGACCAACTTGGCTTCCGGTGGCGTGATCATGCTTGTTGCCGGATTCGTCCTTGGCTTCTTCTTGTGGTCTATTTACGTTTGGGCCAGAATTGTTGGGCAATTTATTGTTGCCTATCTTACTTTCCATCTCCTCGTTATCGCAGGCCCATTGATTATTCTTTTCGATATCATCCCCTCCAAAAAAGACTTTGGCGGATTTAAAAAATGGCTTCTGTGTTTAATCGGTAACGCATCTGTGTTTGTGTCTTATGCACTAATAGCCATCTTCTTAAACATTGGGTTCAACACTAGTACTCCAATTGCCGGGTTCAATGGTGACGTCGGACTGTTTTTCAATAATCAGGCCGCCTTCCCGTTATTTGTCATGCAAAATAACATCTTCACCCAATACGCCATTTTTGTAGGCTTGATGTCTTTCACACCCAACATCGTCACCATGATCAAAAACATGTTCTGCAAGTCCATAGATCCTTCCGACTTTGTCGAAAAGATGGCCAAAGACACAGTTGGTCAAATCACCGGTGCTGGTCAAAACGCAAACAAAGCCATGAAAGAGCGTCAGGAAACCATCGCAAAAGAAACCGAGGCAATGTCTAAAGCGGCAGATGGCGGCAAGAAGTAACTACCCGAAAATTTCAGATTCAAAGCTAGATCCAATTAATAAAACCGGCGTAATTGAAGTACTCATTCATACTTCCCTGTGGAGCTACACGGGTATAACCCAAAAACTTCTTTGCCTTCGCAACTATCGGATACATGTTCTCTCTAGTATCCTCAATGCTTCCCCACGCTAAATCTCTCCCAACCTTCTGCCAGTCCTTGTCGTTTCTAAATTTATCCAACACTTCAATTTTCAGCGGATCCCCCATCAAAATTGAGGGCGTTTTTGTGGGCACCAATCTTAAACAATTACCCCTCACCCAATCCGCCAACCACCCCAGATCCATCTCTACCACCAAACCGGACTTGGCATCTGATATTCGTCGCGTCACCGATAAATCCGATGCCAGTTTCTCCGCTGCCAGCTGGCTGACATTTAATTTGCCGTCCGGAGTAAGACCAAATAAGACTAGCAACATGCTGGCAGTAAGTCTATTCACCATTTCTTGCGAAAAACCGGTCGGCTCTGTACCATTCGCCGCCCTTAACCAACCCATTTCATCAACTG
>CAZQBH010000131.1:1608-1964 GCA_964591645.1 uncultured Pseudomonadales bacterium | reverse complement strand
TTCAAAAAAGCTAGTTTATACAATGATTTTTATTATTATAATAAATTAAAGAAAAATACATAAAATTACAAACCAACTTTTATTTTTTTTATTCTATCAACAAAAAAGGTATATAAAATAGCAATTTAAAACTATTTAAAGCATGAAAAAAGAACGCCCAATTCTTTTCAGTACCGATATGGTACAGGCTATCCTGGAAGGCCGCAAAATAATGACCAGGAGAATACTTAAGCTTAAAGGCTACCACATAAAGCCTTTTCCTCCTGATTCAACCTGGACAAAAGAAGATATTGATCGCTGGACAAAAGATTATTGTCCTTACGGACAGCCTGGCGACATCCTCTGGGTTAAAGAGA
>CAZQBH010000131.1:0-1592 GCA_964591645.1 uncultured Pseudomonadales bacterium | reverse complement strand
CAATGCTTCGGACGATTTACCTATTGAATACAGGTACAAAGCTTCGGATGATAAACCGGAAGGTTTAACGGGCTGGAAGTCAGGCATGTTTATGCCCAAAGCCGCTGCCCGTATATTTCTTGAAATAACCGATATCAGGGCTGAAAGGCTTTACCCAATATCAAGAGAAGATGCCATTGCCGAAGGATGTGGACGCGAAGGAACTGATTACCCTGAAGGAAACTTTTACGCCTTATGGCGCAAGATAAATGGCATTGAATCCTATCAATCTAATCCCTGTATCTGGGTTATCTCCTTTAAAGTTCTCAGCACAACAGGCCGGCCACACGAGAAACTCGGATCATTTTAATTCTCAATTTTCAATTTTCAATTCTCCATTAACCTGCTATTCATCCGCTCGTGATACCAGAAGAAATCAAACAACAAATCATCGCCACAGCCGAACTCTACGAGATCGCTAACCAGGTGCTGCAGCTCTCAAAATCCGGCGCAAGCTGGTACGCCAAATGCCCGTCGTGTGGCAGGGAAGGCAAAGCCAAAGGACTGTCGGTAAGCAAGCAGAAACAGATATTCAAATGCTTCTCCTGCGACTTCAACGGGCACGGCGCCGTGGATTTCCTTATGAAAGTAAAGAAACTCAACTACCCTGAAGCTTTGAAATACCTGGCCGATTATTACCACATCGATATCACCGATAAGCCGAAAGCCCGGGGACCGCAGGCCAAGGGCAAACCGAAAATCGAAACCTTCCGGGACAAGCAGCTTAAATCGTCGGCCATACAGGAAGCCGACCAGAAAGCCACGGTGTGGGATGACAACAAGGAGGTGATCCGCGACATATTTGAGGCCGGTACCAAGGACCAGTACGGAAAGCTGGCCAATGGCGACGATATGATCATCTGGTATTACGACCTCGAAGGCAAGCCGCTAATCTACCAGAAGCCGAAGAGCACCAAATCGGAGCACCTGATCCGCGTACGCTGGCAAAATCCTGACCTGCACTGCGACAAAGGCGGCAGGCCGATGAAGTACTCGTCGCCATACGGATCAGGCTCGCACCTGTTCATCCCGGAGCAGCTCCGAAGGATCTACAAAGAGCGCCGCATCATCAAGCGGCTCTATATCCAGGAAGGCGAAAAGAAAGCCATCAAAGCCAGCATTCACGGGCTGCCATCGGTTGGCGTAATGGGCATACAGAACATTGCCAGCGAAGGCCGCCTGCCTTATGACCTGCAGCTTATTATACAGGCCTGCCAGGTTGAAGAAGTGATCTTCGTACTCGACAGCGACTGGGATGCGCTGAGCAACGACCTGCACCCCGGCGACAGGGTTGATAAACGTCCGTACAGCTTCTATTACGCCGTGCGCAACTTCCGCGACTATTTCAAGACGTTTGTGAACATGGGCATATACCTTGAGATATATTTCGCCTGTGTGAAGCCCAACGAGAAGCGTGACAAGGGCATCGATGATTTGCTGGCAAACACCCTTAGCGGGAACGAAACGGCGCTGTACGACGATATAAATACCGCTATTAATGAAAAGAACGGAGCCGGCCAGTACCTGCAGATCAATAAAATATCGTCGGTGTC
>CAZQBH010000130.1:1061-1966 GCA_964591645.1 uncultured Pseudomonadales bacterium | reverse complement strand
TATCTATACATATCATTAACTATTGAAATTTCTACAATTTTTTCAATTTTGTAACGCGCCTGTAATTATTTTAATGCACCATTATGATCCGCCTGTGGATGACTTATAAAAACCAAATTTATCTCTCTATCCCAAAATGGCATCTCTTTTCCTAAACAATTAAACAATTTCTCCGCACTTGGACCGGTATCCACCAGGGCTTGAAATGACCCTAAAACAACCAGAGTTGCGTCCCCTTGACCCACATCGCAAAACACAACTCTAAGCTTCCCATCAGGCCACTGTCGCAACAGCCACAACAAACACAACATCACTACTACGACTCCCCATCTTTTCCAGTTCACACTTTAATCATGCCACAACCTTTAACTTCCGAAAAACTTTATTACCAACACCATCCAGTGTGCAATTGCATATGTTGGCCAAGAAAATACTCCCGGCAATATCTGCATTGCTGCTCCAACAATCATCAACATCGGCACTAAAGGTAATATCAATATATTACTTACTATACCAATCCAACTCATTCTTCCAAAATTCCACCAGATAATTGGTGTTGTCGTTACCATAGTTGCAAGAGACGTCATAATTCCCGATCCACTTAAAATCTCCGTTAACTTTTCGTGATTCTTTTCCAGTCTTTCACTCATGAAAGGCTCCACAATCATGAGCCCCACACTTGCCATCATCGATAATTGGAAGCTGACGTTTATAAGCATTAATGGTTCGGCTAATACCATCACCCAACCAGTCACTAGTAATATCCACCAGCTCGCTGCTTTCCTTCCCATCGCGGCTGCCCAGAATGCTACCCCAGCCATAATCACTGCCCGAAGTACTGGTGGTTCACCACCGGCTTCCACTGCATACACAATCATGACTATCATCGCTACGATACTCGCCCA
>CAZQBH010000130.1:0-1051 GCA_964591645.1 uncultured Pseudomonadales bacterium | reverse complement strand
AACCAAAAACACACTGACAAAACAGTTCCCCCAACTAACATAATGTTGTATCCTGAAGCAACGGCGATGTGTACCGTTCCGCTCTTTATCATTTCCTCATTAAATTTTTGCCCTATATCATTTTTATATCCCAAAATAATTCCCGCAACCAGGCTCGATTCAGGATCAGGCAAGCCTCTTCGGTAAACATTTACAATATTTTCACGCAAGGCATTAAATTTGACCATAACCGACAACCATATTGAAGCCACCTCCTCCTCATTATCCAAAATAGCTAATTCCGCGCTAGTAAGCCACAATCTACCCAAAAATCTGTCTATCACTCCACTATTAACATTGCCAATTACCAGCATCTTTGCCTGTCGTGGAAAATTACAAGTCGTACGGGAATTAATCCAAAACCGTCCTATGACCATGATACATTCTGTATCTTTCTGATATATATTGTCTATATTTCCCGTAACCATCATCCTCTCATTTTGTTTGTATTTTGCCGTCTCAAACCATCCTAGAGAAAATCTAAATATCAAGACAATAATTAACAAAACAACTCTCCATTTCATATATTAATATACAGACAACAAATCTCTATTCTTCTCCAAAAGTGACTTCGTTAAAACTCCCTTCGTTACCAAATCATCAACACTTTGATATGGTCTATTTTTCACAATGTTCTCTGCTCTAGCTGCTCCAATACCCCAAAGGGTATCCAATTCTGTCACCGTTGCACTATTTACATTAACCTTATTACTCGTTGATTTAGCCTCAACATACCCAACCGGGGCATCCACTTTTCCGATCGATGGAATATATATTTTTTGTCCATCCTTCATCACCTCTGCCATATTAATATTTTTTTCACAAAAATCTCTATCTGCTTTATCAGACAACCCACCAGCTAAAACTAAAGCGTCTTTAATTCTTGATCCGTCAGATAATTCAAAAACACCACTATTAATTACTGCTCCTTCAACATCAACAAAAATCTTCTTTTTAGCTTCTCCAATAACGCTTTCATCTCCACTTAAATACTCAACTTTAACCTTGCGGT
>CAZQBH010000129.1:0-1967 GCA_964591645.1 uncultured Pseudomonadales bacterium | reverse complement strand
GGTATACGGGTCAGGCAACTCTTGAATACGGGTATCAAACAAAACTTAAGGAATCCGATAGTGCAGAAAGTGTTAATTCGCTACTGGTGGGGATAAATCCAGAGAAAGAAAATAAAGTAACTCATCTGTCTCAAATGATTGTCGCAGGACAGTATCTTGAACCGTCCGATATGGATGCGGTTGTTCTTGGATCTGATTTAATTTCGAAATATACAACAGCTAGAGGATCTTCGGAGTCTGATGGAAGTAAGATATTAAAAACCGCAGATGTTGGCTCAAAACTTAGATTGACTGTGAATAATATTCAAAAAGATGTTGTGATTAAGGGAATTGTGAGTACTAATAATTCAACAGTTGATAGTCGCATATATATGACAGAAACGGCGGCAAGACAATTATTTGATAGGAAAGGGCTTAACGTAAATGAAATAGCGATCACCCTCACAGACAATTCCTCTGATACTACTGCAAAATCCTATATAAAAAATAATTTGAATGACGCAAGCAATGTGTTAATTCAGACGTCAAAAGAAGCAATTCCAAGCGGAATTAGTCAAATGATTAAAACCTTTACCCTCCTTGGGGTTATGGTAGCCGCTATCGCTCTGTTTGTCGGAGCAATCACTATATTTATAGTGATCTATGTCAATGCAATAACTCGACGTAAATTTATTGGGATTCTTAAAGCTGTTGGGGTTCCAAGTAGCGCAATAGAAATCTCCTACATATTTCAGGCTCTTTTCTATGCAATTTTTGGGATTATAATTGCAAGCATTTTTCTCTTGGGATTTCTTACTCCTTATTTTATTCTACATCCTATACATTATCCTGTGGGAACGGGTTCACTTGCGATTACACCAAATGATGTTTTAACTCGGGCAATTATTTTATTGATCACAGCCTTTATTTCTGGACTAGTTCCAGCATGGCTTGTTACGAAACAAAATACGTTAGATGCGATTTTAGGAAGATAACTATGATTATCGTAAAAAATATAGTAAAAAAATTTAAGATGGGTACGGTTGAGAGTATCGTATTGAAAGGAATAGACTTTACTGTTCCTAAAGGGCAGTTCCTTGCAATTACCGGCAGATCTGGATCTGGTAAAAGCACGCTACTCTATCAACTAGGACTTCTCGATCATCCAACTGAAGGCACAATCACTATCAATGATGAGGTGGTGACAAATCTGTATGGTTCAAAGCGAATTGAATTTCGTCGAAAAAATCTTGGATATATTTTTCAGGATTATGCAATTCTTCCGACGCTTACCGCTAAGGAAAATGTCATTTTACCTATGATGATGGGAGATAGTACTAAAAATAGCATTGAACAAAGGGCAAAAGAGGCATTAGGAAAAGTTGGCTTAGAGAGGCAGATCGATAATTTACCTTCCCAACTATCAGGAGGTGAACAGCAGCGGGTAGGTATTGCTCGGGCAATTGCACACAATCCCAGTATTATTTTTGCTGACGAGCCAACCGCTAACCTTGATACTGAATCTTCAAAGGTTGTGCTCGATATTTTCCTTAAGCTTAATACCGAGGGGCAAACCATTATCATGGTTACTCATGAACCCGAGTATGCAAAATTAGCAGATCGGATTATTGAAATCAGTGATGGAAGAGTGGTTTCTGACAAATACATAAACCATAAAGAAACAAAACTTTAAATATCATTTTAATCTCATTACTCAAAATATTCACAAAGTTCGAACCTTTTTATCTCGTCATGAAGCGCTAAAATAGTATTTTTATGTTTCTCCTATCCTAAGTCCAGACTACTGGAGGAAGTCAGAACCTTCTACGCACAAATTTAGTATGGTAAATTAATGTTCAAGTATATTTATTCGAATATCTTTCTGAAATGCTTTTATTTCTATAGTTCCGCCAATTGGGAAGGTAATCTTCGGATCTGAATGACCAAAATCAACATTGGCGACAATTGGTAGATTTCTTAGTTCTCTT
>CAZQBH010000128.1:0-1982 GCA_964591645.1 uncultured Pseudomonadales bacterium | reverse complement strand
AAAAATATGGGGATGGATGGTTAATTGGAGCGCGGTAATGGGAATATTTTTGGCAGGAAGCAGAACGGTGTGGGCAGTAATGGCAGGATTGATAGTAGTTAATCAATTGTCATCTAATAAAAAGCAAATTTTGGGAAAAATATTATTGGGGGTAGGAATAATCTGCCTGTTTTTAGGTATGATTAATATTAATTATCGGATTTCGGAATATATCGGCGGCTGGGATCCGGAGAGTTGGCAAAAAAGAAAAGAATTATTTTTGGCGGCAATAGAGATGATTAAGGCAAATCCCCTATTAGGGGTCGGAGCGGGTAATTTTGTAGTGAGATTGCCAGAATATTGGCAAGGAAAAAGTTGGTGGTTGCAGCCGGTGCATAATATATTTTTATTAGCGTTGAGTGAAATTGGAATTTTGGGGATTATTTTAATGGTCAGATCCCGAATATCAGAGATTAAATTAAAAATTAAGAAAAATTGGTGGTTTTGGATAATAGTAGTGTTAACAGGAATGGTGGATCATTATTGGCTGACATTGCCACAGAATAGTTGGCTGTTAGGGATAATTTTAGGATTAATTTAGGGTAGAATAAGTGAATGTTAAGAAGAATTGCCTGGAACACTTTGGTGCAAATTTTGGGGAAAGGAGTGGCGGTAGTAATTTCACTGTTGACAACAGGATTGTTGACCAGGAAGTTGGGAACAACAATTTATGGACAATATATTCTGATTACTTCCTTATCAGTTTTTTTTGATACTTTAGCCGATTTTGGGACTTCAATAATCGGAGTAAGGGAAGCGGCGAAAGAAGAAAGTGAGGAAGGAAGAAGAAAAGTGTGGTCGAATATGGCGATATTGAGACTGATGATGGCGATGTTTAGTTTGACTTTAGGTATGATTTTTATTTTTACTTGGCCGGATTTAAGGGAAATTCGAGTGGAAACGAGTTTGGCTTGGGTGATGATGGTACTTACTTCCCTAGCCGGATCTTTGGGAATTATTTGGCAGACCAGGATGAAGATGGAAAACAAGGTGTTGATCGAAGTGATGTTTCCAACGGTATTTTTGCTGTGCCTGTGGAGATTTAAAGGCGAGATTAGCTTAGTGTGGGTGTTTGGGACTTATTTAGTAGCGAGAATAATCACTTTGCTTTGGGGGTGGTGGCTGACACGAGGTTCGATTAAGTGGATGAAGGTGGATGTGAGATTGATGAAGAAATTTTTGAAGATGAGTTGTCCGATGGGAGTGTATTTGTTGGTATTTTCGGCTTATGACCGGGCACTAGATTCGATGATGATTAGAAGATTTTTAGGGCCAGAGGAAGTGGCTTGGTACGGGTTGGCGTACAAAATTTACGGAGTATTGGTCCAACCAGCTTATTATTTGGTGAGTAGCATTTTTCCCCTACTCTCGAGCCGAGAAAATAATAAAAAATTATTTTTGTTATCTACGGGAGTATTGTTGTCCGGAGGAATAATGGTAATGTTGGGAACTTGGATTTTGGCACCTTTGATGATTAATGTGTTGGCAGGAAGCGAGTTTGCGGCTTCAGTGGCGGTATTGAGGATATTGGCGGTGGCCTTGGTATTTTCGTATTTAGGCCATATAGTTGGCTTTACTTTGATTTCTAAAGAAAGGCAAAAAGAGATGTTGGTTTATGGAATTGTGGCAATGTTGTTTAATTTTTCGGCAAACTTGGTGGTAATTCCGAGCTACGGGATTATCGGGGCGGCCTGGGTAACAGTGTTGACGGAGTTAATTTCGATGTTGTTGATGGCTTCAAAGCTGAGAAAAAGGGCTTAATTTTTCCTTTTTTGTTCTATTCCCCTATCTAAAATACTAACGGATTTTTTTGGTCAAAAAAGGAAATACTAACGAATTTTCGCCGCCAATATACTGTTTTGCAGTGCTCGCTACCTTCGGGCTTGTCCGCCGTTAGGCGGACTTCGCGTTCGCTCCGCGCTGAAAACAGCATATTGGCTAAT
>CAZQBH010000127.1:0-2004 GCA_964591645.1 uncultured Pseudomonadales bacterium | reverse complement strand
AGCACGAGTCGAGGAATACTCGAAACCGGCTGCGCCCGGAAGACCAAAGCCACCGTGCAGAAGGTCATGGCGAAAACCGCCAGCGCAGTGGCTACCACTCGGGTTCCGCCCCGCAAACCGGGAACCTCCCGGACTCGGTGCCTGCGATTACCAACCAAGAAGAAACAACCTCCACGATGGTGGCGCACGGGTTTCCTACGCTATCAGCCCGTTCCAACGCACCGTGCTTCTCGCCAGCGTCACCGGCGACTACGCGACCGACTCCCTGAACTACGCTTCAGCCCGACAACTAGTTCGAAACCGCTGAAAGTCAGATGGTGCTGAAGTGCTGGAAGCTGAACGAATCACCGGTGTGATCACTCACCATGGCGAATGCCCCTTCTGGGATGCGCAGCACGATCGCCTGCTCTTTGTCGATCTGCTTGCCGGTGCCGTTGTTGAACTGTCCATCGGCGGCGAGGTGACCCGACGTCAGGTGTCCAGTCGGGTTGCCTCAGTCATCCGGAGGCGTCGATCGGGCGGCTTTGTGATTGCCGTCGAACGAGGAGTGGTTGTGGCCAACGAGACGCTTTCGGAGTTCGAGCCGCTGGCAGATCTTGACCTAGGACCCAACGAGCGAACGAACGAAGGGGGTTGTGATCCGCTCGGGAACTTGTTTGTCGGATCCATGGCCTACGACGGCAACCCCGGAGGTGGGTCTGTGTACCGGTTGACGCCCGAAGGACGCACCGATAGGGTGCTGGCCGGTGTCTCGATATCGAACGGACTGCAATGGACCCGCGACGGGACGCAGGTTTTTTACACCGATTCCCCTACCCGCCGCATCGACGTCTTTGACGTCGATCCCGTGATGGGGAACTGGTCCGAGCGGCGGCCTCACATCCAGCTCGGCCACGTCGACGGTGTCCCAGACGGAATGGCAATCGATGACAACGACGGATTGTGGGTCGCGCTGTGGGGTGGCGGGGCGGTACATCACTTTGATTCGCAAGGGTGCCTTGTTGAAAGCATTAGGGTTCCTGGGGTGTCGCAAGTCAGTTCCTGCACGTTTGGGGGGAAGGACCGCAGTGTGCTGTACATCACCACCTCCCGGCAGGGCTTGCCGGACGGCAGTGAACCTGACGCCGGCGCGGTTTTCGCATTTCAGACAAACGTCCGCGGTGCTGCGCTCGCCGAGTTTTCGGGCTGAGCTACGGACAGCCCAGACCCACGCCAGTTACGCGACTCGCGGATCCGGATCAGCACCCACAGGTGTCCCAGGGTGATCACGCGGGCATCCAGCAGTGAGTCGAAGCGCCATGCGTTGAGCATCTCGTCGCGCAGACGGCCATTGAACGATGCGATCCAGATGTTCTGCCACGGCGATCCAGGATCGATGAACAGCGAAGCGGCACTGTTGAATCGGCACCCGCCGTGGACGGCGGGGGCGAGCCGGCACGCCAAGCTGACGGGCCAAGTGGTCTAGGGCTATGATGACACCGTCGGCGTCGATACGGCGGTCGACGTGGATGTCCAGGGCTTCGCGGGTGGACTCGTCGATCACGTGGAGCATCTTCAAAGTGTGGCCGTCGGCGGTGGTGTCGAACTGGAAGTCCATCGCCCTGATCACGCTCAGCCTGAACGGTGACATCAGCACATCCGCCGCGCCGACGCCGGTCAAGCGCTTCTTCTTATGGCGCTGCGGAACCCGCAGACCCTTAATCACGCCACAGCCGACGGATGCGTTTGTTGTTGACTCCCCAGCCCGCAAGGCGGGCCATCTCGGGTGCCCGCCGCCACCCCCAGCGCGGCCGTCCGGAAAGGGACTCACGCATGGATCATCCGCTCGACGTCGCATAGATCGCACACTGGGGGGCTTCCTAGACTGCGCTTCCCCCGAGATCGTGGAGTGGCTTCCGACGTCGGGGGGTTCCCCCTGATCTCGTAGTTGGGATCTAATCAAACGGCTTTTCCGGGTTCTGTGTGGGTGAGGGCTGGTCTTGATGGGCGGTCAGCGGCAGGATC
>CAZQBH010000126.1:703-2007 GCA_964591645.1 uncultured Pseudomonadales bacterium | reverse complement strand
ACCAGCAATCACTTCTGCATTATCTTTTATTGTTCCATTGGAAAAAAGTTGTGTCATGAGATCTGCCCTATAAAATGAATGAAAAGACTAATTTTGTTATTTTCTTCATTACTTTTACACCCTAAATTATTTTGATTACTTATTTTTATATTCTTCTCTCCAAATTTTTGCTCTAGCTTTTTCACGCATTTTTCGAGCTTGGCGATTCAAAAATAAACGAAACAATAAAAGGATAAGTCAAATACCAAAGAGTACTAATAATGGTTTGATCATTCAAGCATCAGCCATATGTTGATAAGACTCCTTTAGTAATTGCCATCAGTCAACATTAAATTCGAGGCGTCATCAGGAAATAGTGGTGTAATTTCAAGACATGAATATAATGTATAAAATAAATTATTTGAGAGCATTTATAATAAAATCTAAATCCACACTACCACTATACTTTTTCTTTTCTAACTTTCCACATCATTTCTCTCTCATTTTCTTCTAGACTTTTATATTTTTTTATATATAGTTTATCGGTACGATCATTAATATAATAAACGGAATCTGAAACAAAAAACATATTTACAATGAAAAACAAAATTTTATTATCATTCTTCTTGCTGATTTTTTCGTTTGCTTCTTATGCATACGAACCTTTTAGTGGAGCTCTTTCTCCATTTGAGAAATCAACACCAACAACGGCAAATGAAATCATGGGGATCAATAACCAGATCCAAACGCCTAAACGACATTACAGAAACGACCCCAATAATAGGGGCGTGCCAGTAGGAAATTGGCTCTTCGAAAAGAAAAACCAAAACCCAAGAAGATGGTCAGGGATCTTCCCATCAACAGAAGATCAATCGTGGTATGGCAAGA
Organism: uncultured Pseudomonadales bacterium; assembly: GCA_964591645.1. Taxonomy (GTDB): domain Bacteria; phylum Patescibacteriota; class Microgenomatia; order UBA1400; family RBG-16-45-19; genus CAZKMY01. The sequence continues at coordinate 1,140 of CAZQBH010000126.1, read as the reverse complement.
GCCATCATAATCATGACACCTATCAAAACGATATGGGATCATATTATGGACTTCAAAAGTGCGAAAAAGATCATGGAAACAAGCCAGAACACGACGGCGGGAATTAGTGCCATCAAGGGCTTGTTATCGTGCCACCACTCGTAATATTTGTTGCTCATCTTATTTATTCTCCTGCTGCTTTTTATCCAACCACTCTTTCCTCAAACGGGATGCAGTGGATTGAGGAAGTCCCAAACTGTTCATGACTTCCGTAAAGGACGGAACCTCTCCTGTTAGGGAATATTGCTGTTCCAAATATCCGAATACTCTCTCTTGGTGAACGGGGGGACGCCCCATACTTCCAGAAGTACTTCCAGAAGTTCCATTAGACTTTCGGAAGTCCGCCGGACTTCCAGAAGTACTTTTGGAAGCCTCGTGCTTTATTCTATATCTTTCCA
>CAZQBH010000126.1:0-693 GCA_964591645.1 uncultured Pseudomonadales bacterium | reverse complement strand
TGCCGTAATTGGTAATCCAAAGAGTCTTCTGACTTACTTCCAAGATAGTTAGCCGCCAAAAGTCCAGTAGGTACGGTAATAAAAGAGAGTAGTCCGATAATATTGTTGATGATTACGGGAGTCTGAAAGTATTCTCCAAGGCGCATATTGATGAGGAACATTGCCGCAAGGTAAAATACATAAGCAATTCCCGTAAGTCCCACCGTAAGCCAATACCTCTCATCCTTGAAACGAATCAGACGAAATACAGAATGAATGAATTGGATCGCCCCCACATACCCAAGCAGCTCCAAAACAATTCCAACTACTACCGAAAGTGAGACCATAAACGACGTGCCGTATTGAGGAAACACTTCCAGAAGTAACTTGTAAAGATGAAGCCCGGTGAAGGTGGCGGGAACGACTGGAGCAAGAATCGGAAGCACAAAAACCGCCATCTTTGCGAAGGGGGTTTCCGCAGACTCGATGACCTCTCCTACTTTGTTAAACAGGCGGGAAAGAAATGTTTCCTGCATATTAGCCCCCGCTCAAAATCTTCAACCAGGTTTCCACAGGAATCTTTCCATACACATAAAGACAGACAAAGAAGAAAATTAGGACTCCCCAAGCCCACTTTGCAGATGTAGTCATAGTATGTCTCCTTGTAAAATTTGATCCGCAATACCAGACAGGCATAGTATACCACCCTACAAT
>CAZQBH010000125.1:1794-2072 GCA_964591645.1 uncultured Pseudomonadales bacterium | reverse complement strand
GCCCGCGCTGATGCGGTTTTCATCTGAGGCCAAAACAGCAAAAAGCGTCGCGCTTGCTGCAATCGCCGCGAAAAGGCCGACAAATTTTAAAAATCGCTTATCCGGAACCCGCTGCTTAAGAAAACTCCATGCCCAAATTAAAAAAAGCATCGGAATCACAAACGCGCTCCATCCGAAGCTCAAATAAAGCGCAAAGGAAGTATAGGCCCCGATAATGCCGGTATAATTTTTAACCGGGTTATTGGTAAAAAAATCTTTGATAATAATTTCAGCTTGCG
>CAZQBH010000125.1:0-1761 GCA_964591645.1 uncultured Pseudomonadales bacterium | reverse complement strand
TAAGCTGCAAAGAGCGAAAAGCCCTAAAAGGAGGAAAAAGACCCCCCAGATTTCATTAATACGTTCTTTTTTCATTCAGATATTTTCTTCGCTAATTCTCTATTTTCTTTGATCGTCACAGTACAAGTCGCAGGACATTAACGTTAGTGGCCCGTATGCCCAAATCCCCCTGCTGCACGGACAGTACTGTCGAGATTATCGGCAAGAACCAGCTTTGCCTTTACGACCGGGGCAATCACCATTTGCGCAATACGGGAACCGCGCTTCACCGTGAAGGGCTCTTGTCCTAAGTTAAGCATAATCACCTGAATTTCACCCCGATAATCTGAATCAATTGTTCCGGGCGAATTAGGCAAGGTTATTCCATTTTTTAAGGCTAGTCCGCTGCGCGGGCGAATTTGAGCCTCATAATCCAAAGGAATTCCCGTTGGAATCAAGCGTCGCTCGCCGCAAGGAATCACAACATCTTCGCGGCAAGCCGCTGAAAGATCCAATCCGGCAGAACCTTCGGTTTGATACTTCGGAAGCTCTAAACCTTCAAAGTGCGGAAGCGTTTTAACGGAAATTTGAACTGCCTGACTCATAAGTAATTCTCCTTAAAATAAAAATCTGCTTTGCACCCTAAGATGCAAAGCAGATTTTCAAGTTTGATTGTCGCTGCCGGTTGGCTAAACGAATCAGCGCCGTCCGCCGCGAAAACCACCACGTCCGCCACGGTCACCGCGGGGAGCTTCGGGTTCAATCACAACGCGTTCATTTTCAGGCAAAAGCGGAAGTCCTGCTGGATTAATCGCTTTCACACTAAGTGAAACTTTACCGCGATCATCAACGCCGACAACCTGGACCGTTACCTTGTCGCCCACTTTCAAATAATCTCCGGGGCTCTTTACAAAGCCGTCGGCCATTTCAGAAACGTGCAGCAAACCATCTTTGCCGGGAATGATTTCGCAGAAAGCGCCGAACGAAGTCAGCTTCTTTACTTCCGCATCATAAGTTTTTCCGGTTTCAGGCTCTTCGGTAATCGATTGAATTTTTGCAATTGCCGCATCCACGCTGGCTTTGTTGACCGCAGAAATATTGATACTGCCGTCATCGGAAATATCAATCTTTGCCCCTGTTTCTTCAACAAGCTTGCGGATGTTTTTTCCGCCTGGGCCGATGATCTCACCGATCTTCTCAGGATCAATCTGAATCGTCGTAATACGAGGAGCGAATTCAGAAACTTCCTTTTTCGGCTCAGCGATACAATCCGTCAAAAGCTTCATGATTGTCAAACGCGCTTTCTTTGAATCATCAAAGGCGGTTTTGAGAATCTTTTCGCTGATTCCGGCAAGCTTCAAATCCATCTGGATTGCCGTCAAACCATTGATCGTTCCGGCAGCTTTGAAATCCATGTCGCCAAGATGATCTTCGATACCGGCAATGTCGGTCAAAACACGGAATTCGTCACCATCGGTAACAAGTCCCATCGCAATTCCGGAAACAGGTCCCTTAATCGGAACACCGGCGTCCATCAATGCTAACGTTCCGGCGCAAACACTCGCCATCGAGCTGGAACCATTTGATTCCAAAATATCGGAAACAACGCGGATCGTGTATGGAAAATCTTCCGGTGATGGAATCACTGGAGCCAACGCACGTTCAGCCAAGGCGCCATGTCCAACTTCACGGCGTCCCGGACCACGATCCGGCTTGGATTCATTCACGCTGAATGAAGGGAAATTGTAGTGTAACAGGAATTTTTCAGTTCCTTGGAAAGTT
>CAZQBH010000124.1:0-2076 GCA_964591645.1 uncultured Pseudomonadales bacterium | reverse complement strand
TTTTTTGGGAGGACATAACCAATTATACGGACAATTATCACTAAGGCGATAATTAAGAAAAACCAGTATTTTTTAAGGAAGGTTTGAGCGATATTTTGAGTACCCAAAACTTGACCCTCGTTGGTAGTGGCCCCAGATTCACCAGCATTTTCTGCGCCAGTGGTAGGTTGATTGATTCCTGTAACAGGAATTGCTCCGGTAGTGGTGGTAGTACCAACGGTGGTCGATGTAGTGGTGGTTGTAGTAACAACACTGTCTCCTACAGTCCCAGAACCATTACCTGCGTCATCAAAAGCGCGAAGGACGTAATAATAGTTTTTAGAACAATCAGGGACACTGTTGGTGATATCACGCTCTTCATTTGAACCAACCGAGACACTAGCCACAACAGAGCCAGCATCTAAAATAAAGGAGGTGACATCGGCACGATACAATTCTACTTTAACTGTTTTTCCGCTATCATCGGCTGTTTTAAAATGGATTTTGTAATCGCAATTGTTTGGGTGTTCTTTACGATAATCCCCCGGAGTACCAGGAGCTTCGTTTTTATAACCAACGATTACTTCCTGAGACTTTGTTTCAGAACCACTCGCAGTGACTCTAAACGAGTAATCACCTTTGGCATTTAAGATGTTGGAATCGATATGGCAAGTTCCAGAATTACCTCCATTGGTAAAATTTTGAACAGCACCAAAATCAACATAAGCAGCATCACTTGGACCTTTTTTGGCGCAAGTAACAGCCACATTGCCACCTGTGATATCAAGAGCCACAAAGACAATGTCAAAGTTGTCCTTATTGGTGGGAGTCTTTGGCTGCTCAACCCGAAGAGATAAATTGCTCATAGCTTGGGCATTGTTGGGGAAAAGGAAAAAAGCAGCAAAGAGCAATATGGTTAATAATTTTTTCAAAGATTTTTTGTTTAATAAAATAAATCCTAATAAAGACATAAGAGCGCTAATTATTAACCAATTTGTTGAGGCACCAGTTGACGGTAATTCGGTAGAGGCACCTAGAACATCACCAGTTTTGGTTTCCTGTCGCTCAACTCCGGCAGAAACAGAATTTTGAGTACTTTTGATAACCAGAACTTGGGTACCAACAAAGTTTTCGTTGACATATTGGGAGTTCTCTCCAGCAGCATACACAGCCGAGGACTCGTAGGCCGCATCACCCATGGCCCAGGCTAAATCAGCATAAGTACCAGGCTGTTGATCGGTACTAATGTCGGCAATGTAACTAAGCTCGACAGTATCGCCAACTTTTAGATTGCCTAAATACCAAACACCAGGTGAATGATATTGAGGTTCAGTGATGCCTACGGTTTGATTGACTCCATTTATTAACACATTGTATGAACCGACACGATATTTAAAGCCATTTGACAAGAGGTCAGTGACTTTAAAGTTGTTGACGTCGTTTTCAGAAATGGTCAATTTAATTTTGTAACCAACGGAAGAACCTGGAGCTAAATTGCCCACAGCATCGTTTGTTTTTGAGATTTTAGCGGTGGGTGTCTTTAACTGATTGCCGATAGCACAATTCCAAACATCGCCAGCGTTGACCGTAACTCTCTTTGAATTCTCAGGAACATCCTCCATCCTGGCGCTAACAGGTTTAACAAGCTTAAAAGTGGCTTCGCAATCTGAATCGTCATAATCAGTATGACCATCTCCATCGTTATCTAAGTCATCATGGCAGTCGCGTTCTATTTGTGGTTCTACATTTTGACAAAAATTTGAACAGGCATCATTGTCAACCTTGTTCCCATCATCACATTGTTCGGAGCCATTTACGACACCATCACCACAGGTTGCGGTAGGTTCGTTGTTATTTGAACAGGTGATATTGGTTTGATTCCAACCATCCTTCATATTTTCACTTAAGGTGTAGGTATTTGGGGTCAATTCCTCAAAAGTGACCATACCGTCGCTGTTGGTGACTTGAGTATCTCCACTCAAATTTATTGTCCAATTACTCATACTATCTTCACCCTCATCCTTAGTACCGTTACCATTGATATCGTTATATTTGGTGACGTTTATTGTTCCAAGCTTTCTATTGACTATTTCACAG
>CAZQBH010000123.1:0-2086 GCA_964591645.1 uncultured Pseudomonadales bacterium | reverse complement strand
TTTATCCTTGCCATTGTACTAAAAATTAGCCTTCAACGCGAAGACGCCAAGAGCCTAATTGTTTAAACACCTCCGATTGGTTTGTGGCCATGATCCTCTTCATCGTTTCACTGAAAATCCTGTTATTTATCGTATGCCGCGTGTGACGTACAAGGCGATTGAGTTTGTAAAAGCTTGGAAGCTCATAACTAGCATGCAGCAGTTTTTCAATGACGACGTTAATGATATCTGGAATATTATTCATCGAATGTGAGGCGTCATAGGCATATTGAATAGCCAGTTTCAACCCATGATGAACTTTTCTACCTTCAATCTCCTCATATCCCCAGCGGTTAACCTTGAGAAATTCACGAATTTTTTGCCTATGTCGATAGATGCTTTTGTTATTGACACCATAACCTGGAGTTAATCGATAGTGATATTTTAAGGATTGACGGATATGGACAACAATTTCCGATGGTATTTTATCTATCTCAACAAAATAACCCAGGCGTTGAAATGTTTTGAGCTGAATAGCCATATTAAATCGTGACTTGTCCGTCTTTGCAGCACGCTTAATTAAATTGACTTCATCGTTGCGTAACGAGTAACTGCGATTTAATTCATCTTGTTTGATTTTCTTTCTCTTGGGAAAACGAGGATAAGCAGTTTTTTTAATTGATGACATATGGACACTCCTAGCCTGTTTCAAAAACAGGTGTTTTTGGTGCATTCAAATTTAGTCTTGCGTTTTATGGCAAAACCGGGGATAATTCCGTTCCAAAACTAGTTCCATAATAAAGCGTGCCAAAATATACGATAATTCTTATTTTTGGAATAGATTTTAATGCCAGGAGGTATCTGTGAAGTTTGGTTATGCTCGTGTATCGAAAAATGAACAGAGCTTGGATGTTCAAATTCAGAAATTGACCGCAGCAGGTTGTGATGAAATTTTTCAAGAAAAAATTTCAGGAGCCAAGGATGACCGACCCCAATTAAAAGCATTGATTGGAAAATTACGGAAAGGTGACACACTTTGTGTTGTTCGATTAGATAGGCTTGGTCGACGCATGATGAAGTTAATTGATCTGATTAATGAGTTTAAAGAAAAAGGGATTGAATTTGTGTCGCTTGAAAATAATATAGACACATCAAACCACATTGGAATGCTCCTCTTTAATATCTGTGCGGCGTTTTCTGAAATGGAACGTGAGCTAATTCGTGAGCGAGTGAAGGCAGGACTGGACTCTGCCAAACAGCAAGGTCGCAAGGGAGGTAGACCCAAAGCACTAACGAATGATAAAGCTGAGACGATCAGAGAGTTACGTCGAGCAGGAAGAATGTCGGTAAACAAAATCTGCGAAACAATGAAAGTCAGTAGGTCGGTGTTTTACCGGTGTATTAATCAAGATGTTGAGGAGTAATCATGGCAACCAGGCCTGTCCTACAATTTAAAATTACATTACAAGAAACAGCTCCTTCTATTTGGCGAAGAATTCAAATTTCTGATTTATGTAGCTTTTGGGATCTGCACGTTGCAATTCAGGATGCTATGGGTTGGCTGGATTATCATCTACATCACTTCGAAATGAACCACTCAATTGAAAAAGGCAAGCAGCATATGGGCATTCCAGATGATGATGGTTTTGATGATGTCCTGAACACGTTACCTGGATGGGATTATCGAGTCAAAGATTATCTGATTATCAACAAGCAGTTTAACTATGAGTATGACTATGGCGATGGTTGGATACATCTCATAGAGTTTGAAGGAGAATACCCCAAACAGGACAATATTAAATACCCTGTGTGTCTTGATGGAGAACGTGCTTGTCCACCTGAGGATGTCGGTGGTATACCAGGCTATGAACATTTTATTGAGGTAATAAGTAAGCCCAAACACCCTGAAAGAAAAGAGATGTTGGAATGGGTTGGCGGAACCTATGATCCAAATCACTTTGACCCCAAGAAAGTGAAGTTCGATAACCCAACAAAGCGCTGGAAAAAGGCTTTTGAACAAGAAGGTTAATCTTCATAATATGGCAGACTTTAACTCTATTTTACAACAAATCGAATCATGGTCTTTGTTTGAACTCAATCGATTATG
>CAZQBH010000122.1:0-2092 GCA_964591645.1 uncultured Pseudomonadales bacterium | reverse complement strand
TATCTTACGCTGTCGCCGCCGATCGCCCTGGCACTTATCTCGAATCAACTTTTGGCGAGTCCGCCTATGCCAACTACGAGCCCGACTCCAACACGGTTGGTCTCTGGCATCTCGATGAATCCGCCAGCAACACCTATGCCAAAGATTCTTCCGGATATGGATTCAGCGCCGCCCCTGTAAACACCACTCCGATTCAAGGAAAAATTGGTTATGCTCGATCTCTTGGTACAAATAGCTATATCACTGTTCCTAGTTCATCTGTTCTCAATAACGATATTCACACCATTGATTTTTGGCTAAAATTTAATCAAACCAATGATGCTGCCTGGCGCGAGATCCTCTCATACAAGCCGTATGGATCCGATCGCAGTCCTACTGTCTGGGTTTATCCATCCTTAAATTGTCTTCATTGGCGCTATGATCCGGGAAACACTGGTGCATCCAGCTGCGCTGGTCCATATGGAGAATCTACATATTTCACCAACAATGTTTGGTACCATGTCGCTGGAGTAAAAAATGGTAGTTCGTTTTATCTTTATATTAATGGACAGCTAATTCAAACTAGTACTGTCGCCGCCACCAAAACTGCTGGTAATGCCCCGTTTGTAATGGGAGGCACTGCTTATGTTAGTCTCGACGAAGTTCGCATTTCAAATGTTGTCCGTTCCGCTACCGACATCCGCCAAGCCTACGAAGTTGGCCAACGTAGTCATCAAGTTACAATAGATTTTGGTGCATCTCTTGATTCTGGTAACTTAATTACCAATTCTTCTGACTTATCTTTTTCAATTAATGCCACTACCAGAGGACTCTCTGCCAAGGGTGCTAATCTATATTCCGGCGACACTGTGATTGTTCGTGAAAATATTGGTGGTACCCAGTTTACTGCCCAAGGTTTGGTCAATTCAGTAAACTATGCATCTGGTGCTGTCACTGTAAGTAGTTGGGATAACTCTTCTACTTTTCCTTCTAGTGGCTTCACTGCTAATGCCGACGCTTTTAAATGGCAGCGAGAATACTTCGATATTACCGGCATAAAACCAGCAGACATTAATGCTGTTTCCAATCTTACTTTTCGAATCACCAATGGCAGTGAAGGTCGCAATATCTGGTTTAATGATCTTCGTTCAATTTCTTCATATTTAAATAGTTCGGTCGGTTCAAGTGTTGTCTCTAGTCTTAATAATCGCTATTTTCAATACCGAACAATTTTTACCTCTTCCGATTACAACAACTCAGCCAGTCTTACTAGTACTACTTTAAATTACGATGAAGCCCCAAATACTGTTAGTCAGATTTATCCTAGCCATGGTGCCAAAGATATTTCTCCTACAAATCTTTCTATTGGTCTCTCTACTGTTTATTTAGGACACAATTTAAAATACAAAATTTTCTTCTGTACCAATTTTGCCATGACTCAAAATTGCCAAACCTTTGACCAAACATCATCTCAAATTGGCTGGTCTGGTCAAAATGCCGCCGGAGGCACAGCCTATACTTCTGGTTCAATGGCCTATTACAATCTTCAATATCAACTTAATGCCAACACCACTTATTATTGGCAATCTCAAGCTGTCGATTCCAACGGAGTTAATTCTTGGAGTCCTATTCAATCCACTCCATCATCTTTTACTACTCGTTCAGCTCCAATCGCTGTTACTAACTGTTTAATTACTCAAGCCCCAGACCTTAGTTATCTAAAAGTTACTTGGTTGGATAATTCTATTGATGAAGACGGTTTATATGTTGAGAGAAAAATTGATGGTGGAGCCTTCACTCAGGTAAACAACCCAGGGCCAAATACAACATCTTATACCGATAGCTCGGTAAATAATCAACACTCCTATCAATATCGCATTGCCAATTATTACAACAGTGGCACTAGTTATTTAAACTGGTGTCAGAGCCCAGTTTTAAATTTCAATGTTCCCACTCCAACTGGTCCTCCGTCTCCTTCTCAACTTGATAATGGTTTGATGATTTTTTAATTTGTAAATTGTGAATTTGTAATTTGGAAATTATTAAACGATAATCATAATAGTGTCTCGTCGTCGTCATTCTCATCAGTCTCGTCTTTTTCCCATAGCTTTAA
>CAZQBH010000121.1:0-2113 GCA_964591645.1 uncultured Pseudomonadales bacterium | reverse complement strand
AAACCGTCGACGCCGTAGCCGTAGTTGTCCTTGACAGGATTGAAGCTGGCCAGATCGGTAAAGATCATGCCGCTCATCTTCTTGTCGACGGTAACATCCGGTTTGATGGTCCACGTGCCATCGTCGGCAGCAATCAGGTCTTCCTGGGGAAAGATCACCAGGAAAAAGTCATTGCCGCCAGCATTGCGCTGATCTCCTTCGCCTGTAACCGGGTGAACGATGAGCGCGTTGTCGGAATTGATGCCTTTTGCCAGAAGCAGGTAACGCATGATATGAACATTCGCTTCATCCTGTTCGGCCATCTCGCGCTTCAGGGCTTCGTCGCTCGTTTCGATACCGAACCGCGTCAAATCCTTGAAGCCACGCGGGAATTCGTCAAAGATTCCTTGTTGGCGCGCTTGTTCCGGCAAAAAGCCGATCTTGGTGAAGTCAGCCGTGGTGCATACCGCAACCACGCCACCGTTGTGCTCCAGCGTCATCTGGCAGTGAGACGGCGTCCCATCAGGCTTTAAAACCTGAACATGAGATGATTTCAGTCCCATCGCCGGATTCTCCATATAGAATGTCGTTCCCTGGTTGTCGGCAGTGGATACACGAGTCCACTGGTGAGGAGCACCTTGCGGCACCAGACCAGTTGTTGCCACCGGCCTTTTATTGGTATTTTTCATAGTAAAAAACCCTTTCTCCCAATTCTTGATGAACGGGAACTTGCCTCATTTATATAAAAGAAACAAGTTCCCATTCATCAAATTAACAGTCTGATTTTTAAAGTTCCAAATTATTGTCCATAAATTAGTTTTAAATTTATTTCCAATAATTCGCCAATTATACCCTATAATACTAGAATAATCAATAACTATAGGTTTATTTTTCTACCTTCATCTTGCATTAAACCCCTTCTTTGGCTTACAATTAGCCATATATGAAACTCTTAATTACCGGTGGAAGTGGTTTTATTGGTAGCAATTTTATTAAACATTGGTTTGCAGCTCATCCTGACGATTCAATTATCAATCTCGACAAGATGACCTATGCCGCCAATCCTCGTAATTTAACCGAATTTGAAGGTAAATCGAACTATCAATTTGTTCAAGGTGATATTTTAGATGAAAAAATTGTTGACGAATTAGTTTCACAAGTTGATGCTATTGTTCACTTTGCTGCCGAATCTCACGTTGATCGTTCTATTGATGACCCATCTCTTTTTGTTCGTACTAACGTTTTGGGTACATACAATCTTTTAATGGCTGCTAAAAAATACAACAAACGTTTTCATCACATCTCGACCGACGAAGTTTTTGGATCTATCGAAATGGATTCTACTGATCAGTTTAACGAATCTACACCATATGACCCTTCCAGTCCTTATTCTGCCTCCAAAGCCTCTTCCGATCATCTTGTCAGATCTTTTTACAAAACTTTTGGCTTGCCAGTAACTATTAGTAATTGTTCCAATAACTACGGTCCTTTCCAACATCCTGAAAAAATGATTCCTCGCTCCATTACTAATCTTTTGACTGATCAAAAAATCAAAGTTTACGGCCAAGGTTTAAATTTCCGCGATTGGTTACATGTGGAAGATCATTGCCGTGCCATAGAACTTATTTTGTTAAACGGTAAAATAGGAGAAACTTATTGTATTGGGGGGTTAAAGAAAGGTACTTCCAATATGGAATTAGTCAGACTCATGCTTAAACTTATGGGCAAAGATGAGTCATCACTAGAATACGTTGCTGATCGTCCAGCTCATGATAATTACGCCGTTAATTGGGATAAAATTAACAAAGAGTTAGGTTGGAAACCAAAATATGATCTAGAATCCGGACTTCAACAAACTATTGATTGGTACACCACCAACACTTCTTGGTGGCAAGAAACCAAAGCCGAAGCTGAAGAATTTTATAAAAAATTAAACAGTCTTAAAAAATAATTATTTTTTAAATATTAAAATATGAACTTTATAAAAAGCAAAATCGATGGAATAGTTACTATTGAGCCTCAAGTTTTTTCTGATGACCGTGGTTTTTTTATGGAAACCTATTCTAAAAAAGTCTTTGCCGAAAATGGTATTGATGTTGACTTTGTTCAAGATAACCATTCTCATTCTTCTCTC
>CAZQBH010000120.1:0-2135 GCA_964591645.1 uncultured Pseudomonadales bacterium | reverse complement strand
ATAATGGTGAAGAAAGAAATCCTGTTTCGATTACAAATATTATTGATAGAAACAACCAGAATAAAACAGCCTTTTACGATTTACTAGTTGAAAGAGCTAATTTATATAAAAAGAAATTCAACTATCCTGTATATACAGAAGATATGAATCTTTGTTTAACTCAATGTGCATCAACAATAAAGAAAATATGTGTCTGTCAACCCACATCTGACTTTACTTTCTCAACTGATACAACATTCAATGGAAAGATTTTAATTCTTACTACTAAGAATATAAATATTCAAGCAAATATAACACCTTCTTCCCCTGATAGTGCGTTGATTATCCTCACTTCAGGAAAAGTAAATATTGGTAAAGCGAAATCAGGGGTGACCTCTTTTGGAACAGACACCATTAATGCTTTCATTGTTTCTCTGGGGGGTATAGATATCCTCTCTGAAATAGACACGGACCCAGGGATTCAACAGGATCAAGTTGTTGTAAACGGCGGATTGATTGGTCTATCAGATACAGGGAATGCCATAAATATTTTACGAAATCTTGGCTTAATGAATATTTCTCAACCAACTCTTATTGTAAATTATGAACCTAGATATGCAAAAATATCTGAACTTTTCTTTGGAACTGACACAAGGGTATACAAACAAGATGTTGGATTTAAAATGTGATAATATAATATATGAATATTATGAAAAATAAAAAAACATATTCTGGGCAAGCATTAGCCATTATTATGGTAGTTTTAGTTATCTCTTCAATTATTGGGTTTTCAATTTTCACAAGATCATTAAGGGATAAAAGATCTACAGTACAAGAGAGATATTCTGCTGAGGCATTAGAGGTTAATGATAATATTCTTGACTATATATTACAGAATACAAATGAAGGAGAAATTCCAAAATTAGTTATTGATCAAGAATATGCCTCTGACGGTGTGAATAATATAAGAAATTTGTTGAATATGGGAGACAATCTTTTCAACAAACTGACTGTTTGTAGTCTTGATGAACCAAATAACAAATACACAGTAAAACTTTTCTATGGTGATAACGATACTGTATATCAAGTAGAACCTGGCCAAGCATTCTCCTTTGTAGTTCCAGAGAATGAAGCTGTTCCTGATTCTTGTGTAATTAATGTCAAATTTCAACCTGAAGATATACCAGACAATACTGGTTTTACATTAAACAAACTTTTCAGAACTCCTCTCGCAGAAGCAACAATTAGAGACTATGTTTATTCTGATGCTGAGACATACTGTCTCTCAACAAATTGTCCCAATTTCGAAAAAAAGGGAGACTACGTTCGTTGGGATCCAGCCGATACATTGGAAATTCCGAAAATTCCGGCTGGAGGTGTAAATCTTGATAGGGCACAATTAATAGCCATTAACAGCAGAATTAGATTCACATACGAACCAACCGCGGCTTGTGGAGTTCTTTTCAAAACCTTAATTCTTCGCTCCTCTGCAACTTGCAATGGAGTATTTAGATCTAAAGAAGCTATAATTCCTGTACATAGAGCACATTTCTCCATCTTTAATTATGTCCTTTTCAATGGATCTGGAGAAATGAATAGTAATCAATAAAAATGAACTCAAATAGACTAGCTGTAAAATTTGGAGGAGCTTCTGGGCAGGGAATAAATACCGCTGGAAGGATGTTAACTCAATCCATAAATAGAACAGGGCTTTATACATTTTCCACAAGAGAGTATCCCTCTTTAATTAAAGGAGGTATTGCTTCCTACCAAGTTGATGTTTCAAACAAAGAGATATTTTCTTCAAAAAGAAAACATCAAATTCTGTGTACCATGTCTGAGGGCTCTTTTCACAAATATCTTCCGAACTTATCTGAAAATGGAGTAGTTATTCATGATGGAGAGGAAATTGAATTAACTCCTGAAGAAGAAATACACATACAAAAGAACAACCTTCACATTGTTTATCTTCATTCAGAAAAAATTGCCTTAGAAAATGGTGGTACAGAGATTATGGGAAATGCTGTACTACTAGGCTTTATCTGGAAACTTTTAAAACAAGACCCTCAAATATTAGTAGAAGAAGTGCTGGAAATGCTCTCTGGAAAGGATATCGATACCAAAGCAGCAACTAAATGTCTTCTCGCTGGATACAA
>CAZQBH010000119.1:0-2141 GCA_964591645.1 uncultured Pseudomonadales bacterium | reverse complement strand
TCATTTGTAAGTTATTTTTTAACGTCCCATGGCCGCATCTTGGACATATATCTCTGGGCGGGAAAATTTTTACCTCACAATAAGGACATTCTTCACCTACCAAACTATATCTCTGTTTTCGTAATCTCCAATGTCTCACTACTTCCATTATTTTTCTCCTAAAACTTTAATTACCCAATAAGCTAAATAAACTAAAATCACTCCTTGAATTAAAATTGCTGCTTTAAACACTCCCCCGGTCACCAACACGACGCTTTTATAACGGATCAAATCGTAAATTATTCTTAAAAACGCATATAAAAACAGGGGAGTAAACGCCGTTAATCCGATCAAAAATATTTGCGATTTATCCTTACTTTCCTTTAAATCATTTATCAACAAATATGGTTCACTCATCAACTTATACCAATTCCTTCCCAAAAAATACCCCTGTCTAATACTTATCAGGCTGCTCAATCGGAACAAATTCTTTATTCTTTTTTTGATCATAATTCCAGATTTTCTGGAATTGTCTTTTTGCCCTAATTAACCTTGATTCCACCGCTTTAACGCTTATTTTCATTACTTGGGCAATCTGACTGCTTTTCCAGTCTTCTACATATTTAAGTCGCAGGATTTTTTCATAATCTTCTCTCAATTCTTCCATTGTCTTTTTTATTTCCTCTTTGATTTCGTTTTTTAAAGCATCTCTTTCCGGTTCCAGGGCTTCAGTGGCAATTTCTTCAAATTTGGGACTAACCGAAAATAAAACGGTTTTCAATTTCTTTTTCCGGTAGTAGTCCGTAATTTTATGTTTCGCAATTCCGCAAATAAAAGAAAATTCACTGGACTTTCCATTAAAACTTGGCATTGCTTTATAAGCCGCTAGTAAAATATCCTGGGTTAATTCTTCCACCACATCTTCGTCTCCGACCTTCTGTCTGACAAAACCCGCCACGCTTTTCTGATATTTATCTACCAATTCTTCCATCGGTACCGATACTTTAACATAATTTCCATAAAAAGTTATTTTTGCCTTATACTTATTTATGTCCTTGTTCTCTGCCCAAAAATCACATCCGTTGCACCCTCTTGCCCGTTCTCTTCGTCTCGATATTCTGGAGATGATCAATCACGCTGGCTCCGGTCATATTGGCGGCTCACTATCCTCCATAGATATTTTAATTTCTCTCTATAATTCGGGTATTTTTAACTTTGATAAAGACCACTTTATTCTTTCGGCTGCTCATCTTTGTCCGGCTCTCTACGCTGTTTTATCTCAACAGGGGAAATTTCCTCACGAAGAGCTACTCACCTATTCTCAATTTAATTCCCGTCTTCAGGGCCACTCCAACCTGGATACTCCCGGTGTTGAATACGCTGCCGGTTCTCTTGGTCAGGGTCTCTCCTTTGCCGCTGGCCTAGCTCTGGGTGATAAAAACCATCACACTCTTTGTCTTACCACTGATGGCGAGCACAACGAAGGTCAGATTTGGGAAGCCGTTGCTTTTGCTAATAAATATCATCAGGGTAACTTGATCAATATTATTGACTGCAATGGCTACCAACTTGGCGGTGCCACTAAAGATATGATGCCCTTGGATGAATTAGCTGCCAAATATCTTCGTTTCGGTTGGACTGTCACTACCATTGATGGCCACAATTTTGCTGCTCTGGATAAAGCCTTAAAAACAGCCAAATCATCAACTATTTATCCCGCCTGCATTATTGCCCTGACTACTCTGGGCAAGGGAATTTCCTTTATGGAAAATAATTTTGAATACCACGACGTTAAACAACTTCCTGAAGATATTTATTTAAAAGCCAAAAATGAACTCCAGCAATACTAAAACTCAATCCATGCGTTTGGCTTTTGCCGAAACCCTTTTCGACTTAGCAATTAAAAATCCAAATCTTTACGTGGTTGATATCGGTCTTCGCCCCTCTCTTTATTTGGACAAATTTGTCGCTCGTTTCAAAAGTCGTTATATCGAATGTGGTGTCGCTGAATCTAATGCCGCCGCCATTGCTGCTGGTCTGGCCGCTTCCGGAAAAACAGTTTTCCTCACTTCCTTTGCCTGTTTTTCCCCGGCTATAAACTGGGCTGTCATTAAACAATCAATTTGTTACAACCGTCAAAATGTCAAAATTATTGGCTCTCA
>CAZQBH010000118.1:0-2144 GCA_964591645.1 uncultured Pseudomonadales bacterium | reverse complement strand
CCATACGTAACTACGTGAGCCAATTCTCCATCCCAACCTAACAGCACGACCTGAGACAAATTATGTTTTTCTGCAACCATTTTTGCAGTGGTGATAGGGATTCTTTTAGGCATTTTCATTCACCGAAATCTCCGGCCGAATCAGGAAGAAGGCTGGCGTCCAACCACCAAAACCCATTCCGCCATTCAGACGCTTTGCCATATCTTTAGCCGCCTGGTATTCCATGCCAGAAGACATGATATATTCTGTCTTCATCTCCTTGACTTGGAAAGTGCGATCTGGCATCTTCTCATAACGATAATTTTGCATTACTTAAAATCCTTGTTTGTGTGGCTGATATAATAGGCATATTGAGTTCTGCAGTCAATTCTCTTAGTTCTTCAGCAATAGCTTTGATACAAGTATAGGAGTTAACGTTAGCAGATTGCTTGATACGAGAATAATAGCAGTCCCGATAGTCAATAAAGATAATATTCTGCATTACTTAAAATCCTTGAACTTGTCTTTGTTGAACGAAGGTGGAGGGCTGCTTGTATAGGCTGCAGTCGGTTCATCCATAATATCAGACTGTGCTGATGTATCTAGATTATACAGCCGCATCTTAGATTTATCAACCCCGATAACGAATCTTTTCATTCGTTCTGGGTCGCTAAATCTGTTCTTGAGTTGCTTGATTAACATCTGATTTAGAGCCTTGAGTTCGTCTGTTTGGATTAGAGCAAACATGAAATCTGCAGTAGCAGGAAGACCAAAACTCTCAGAAGTATCTGTTAGATCAACATCAGAGTTAGAATAACCGGTTCTATTAGTCTGTGTGGCCGACATAATAGGCACGTTGAATTCAACAGCCAGACCTCTTAGTTCTTCAGCAATAGCCTTGATGTAAGTATAAGAATTAACATTAGCAGATTGCTTGATACGAGAGGAAGAACAGATGTTCAGGTAGTCAATAAAGATAACATCTGGCTTAAAGTTCTTCTTAATACGAAGTTCGTTTAGTAGGTGTCTAAAGTTAGCGGCGCCGGCAGAAGCCGTTGGATATTCCTTGATGATCAGTCTGCCTGGTGTCTTGTCCCGGAAGGCCTTATGCTTCTTGGCAAATACATCGGCCGAAAGCATGTAGAGGTCTTCAATGGTGACATCAAGAAGATTGGCGACGATTCTCTCGGCGATCTTCTCTTCGGCCATTTCAAGGGTGATGTAAAGAACGTTCTGTCCGGCTGCTAGGGCGGCTGCAGCACAGTGACACATGAACAGTGACTTACCTACTCCAGTGTTGTGTGATTCAATGCCGTTAGTATAATATCTATGATTTTGGTGATTTACGTTAATATCTATAATAGGAACTTGTTTATTGCTATGTGAAACTACACATTTTGAAGGGCCCTTAATTGTTTCTAGATATATATTAGTATGATTATAGTAATTATAATTCTCTATCTCTCTTGCGGTAAGCCAACCTATTGCAGTTGTCTTAAAAAGATGATTTTCATTGCATATTACTGTAAACCCATTATCAGTAGTGACAATGTATTCATCCCACATACCTTTATCTACGAAAAAATTAACAGGAACCCACCCGTCAGGGGATTCAACTTCAATTTCATATTCATCAAGAAGGTCTTTAATTTCGCCTATTGAGATTTCTTTTTCTTGCCACATATTAATTTCCTAAATGATAAATAAAATGTAGATCGCGGACGGCCATCCCATCTACTCTAATACAAACTCGGAGTATCAGCTAAATGTATTTATTAACGTATAATAATCTATGCTTGACAAAAAAGCAAGCTAAACCTTTGTATTCTAAAGGATCTGGATTACATAAACATCACATAATTCCTCGCCACGCTGGAGGTAGTGATATTGAAGAAAATTTCACTTATTTAACCGTCAGAGAGCATATCATCGCTCATTTCTTGTTGTGGAAGATTTATAGAAATCCGAACGATCTTAGATCTATGCATATGCTAGGTGCAAACTTATCGCCAACATTTAGGCGAATAACCGGTGAATTTTGTCGTGATAATAAATTAGGATTTCATAAAGCTTCGAAAGAAGAACGTACTATATGGCAAAATAAGGGACATGAAACGCAAAAACAATCGGGAAGCAAAGATACATTCTATTGGTGGTCAACTAAA
>CAZQBH010000117.1:1353-2177 GCA_964591645.1 uncultured Pseudomonadales bacterium | reverse complement strand
ACAGCATTTTGTAAGTCATTAGTGGACGATATAAAGGTGCATTTACCTGAAGATTCGTATGAAACCATTTATTTTGGGGGTGGCACTCCATCATTACTCACTATCGACCAACTAACACAAATTCTGGCCGGAATTCTTTCCAAAAATCAGCAAAATCCCGTCGAGATCACTCTCGAAGCCAACCCCGATTCAGTCATTCGACTTGATCCGCAGGCTTTGCGTCATATTGGTATTAATCGACTCAGTATAGGTATTCAAAGCTGGTATCCGTCTATTCTGAACCATATGGGCAGGCAATTTGATCACCAGCAGTTAACCAATTACGTTTATGAAGCCAAAAAATCAGGATTAACCAATATTAATATCGATCACATTATTGCGTATCCAGGGCAATCTGATGAAATTCTTACGAAGGATATCGAGACGACTATGGTACTACAACCATCCCACATTGCTGTCTATCCGTTAGAAATTCATGAAGGCACGTCACTAGGTAGGCAACATCTGGTTCAAGACGAAACCCATATTGTTCATCAGTTCAGCATTGTTCAGTTACTGTTGCAGCAAGCAGGTTACCGACACTATGAGGAGCTTAATTTTGCCAAACCCGGATATGAATGCATCCATAATATAAGTTTTTGGCAAGGAAAAGACTATCTGGGTTTTGGACCAGGAGCAGTGGGTCGGGTAAAAAACACTGTAACTGAAAATATTCCCAATGTTTTGGATTACATAAATAGTATAAATGAGAATAAAACTGCTCCGACAAAAATTACCAGATTCTCTTCGACCGAATGTGCATTACTTGAATCAGATCTTCGTTC
>CAZQBH010000117.1:0-1343 GCA_964591645.1 uncultured Pseudomonadales bacterium | reverse complement strand
AGATATGACACGTTATATAAATGCAATTAATCAAAATGCCCCAGCTCCCGCAGTAAAAACCACTTTATCCTTAAAAGATCTCAAGCTAATCAAAAAATACTTAAAACAAAGAATTCTGTAATAAGTCCGGATCTCCAACCTTTAATTTTAGCTAGCAAGACTAAGGGTGAGCAGGATTAACCAAATTAATAGCCAGGCTGTTTTAGAATAAATTTTTTAATTGCTACTGCTAGACCATCATCATTAACGGATGGAGCAATCCAGTTCGCCTGCTTTTTTAATACCTCTTCTGCGTTTCCCATAGCTACTTTTAATCCAGCAAGTTCAAATAATGGCAAGTCATTACCTCCGTCTCCTACTACCATGGTTTGATCAATATCGACATCTATCCTAGATAATAATGACTGAAGGGCATGTTTTTTAGTCGCTAATTCATGGGTGATATGAACATCAAATGTTCCTTCCTTCCAAGATGAGGTGGAATTTGCTGTTATCGACCCAAAGCTGTTTACTATTGATTTAATTTCCTCTGAATCTGCTTTTGTAGTCGAAAAAATGCAAGATAAGGCTACGGGCTCACTGGTAATATATTGGCTAAGTGGTACTCGCTCCAGCCTTTTTTCATCAGCCACATCATATTTCCCAAATTTCCTGAGCTTAAAAAATAGCTCTTGCAATACTAACTCATCAATTTCCTGTTTCCAGACATAATCACTGGATTTTCGTGAATAGAGGTGGGTACCACCATTTAGAATACACAGATCATCAATCTCAAGAGCATCAACAATTTTTTGGCATAATGAATATGGACGACCAGTAGCAACTGAAACAGTGCAAACTTTTTTTGCCTCTCGCACAGCTTCAACTACAACACTGGATGGCATTCCATCAGGTCTCTTTGGAATTGCAGTGCCATCAAGATCAAATACAAGTGCTTTATAGTCCATATATGTTTTCCAATGATTGATTAGTCTTTAGTTCGTAACTCTTGCTGTATTTTACCAGCCTTTGACGAGGCGGTGCAGTTTGGGCTGACTTCGCTAAGAAATGTTGAAATATGGTCAATTACCTCAATAACTTCATGAGATAACTCAAAGAACAATTTTCAGGGAAATTATCTAACTTACCGAATAGTGAATACCCTAATTTTTTGTAAAATTCAGGTGCTTGCCAGGAAAAAGTGTTCGTATAGGCAATTCTACATTTTCGTCTTTTACCTTCTTCCTCAACCATATTCATCAACTTTGTTCCCAATCCTTGACCACGATACGCTTCATTAACCCAAAGTGTATCTATTTCCATACCGTTCCAAAGAAACGTTACTATTACCACACCGGCCAGTA
>CAZQBH010000116.1:0-2250 GCA_964591645.1 uncultured Pseudomonadales bacterium | reverse complement strand
GCGGAACCTTAACTGAATTAATGAGAATCACTAACACTGGCAACGTCGGTATTGGCAATACAACTCCAAATGAAAAACTTTCCATTAGTGGAGGTGATCTTGTTATTCGG
Organism: uncultured Pseudomonadales bacterium; assembly: GCA_964591645.1. Taxonomy (GTDB): domain Bacteria; phylum Patescibacteriota; class Microgenomatia; order UBA1400; family RBG-16-45-19; genus CAZKMY01. Next base: position 2,140 of record CAZQBH010000116.1, on the reverse strand, counting down.
CCATCTACTAACACTTCTTATGGAATTAATGGCAAAATTGGGTTTGGTCCTACCGTCGTTGGATACAATGGGGTATCTACAAATACCTATATTGCGGGAATCAATGAAGGTGCTAATTGGTATAATGGAACAGCTTTAAGCTTCTTCACACATCCAGGTCCAGACACTACAGTCGGCACTGCAACTGAAAGAATGAGGATAAATAAAGACGGCAACGTCGGCATCGGAACAATAGCACCAGGAGCAAAACTTGAGGTTGAAACCACAGCCGGCGATGGTATTATGATTGGCACATTTACGGAATGGGGAGGAAACCCCCACGCTGGCATAAAAGATGATCATGGCCATCTTATGCTTAACACAAACCCCCATTTGCCAAATGGTTATTTTTACCGTTTTGGGGGAACAGACGAATCTACTTCTCACGACTTAGGTATTTCCGGTAATCAGTTCCATCTAGGGAATACTACTTTTGGAGGATCAAATACTAATTTAGTTGTTGGCGGCAGCATAACTACCGGAAGTTCCAATGGAACTGCGGGAGGTCTCTATGTATATGGTTCCACCGCTGGCTCATTAGGATCAATGACTGTATCTAGTAATCTTCACATTGATGGTCCTTCAGGTGGTGGAACTTATTTCAATTATTCTCGTGGCGGGACAATGTACTTTGGAAGTGGAGCTGGTGGTTATAATGCTTATATCACTAACACCGGGGCGCTACTCCTCAATTCAACCCTCCACGGGGCTGGTCGCAATGTCGATTGGGCAAATATTAATGCTGGAACATATTCCGCAGCCACATCAGTATATTCATACGGATCTATGTGTACTGGCAATAATTCTGGCGTCTGTGATTCCTCCGGCGGAGTAGTACTTGGAATGTATAATCCGAATGCTTATATCAACTTTCCCAATTCTGGAACCTCAACAATTGATGGTGCTTTATCAATTGGTTCCTATTTTACTTCGGGTGATATATATTCTTCCTCCCACTTGAGCGGTTGGGTTGGTCATTACACTTATGGGGCATTTGCTCATGTTTATGCCCAAAACTTCTACGACATGACCCCCGGTTACAAAGGAAGTGCAATGTCAGCTATCAAAAAAATAAAAAACAAAGCAGATGGAGGTATTAATCATAAAAGTTTGCCTGATTTTGTCAGATATATCCCAACAGAACAAGAAGTCAAAGAATTAATGGCACAAGGAAAAACCAGAGAAGAAGCAGAAGAAGGAGCCCGTAGTCTTGGAGCTATGATTTCACTCTTAACTGTCGGATCACAAGAACTGTCGGTTATCGACGATAACCTTGGAATCGAAATAGCCGATGTCAAAGCCAAAAAAGGCAATCTTTCTGGTGGAGATTTGGCCGAAAATTACCTAATATCAGGCAAAGCCAATCGTGGCTCAATTGTCAGCATTGGGAGTACCGATCCTCTTACCGCAGTTTCCAGCTCAAACAACAATAAAACCCTTCTTGGTGTCATTTCTACCAAACCCGGTGCTATTATGGATATTGATGGTGAAGACCAAATCAGTTTGAGTACTAAAACCGAGTACATCAATGAAAAAGCCCCAGTCGCCCTTACTGGAGCCGTCCCAGTTATAGTTACCAACGAAAATGGACAAATAAATCTAGCTGATTCCATCAGTACTTCTAATCTCCCCGGGGTTGGTTCCAAAGCTGTTACCGCCGGACCAATCGTCGGCAAGGCTCTTGAATCTTTCACTCCTTCAAGTTCAACTTGTATTAAAGTTTCCTCTCTTGATTCTATATCATGGCCCGAAGATGATGGTAAAAACACTCTTAAACCTTGTTATCAACTTCCCGACGGAAAATATGTCGGAAAAATTATGGCCTTTATTTCAGCCACTTGGTACGACCCCGACATTTCTCTTACCTCCACTGGCCAAATCAACGTTGGTTACAATATTTCACCCGAAGTTCTCGCCTCTCTTGGCTACACTGATGCCAAAAACGAAATTGAATCTGCTACCTATTCTCTCACTGATACTCTTGGCAACACCGTCACTCGAATTGCTCAATTTGGGCAAATCGCTAGCGCCAAAATCAAAACTGGATTTATTTCAGCTACCAACATTATCTCCAAAAATATTATTGTTGAAAAATTAATTG
>CAZQBH010000115.1:1350-2281 GCA_964591645.1 uncultured Pseudomonadales bacterium | reverse complement strand
CAACGATATAGATCACGCAAGATCAAAGACCGGTGGTTTGATGAGTAGTTTGCCAGAGAAAGAACCGCGAATACTTATAGGGACATTTAATAAAATATATGAGTACTCTGACAACATTTTTAGTGACATTTTTCACAAATTTCGAGAGGTTTTAACTAATTCAAACAATCTAGTTGTATCTGGATATAGTTTTGGTGACAAGGGAGTAAACAATTCTATTCTCGATTGGTTGTACGGCAACAGGACTAATAAGATAGCTATAATTCATCGTGATCCAATAGGGCTTTTAACCAGTAGAGCAAGAGGTGCAATACGTAAGGCTTATACTGGGCCAGCACGGGATAATTTCATCCTCATTTCTAAAAGTATTGAAGACGTTAATTGGTCAGAGATAAAGTCCAGTCTTCTAAGCCCTTAATACCTAAATCAAAAAGCTTAGAACCTGGAGCAAATACCTTGAGAGGGATTTCAGCGATTTTCAGTACTCTAGGCTATCTTTGGGATACTTGCGATTTCTCTTGGTTTTATAGCAAGATACATCAATCTAATTCATCATAGTAGATGGGTCTTGGAGCAACCAAGACCCTGTTGCGGAGACGGTGGGACTCGAACCCACGAATCCCTTTCGGGATCTAGTTTTCGAAACTAGTGCAATTGCCGCTATGCGACGTCTCCAAAAAATAACTTTTTGGCTTGAGTGACACATGTATTATAAAGTGCTGGAGGGTATAGCAGAACCCACGACCCCGTCAACTTGACAGGGCTAGTTTTTCGAAACACTGGCCTTGGGTCGATGCGACGTCTCCAAGTATGTTGTCAAGGTCATTGTATCAAGGTTCTATAAAAAATCCCGAGGTCCAACGTGGTGTTGGGTCGGGACAAAGTGCGCCCGGCAGGAATCGAACCTGCATTATCAGTTCCGCAAACTGAA
>CAZQBH010000115.1:0-1340 GCA_964591645.1 uncultured Pseudomonadales bacterium | reverse complement strand
TCTATCCGTTGGCCTACGAGCGCAAAAAATAAAACGCGGGGTTATTGTATCATGCCAGGCCAAAATGGGGGACAACTATTCGCTCTCCAGTGGGATTTTTTCTTGAAGCCATTTGGCGGCATTATCAAACCAGGTAGGTTGCGGTTTTTCATTTACCAAATATGTTTTGATGATAGCATCAACTTTTTCTTTTTCACCTTCCCCGTTAACCAGGATCAACACGCTAGGAATTTTCCCCGGTGCTTCAATGGTTACATACGTTTGTTTCCATTTTTCTCCCCACCAATAGCGGCCAAGCTCATTCCAAGGATATAGTTTTCCTCCGGTTCGAACCCCTTTATTCGTTAGCGTGTGCTCAACCATTTCAGGCGGTACGGACGCCAACACATAGGATACAAACCCCATGGCTAAAATTACTCCAATCAAGAGAAATTCTTTGGTGAAAAAAAGAATGATTGATAGAAGGAGCACAAGCGCACCTACCGTGGTATAAAATTCTCGGCTGCGATGTTTAAATATCCGTCCCGGAGCATTCCAGGTGTACAACTCTTCTTCGGGTGTGGGTTGTTTTACAGGCTGAGGTTCGTCCATGAGAGGAGCGGTTTGTGCATCGGGGAACTGGTTTTCCATGAGTCAACTATATCATAATAGGGGCATGGATCTCTTGGGTTTTCTTTTCCCAAAAAAATGTATTGGTTGTGGTGAACTAGGATCATATCTATGTCCCGATTGTATCAATACGTTTTCTCCCTTGTTTAATTTGTATTGCCCAGCTTGTCGTCGGCCCAGTTTGTACGGTCACACGCATCCTCGTTGCAAGGTGCATTGTTCGTTAGATGGTTTGATCAGCTGTTATGCATACGCTGGTTTAATGCCAAAGATTGTTACAAAATTCAAATATGTTTTTGTCAAAGATTTGGCGGATACCCTGACAGAACTTATTCTCTCCAAAGCTGATCATCCTCAACTGTTTCTCCATTCATGGACTATTGTTCCAATACCACTCCATATATCACGAAAAAAGTGGCGCGGGTTTAATCAGGCCGAGGTAATAGCCGAACGATTAGCGCTTGGGTGGGGATGGGAATATCAAAATAGATTATTGGTTAGACATAAAAAAACAAATCCTCAGATGAAACTGACAGGAGCAATCCGTCGTCAAAATTTGTCTCAAGCTTTCTCGGTTACAGCAAAACATGTCCCGAAACAAATTCTTCTGATTGATGATGTGGCAACTACATGTTCTACTCTGAATGAATGCGCCAAAGTATTAAGGCGGGCTGGAGCTAAAGAGGTGTGGGGACTGACACTGGCTCAGTCCATTCCGAGATGATAAATAT
>CAZQBH010000114.1:0-2306 GCA_964591645.1 uncultured Pseudomonadales bacterium | reverse complement strand
GAGCACGCTTGAGGCGCGTGTGGGGACACCCTTGCAGGTTCAAGTCCTGTCCTCGGCACAGCAGAGGTATGCACCCTTCCGTAGCTTTATGCGAAGGAGGGTCCTCGGCACACAATTATGATCTGTGAACCAAGCCAGGATCTGTAGCTCAGTTGGTTAGAGCGTTCGGTTTACATCCGAAAGGTCACAGGTTCGAGCCCTGTCAGGTCCACAAAAAATACGTTAAAATAACCAAAATGCCAAGATAGCCAAGGTGGTCACGGCGCGTGTCTGAAAAACACGATATGTAGGTTCGATCCCTACTCTTGGCACCACGCCAGATTATCAAAACATGTCCCTTGCATCAGAAAAGACAGATGATGCATACTTAAGCCATATAAGTAAGGTAAATAACTATGTCTTTTCTTCAAGATGCCGGGTATTTTTTTATCGATATCATTGAGACCGTTGTCGTCGCGCTTTCAATTTTCCTTATTTTGTATTTATTTATCATGCAACCGCATCAAGTGAATGGTCAGTCTATGGAACCAAATTTCCATAATGCTGAATATTTAATGACCGACAAAATATCGTATAAAATCGGTACCCCCAAACGGGGGGACATCGTCGTTTTTGAAGCTCCTCCCGCCGCTGAATGCCCAGACGGTTCAGGCTGCGATTTCATCAAACGCGTTATTGGGTTACCTGGAGACACGGTAGAAGTAAAAAACAATCACCTGTATGTTAATGGCGAACAATTGATTGAAAAGTATTTAGATGATTCGGTTCTGACACAAGCAGGTCCATATACCCAGCATGGTCCTATTACCGTCCCTGAAGGAAGTTATTTTGTTTGTGGTGACAATCGCCCCCACTCCAGCGATTCACGCTATTGGGGCCCCGTGGAGATGAAACTAATTGTCGGAAAAGTCTTTTTCCGTTATTGGCCGCTCAATAGGATTGAAATCATTCGTCATGCCAGTTACTAAAACCTACGTATGACAGACGTCCAGATATCACCCCAATTCTCTCTTAGAAAATCATTACCTCCATTTCGTACTATTCTTACCGGTCTGTTTCTTATGTTCCTGGCTTGGGCCTTTTTCTCCCGCCAAACAATGCGTTTTTACGGTTCCTTTGTTTTTTTCTTTTATAGTTTGACCCATTCAATGTGGATATCGGTTATCATGTTGGGAATTTTTCAAACGCTCCTGTTAATTCCTTTTCGGATTATTAATTTAACCAAATCACAACACATTAAAGATTTTGAGGCCAAAGTAGATGAACTTGAATCAAAAGGGGAGCAAAGTTTTCTCATTAAGAAAAGTGCCAAGACTGGTAATAAAATTATTTTGTATTATTTGGTAGATTTTTTTGTTCAACTGACTTCATATGTTTCAATCGGACGGTTGTTTTTAACTGATTTTTATACCAAAAAACTTGATCCGTGGTTGCTATACTCTTGGGTTCGTTATCCGGATTATCCAATCAAAGATGTCTGGTCTAAACTTCCCTACCCAGTCGTCACCCAAACACGAGATTTTGGCCTTCATATGGTCGGTGTGGTTAGTCTGGTAATAATTGTCATCACCATATTAGTTTCTTGGGCAACCAAACTGTACCAAAAAAAATCAAGGAATGAAGATGGTAGTACTAAAAAATTGGCACAACCAATTACATGGTTTTTAGGTTCAAGCCTGTTTTTAATGTTAGTTGCTTGGATACTCTTGCGTCATTTTCCCACATCGGTACACATTGGAATTTTTACTGGTGATGTAGGTCATCCTAACCCACGATTTAATACGATTACCGCTTTGGCTACTTTCTTTACCATTCTATGGCTTGATATACGACCAATCGCCAAAAAAACCGAATTGGCCAGAGCTGCGGGTTTTCCCGAAAACATTGTTCGCAAAACGCAAACGCAATTATTTGGTGAAACATTACGAAGTGCGGCGTTGGTCGGACTGGGTGCATATTTCATTACAAATCAAATACCGTGCGCTTTCGAATTATCAATATTTACCCTAGAAATAATTTCCTGGCTTTCACCGCTTACATTAGATAAACTAATTTTAAAGACAAAAACCAATAATGTCGTTACAAACACAACATAAATTAGGGTTAGCGCTAGGCAGTGGTGGTTGGCGAGGCTTGGCTCATATCGGAGTCATTAAATCATTAGTCAAACATGGGTTTTCGATTGACGCCATTGCCGGAGCGAGCGCTGGTTCACTTATCGGTGGCATGTATGCGCTATGGAATGATATTGATCGAGTTGAACAACTATTTACCAGCTTAAAATATCAAGATATGCTTTTTGCTTT
>CAZQBH010000113.1:2048-2376 GCA_964591645.1 uncultured Pseudomonadales bacterium | reverse complement strand
CACTACAAACAAGTATCCCCCTCGAACAACAAATACCAATCTGATCTACCTCAAGGAGAACGAATACCTGCACACATCTTAGATGTTTAGTCCCACAGTATGCTGGTGTATTGTATCTCGCTCTTAAAAAGAGGCGTTACGGAACAAACACCGCATGGAAGCGCCCGCACGACAGAGGCAGTGCGTCGAGCAATCCAACATAGTCAAGAGAGCCTAAAGGCGCGAAGATGACCTGAAGGCGTTGCCATTGCTCATTACGAACGAATCGAGCAGCAATTTGGCTTTTCCAGCCTGTAAAAAAATCAACAGCGGTGAAACACGCTTTCTT
>CAZQBH010000113.1:0-2038 GCA_964591645.1 uncultured Pseudomonadales bacterium | reverse complement strand
CCATGGTTCGCCATTTGTAATGAATCATTTTATAGGGCGTTTGCTATATTGACTCAAATTCGTTGCTAATCGAATGGAAGAGAAATTGATAACGGACTGGAACGCATGCTGCGGATTCACTTCCTGCAGCATTGGTTCAACCTGGCCGGCCAGTCTCAAGTGGCTGTGGGGTTTTACCAAGGTGCGCTATCGCGGCCTGGCTAAGAATGCATGTCGTGCCTTTACCGCGCTGGCGTTGACCAACATTTATCTGGCGCGCCACACACAAGTGCCTCGTGATTCTTTATCTAACTTGTCGAGTAAAGCTTCATGCTCGACTAACTCTTCTGCGGACGGTGGCAAAACCAAGATTTCAGCCAAAGTGATAGTCGCGTTAACAGCGTTCGTATCAATGTTGGTTGCTGGCTCAACAAAATCAATTGTTAAACTTTCCTGGCCCCGTGTCATTGCCAGGTAAACCTCTGCTAACAACTCCGAGTCAAGTAATGCTCCATGCAAAGTACGATGCGCATTCGAAATGCTGTAACGATCACACAAAGCATCAAGTGAATTACGCTTCCCGGGGTGCAATTGTTTGGCCATGACGAGTGAATCGATAATGTTCTCAACTTGCGTATCAAAACTAGGCAAATTGAGACGATCGAATTCAGCATTGAGAAAACCAACGTCAAAGGGGGCATTATGAATAATGAGTTCGGCACCTAGGATATAGGCACGAAACTCATTAACAATCTCGGAAAATTTTGGCTTATCACTTAAAAATTCGGTAGTCAAACCGTGCACCCTCAGGGCACCTTCTTCTGAGTCCCGTTCAGGATTAATGTAGTAATGGAAATTGTGACCGGTCAGTTGGCGATTGAGCATTTCCACGCAACCGATTTCGATAATACGGTTACCGTTACGCGGATCAATCCCCGTAGTTTCAGTGTCGAGAATGATTTGTCGCATGGATTTTAGAGTGTGTTATTGACTACCAAGCGCGGCTCCCCTGGACCAAAACGCTGCTGCACCGCAGCGACAATCCCTTTAGCATCCAATCCGCAAGCAGCCAACAATCCAGCGGGATCTCCATGATCAATAAATTGATCAGGCAAACCTAGATGCAATATCGGCTTCACAATACCGGCCTTAGCCAACTCTTCAGCAACGGCAGCACCGGCACCACCCATGACACAACCTTCCTCAACAGTCACACAAACTTCATGACTTTGCGCCAGTCGCAACCAATGCAGGAGCAACCATTGTACCGAAAGCAAGAATGACAATATTTTTGCCGTTGCGTCGAACCTCCCCTTTGCCAATTGGTAATGTCTCCAAGGTTTTTTCAACCACAGTCCCAACACCCGCGCCACGCGGATATCGTACTACGGCTGGGCCTGGATATTGAAAGGCTGTTGAGAGCATTTTGCGGCACTCATTCTCGTCCGATGCTGCCATGATCACCATATTAGGAATACAACGTAAATAGGCGAGATCATAGTTGCCAGCATGCGTAGCGCCATCAGCGCCGACCAAACCAGCACGATCAAGCGCGAAAGTGACATCAAGATTTTGCAAGGCAACATCGTGGATCAATTGATCGTAAGCACGCTGCAAAAAAGTCGAATAAATCGCCACCACCGGCTTGAGGCCTTCGCAGGCCAACCCGGCAGAAAAAGTCACAGCATGCTGCTCGGCGATACCAACGTCATAGTAACGCTCCGGGAAGCGCTGCTCAAATTCGACCATGCCAGAACCTTCACGAATCGCAGGCGTGATACCGATCAGATTTTGATCATGCGCCGCCATGTCGCACAACCAATCGCCAAATACCTGCGTGTATGTTTTTTTACCAGGAGCAGCGGGCTTAATTCCTTCAGCGGGATTGAATTTACCAGGGCCGTGGTAAAGCACGGGATCTGCTTCAGCCAATTTGTAACCCTGCCCTTTTTTGGTGACGACATGAAGAAACTGCGGCCCCTCGAGATTTTTCATATTCTGCAACGTCGGAATCAACGATTCGAGGTCATGGCCATCAATTGGGCCAACGTAATTGAAA
>CAZQBH010000112.1:1722-2427 GCA_964591645.1 uncultured Pseudomonadales bacterium | reverse complement strand
GGAAAATGGAATTCCAGTGAGACGAGATCCCAATTGGGCTGTTGCCGAGAGATTGAACATGCAAACTGGACAGTGGGAAAGAGTTTTACCAAGTTATGAGATTAACCGGGAGCTGCTTCATAATTTTCCACAAAGCTACGAATATTTACTTATTAATCCTGGTGAGTTTGTTCAAGCGCCTGATCCTTTTATCGATAGGGCTGCTTTTGATAAATGGTTTTTGGAAGAATTGGCACCAGCTTTGGGTCCGGTTGCGGACAGACCGTTAAATCTTAACTTGTATATGACGGGTAGCTCTATTACTGGTTTTGACGCTGCCCCTTTCCCTGGCACGAAACCTTCACTTGAAGGCCAATTGACTTTTTTCTGGTTTGAACATTCTGGAACAATCTATCCGGTTCCTTGTATTAACACTGATAGAAGAGATATACCAGGTGTTACATATTTGACTTATTGTCCAATATTATTAGTTTCCCCAAGTGGTGGGGCATCTAATATGAGTTCTCTTGGTGATTTGACTGCGAATAATATGTATTTTTCCGAGATGTACATATATAATGATTTGTCTCAAAGGCCGGATATAAAGTGGGACCAAAAAGTTATTGACATGGTAAACAGCCTTGGTGCTTATAATGACGGCGGAAATTCAATCATTTTTGGACCAGGAATGGTGGTGATGTATCCAAATGAGTAATAATTTGTATA
>CAZQBH010000112.1:0-1712 GCA_964591645.1 uncultured Pseudomonadales bacterium | reverse complement strand
TGTTGCTTTTAAAGGATGTTGTCTTTATACTTTTTTTAATGAAATGGTGGTACGTTTTGTTTTTGGTTTTGGGTCTGGGGGTTGGGTGGTGGTTGTTGGCAAAATATGGGGTAAAAAATTCAACAAAGGTGAGCATTATCAGAGACAAATCTATTGAGACAACTACTTCAAAATTACCAACGATGCTTACTACAGATAGGAATGGCAATAAAGTAAGCGTTGTGCAGCTTGTCGGTTCGGTTAATTCTTGGGATTCGGAGAAAGGTGTTTTAGATTTCAATGTTAAGGACAAGAGGTGGCAAGTTAATATTGATTTATCAAAGGCAATCATGTTGGTAAATAGTCTTGTTACGATTGGAGATGTTGTTTCTGTAACTGATAATATGGATAAAAACTGGGTGAATGGCTTTTGTCCGGGCGATGAGGTAGTTTTGAGACTAAATGAGAGCGGGGTTATATTTGTTATTAACAATGGCCATAGGACTTGTGGAAACAGAGATAGATGAAAAAAAGAAATAAATTTATAAAAATAGTCTTTTTATTTGGAGCAGCTTTTTTTATGTTTTCGTATCTAAAAATGCGTGTTCCTGGTACGGGGGTGGATGTTAGAAACACAATCCAAGCGGTTCATTCGTGTTCGTATTATGCGTATAATGTGTGTGCGGGTTCTTGTGATAACGGGTATTTATGTAAGAGTAGTGGTTATGTATGTAGCTGCGTGGCACCTCCTGCATCTCCGACGATTGTTGATACGTGCGATTATGTTTACGACGACACATGTTCAACAGCCCACCCATTTTACTGTAATAAGACAACCTGTGAGTTTTATAAGTGTGATAATCCCGGGGATACTGTTACTAAGTGTATAACGTGCTATCCGTATAGTTGTAGTTTGAAATGTCACGGACCAGAGTGTGATATTCCAGACTCTATACAGTGTGGTTATTGCCCAGCAGCTGGTACACCTGCAGTACAGCCAACAGCTGCATGTCAACCTTTTTCTTGTACAAATGTATGCGGTTTGGCTGACTGTAGTGATAATTGTGGCAGTATAGTTGGTTGTGAGAGCGGCCATAGCTGCAGTGCCTGTGGTGGTGGGGCAGCGAATCCTACTACTGCGGCTCAGCCGACTCCTAATCCTGCTTGTTCTCCAACTTGTGAAAATGATTCTTGTAGAACGAATCTGTGTTCGGATCAGATATGTATCGGCACTTGTGGTGGTAACTGCGTAGGCGCTTTAACCTGCTATACTCCCACCCTTACTGATTTAGCGATAAGTTCTGCCGATAGTGTTTTTGTTTCGGCTGACGTTAATAATCGTAATCACATTTGTGAATCGACACTTTATAACAGCTCAAATTCCAGAAGAATTATCTTTTCGGCAGCCGTTTTTGACGGTAACGGGTATGACAATATTACAAGTGTTGTTATGAGATGGAATGGAACTACATATCCGATGATTTTTGATTCGGGATCATATATGACTGCCACTTATAAAAAAACAATTGATTTTGCGAGCGGAAGTAACGATACTGGAACTTATCCAATAGAAATAAATATTACTGACGCTAACGCAAAGACAACAGGTTGGGTATCTGCCAATAGGGAATGGAAAGTCTGGGATTGTCAGGTGCCGGTGAGCGGAAATATTTATGATGGTAGTGGTGGACAGGCGTGTGACTCGACTGGATTTTCCAACTTAGTTGATAGTA
>CAZQBH010000111.1:1988-2430 GCA_964591645.1 uncultured Pseudomonadales bacterium | reverse complement strand
CTCTGCAATTGTATAAAAAGGCTCAACGCATGCGCCTTGCGAGCAACGCGACAACCCTTCTGTTGACTCGTAATCAGCATGCTCGTGTGACTTTGTTGCAAACGCATAAGTATCGCCAAACTTAGCTATTTCCCAAGCGTTTGCACCAGCCCCAGCAACGCCAGCTTTTATATCAATTCCCTTTCTTGCGACCTTCCAGTTATCGCCGTCTATCACATAGACAGAAACATACCCATCGCACGCTTGACAGCCCGCCTCTCTAATCCCGCGCTCATTCAGTGGCGCGGCAGATAGCACCAAGTAGCTCCGATAGCTGCCTGGCTCTCCGCGCTCGGCATACAGCGCAACCTTGTAGCACTGATCTCTACCATCTATCTCTCGCAGCCAGCACTTGTTGATGGGTGAATATCGCTTGAAATCATTCGCAACTAGCCGTGCTACT
>CAZQBH010000111.1:0-1978 GCA_964591645.1 uncultured Pseudomonadales bacterium | reverse complement strand
TCGCGGGTATCAATGCTTGGTGCCCGAAAACTAATGTCTTGGGCAAATGCAACCATCGATGCAAGAAAAGCAGCTATTGCAATAACATAATTCATGCGAGCGATGATAACACTCAGTGCTGTGAATGCATCACGTCTAGTACCTCGGATTGCATGTTGGGATTGTGATCCTCCCCCAGTATTCCCTGAGTCAATGCTATCTGCACAAAAGCGCCCGATTTCCCATGGACGTGGAGCATGCCTAGGGGACGATGATACTCGCTAGGGGACTGCACTTTTAACGATGGGTACGGCTGCCGGTTCAAAGAATCTTGAACCACAGCCCATCGCATCCATTACAGAAGGGCGGCATTAGATTCCTTGACCACTGGGCTTTCGACTTGCGCTGAACACCGTAGCTGACATTAGGGCCCAGCTATGCGCAAGCTTGCCCACGCAGCGGGAGAGCTCGTAAACGTCAGCATCACTGCCAGCCTCTGCCATGACGCATAAAGCTAGGTGGTCAGGGCGACCAACTGCGGCTGCCGGCATCAACTTCCCGTAGTGGTTTTCTCCAGTAAGGAAGTCAAGCTGCCACTCCACTAAGCGGGCAACTAGGGTTTCGCGATCGAGCGTGTGGCGCAAGAGAGAGTGATTCATGACTGACTTTCAGGTTCAATGTGGCCCTTGGACCTTGATAAAAATACATACTATGGTTTATAGTATTTCAAAATTAGCCCTGTATAATTTAGTTGAAAAATTTGTTGCTACTAAAGTAGTGTTTACGCAGTTCGGGGGGCGTGCGGGACAACATGGTTCAAGCGCAATGGAACAGATGTAGGCTTGCCACAGTTATAGGGTCGAAGAAAGCACTCGCATTTGATCGTTCCATTCGGTGGGCCAGGGGCGGCGCATCACCTTCTCCAACGTCGCATCAGGTGAGTCAGCAAGATGCTTCACAGCCTCTGGCGCCAAAAGCGTCATACGGAGCAATCGTCTCACCAGCGTCACATGCATCCTTTCAGCCTCGGCAATCTCGGCCACCGATGCTACTCGCTGCTCACCTAGCAGTCTTTGCCAGTAGTGCGCGAGGCCGAGTGCTCGCATAAACGGGGTGTCCTGCGTGGTTTTGCGCACCTGCCGTTCACGCTTGACCTCTAGCAGGAAGGTTTGCGGCGCATCCAAGGGCGTGATGACCTGCTTCTTCAGTCCCCGTCGCACCAAGGTCCACGGCAGGAATGTCTCCATCTGCACGCCACCAGCAGGCGAGGGCAGTTTGTACGTCACCGCGTTGCCCTTGACCTGTCCCCGATGCTTTGTGCTCATTAATCCTCCTCGAAGCTGGCGATCAACCCGCGTTGCGCAACCCAATCCACGGGCAGGCCATTGCGCTGGAACCACATCAGGGTGAGCCTCCTCGGCTGCCTGCCAGCCAGAAACTGCTCAATGATGTCCGGGGCCAACAAGGTCAACCGCAGCAATTCGTTCACGACCGAGTAGTGCAGGTTCTCGGCACGAGCGATGGCGGAACCACTTTGCATCGCTCCTGTGTCCAGCAGATGCTGCCAGTAGAAGGCTCGAGCCAGTCCGTCGATCAGCGTGACGTCGTGACTTTGGTCCATGGACGCCACACGTTGAACACCCCTACGCTGAAACCGCAAGGGCACGAAGGTTTCCAGTGTGTCGTCCATCTCAGCCTTCGACCTCCAGCATCTCAGCACCGATACCCCTCGGGGCGAACTCACCGATCAGGGCGTTCCAGCCCAGCTCCCGCCACTTCACCTTGATGCCTTGTACCTCGCCGTCGTGAACCAAGTCAATGCGCTCGATCATCAGATTGGCAATGCGGTGGCGCTCGACCGGAAACAACTGATCCCATACATCGTTTAGCCGTCCCATCGCCATCACGGTAGTGGCTTCATCGACCTGTGCGCCGTTGCGTGGAATCTGGCGCACCACCGCAGCAATGGATTCGGGGCTGGTCAGCACCGTGCGGATTT
>CAZQBH010000110.1:2183-2476 GCA_964591645.1 uncultured Pseudomonadales bacterium | reverse complement strand
GTCTCACTGTACCCCGTACTTCATACTTTATACTTTCCTACTCTTCCCCCAACCCGATCACCATCATCCACAACCACCACATACTCGGAATAAAATATGTTGTATCTAGGCAAAAATTCGCTAGTAATGCCCAATAGGCTGCCCGCCATATCCCTCCGTTATGGTTACTAGCAAAACCCATATGCCAAGACGTTAATCCCAACCAAACCCAACCTACCAACCCCAACCAACCCATCCCCGCCAACCATTCCAATGGTAAGCAATGAACAATTGAAGAATAAGCCAGATTTTTC
>CAZQBH010000110.1:0-2173 GCA_964591645.1 uncultured Pseudomonadales bacterium | reverse complement strand
TATTTAGTCCCCACCAATGAGTATCTGAATCTATAGAAATCTTTCCAAAGTTGCCCCATCCCGCTCCTAACGGATATTTTTTTAAACCAGCGATTACTTGAACAAAATAGTCGCGTGAACCAAAAGTTGTTTTATTCAATCCGACCATCATAAAAATCATGATTACCGCCATCATTCCGAATAGTGTTTTTTTTCTGTGCCTTTCCCACCAATGTAGCAACCAGGCAAAGTAACCGCCTCCCGCCAATAACCCCACACTTGCTGATCGGGAACGCGATATCCACACCATTACTAGACCGGGGAATATCCACTGCCATTGAACTGACCCCGACAAAGCCAAAATCATCATCACCATCCACCAATCACCGATGTGATTGTGGTTTTTAAAAACTGATGCTTCCACCACCAAACTTGACGAACCATACGAAGGCTGCCAAAGAGAAAATACTGATAGCAACCACAAAATGGTAAATAAAGCTCCAGCCAACCAAACCGACTGCTTTACTGACTGTCTTACTCCATCTATCTGTTTGATGGTTGATATTCCCAACCACCACAAACCTCCACTGACAAACACCAACAAACGTTGCGCAGTTTCCGCTCGCTCAAGGCTCCAAATCATCGATAAAGCAGTTACTACTACCAACCCTCCAAACCAGATGAAATAACGGGGGAAAATGATTTTTTTTCGTATCCACACAATTACCAACAACCACAACAGGCTCAAGCCTGCCCCCACCAACACCACCACGTCTCTTTCAATTGCCAATCCCCCACCAAGCCAAAGGCTAGAGAAAAATAAGGTTAGTAATAACATTTTCCATCGACTCATTGGTCCTATCATAACTAGTTTTATGGTACGATGGAAAAGATATAAATTTTTAAGGGAACGTTAATGAAAACACCCAAAATCAATGAATCAACTTGTATTGCCTGCGGCACGTGTCCCACATTATGTCCTGCTACCTTTGCAATCAAAACAACTCATGCAGAAGTAATTAATCCGACTGGCAATACTGAAGAAGAGATCAATACTGCTATCTCCTCTTGTCCCACTCAAAGCATTTCCTGGTCAGAATAGTTTTTAACTAGTTTTGCTGTTCGGAAATTCCCCATTGGCAAAGGCTTTTGGGCTCCCTTGCGAAGTGAGCCCTTTTGTCTTGTCAGCATCACCCAAACTACTCACCAATCCCCATATTAGTAAACGCTTCAGCAGCGTTGAATGTGGTAAGTCCTTGTACCGGATCCCATCGAGTTACACTGGCTTGAACATCTGTCGTTTTTAGAAATGTCAGTGGTGCTTTCATATCATCGAAACACGATCCAACAATTACCATTCCATTGGGAAAAACCGCATTTAATTCATCGCTGAATGTAGTATTTGGGTTCCTATCATCCACAGCTCTATAGAGCGCCTCATGCGAATCATAAGCATTCACCCCTTTTTCAGTAATCAAAATTGGATGAATTGTCGGGAAATTGGAAGTAGGCATATATTCGTCAAACAAACCGGAAGCTATGTCTTTAGCTTCCTCAGGTGATCTACCATCGACAGTAATTAAATACTGCTCATAAGCGCCTATATATGCCCCTGCTGCATTGCCATCTACAATGGTTGCTTCCGCATACTTATCTCGTCTATCCACCGCCTCTGCCGCCTGTGTGGCATGACTCTCGATTTTGTCTGCACACCCCGTCATACCCAGAAGTGTAGTTATAAGCGTTAAAGTACCACCCACCTTAACCGCCGTTTTACTATTAATTCTTTTGACTAATTCCGAAACAAATCCACCTTCCATAATAAAAACTCCTCTTACAAAATATGCTTGGATAAGTCTAGCAAAATCTAATAGAAAAATACATTGTCAGGCTTGATCCAATTCCTCCACCATCTGGGTCAATTTATATTGCCAAGGGAATAATGTCCGTCCTTCCACCTCATGTAATAATCCTGCATGCACCCGGTCATAATCCTTACCAGCACCCCACCAAATCTCATCGGTTGAATATATCTCCTTCAATTCCGGTACCAATTCTGTTGCTGCTGGTGCTGCTCCGCTAATCAAAAAGGCAGTCTCTCCCCGCCTAACCACCAAAGGGTGCGATTCAAAATCCCGCTGATATGCAGTCGTAATCGCATCAAAATATTTTTTTGTTGGTAACGCTTCACTCG
>CAZQBH010000109.1:0-2534 GCA_964591645.1 uncultured Pseudomonadales bacterium | reverse complement strand
CAATTAATTTTTCAACAATAATATTTTTGGAGATAATGTTGGTAGCTGAAATAAAACCAGTTTTGATTTTGGCGCTAGCGATTTCGCCAAATTGAGCAATTCGGGTGACGGTGTTGCCAAGAGTATCAGTGAGAGAATAAGTGGCGGATTCAATTTCGTTTTTGGCATCGGTGTAACCAAGAGAAGAGAGGACTTCAGAGGAAATGTTATAGTTGACATTGATTTGGCCGGTGGCGGTAAGAGAAATGTCGGGATCGTACCAAGTGGCTGAAATAAAGGCCATAATTTTTCCGACATATTTTCCGTCGGGAAGTTGATAACAAGGTTTAAGAGTGTTTTTACCATCATCTTCGGGCCATGATATAGAATCAAGAGAGGAAACTTTAATACAAGTTGAACTTGAAGGAGTGAAAGATTCAAGAGCCTTGCCGACGATTGGTCCGGCGGTAACAGCTTTGGAACCAACTCCTGGTAAATTGGAAGTACTAATAGAATCGGTTAAATTGATAATTCCATTTTCATCGGTAACAATGATAGGAGCGGCTCCAGTTAAAACAATAGGGGCTTTTTCATCGACGTATTCAGATTTGGTAGTAAGGCTGATTTGGTCTTCACCATCAATGTCCATTACTGCACCAGGTTTGGTAGAAATTACACCTAGAAGAGTTTTGTTGTTATTTGAACTAGTGGTTGCTGTTAGGGGATCAGTACTACCAATACTGATAATAGAGCCTCTATTGGCTTTGCCGGAAATTAAATAATTTTCAGCTAAATCGCCTCCAGAAAATTTTCCTCTTTTAGCATCTACGTTTGCTATTTCTAATTTATTTACATCATCTTCAACTATTAATTCTTGAGAGCCAACGACTAATAGTGAAATCATAGCTCCGAGATTACGAGCTCCTTCTTCGGCTTCTTTTCTTGTTTTTCCTTGTTTCATTAATTGTTGAACCTCTTCTTCTGTTGGAATATACCTGACTGACATAGGCAAGGTATCGTGGTCGATATCACCATGTTCGTCGTTCTTGATTTTTTTAAGATCATTTCGAGCTTTTCCTTCATAACCTGGAGTCAAATCCCAAAAATTATAGGAATATATATTACCGAATCTACCATAGCCATAATGGCCAACATAACCACATCCATCGCAATTGGAGACAAAGTCTCCACTCCCTACAGTTAAGGCATTAATTGTATTTGAAACAGACATCATTCTGCTGTTAATTATGTCGCCAGTTATAGTAGCTGGACTGCTAGCGTTGCCGGTAATGTATAAATTATCATAGACTACTAAATCTCCGCCATCATCAGCAATGCCTCCTCTGGCTTGGATGGTGGCTTCGGTATAAACAGTACCACTATTAAAATAAGCTCCTCCTGGAGCTATAAAATAAGAACTAGCATTGATATAGGGATTGGCAATTGTAAATTTTAAATTGCCGTTAATTTCTAATTTTTCTGATGGGCTAGCAGTACCAATGCCGACATTGCCAGATGGTTGAAGTATTAGATGGTCGTCGGCATCGTTGGAGGTACCAATTATTAATCTAGCTGATTCTCCCGCACCACCGACAGTGGCTGCGTCTTGATATTGAATGAAGCCATAGTCGCTACCCCTATTAACCGCACTTCTAAATACGATACTACTGGCTCCGCCGCCATTGTCATGGTCAAGAATAAGACTACCTTGGGATGGTCCGTGAGCTGTCCCGGTTATTTCAGAAAGATTTAATTTACCGGCAGGGCCTAAAGTGCCGATGCCGACATTGCCTGAAGAATCAATCATTAACCTGGTTTTAGCTCCGGTGGCATATGAATCTGTGGTGGCAAAATACATTTTTGTTCCGTAAGCACCTGAACCTTGGACATAAATACCAGCCTGAGCATTGTCTTGTCCGGTTCCTCCATTCCAAGTAATACCGCTGGCATAATCGGATGTAGTTTGACCACTAAAATGCAAACCATATAACCCAAGCCCTGGAGTAGTGGTATTAATGGGGGCTTCGTGGTTAATCTGTAATCTTGTTGCTGGAATAACATTATTGATGCCGACGTTGCCGGTCTGGTTGACCAAAAGAGCGGGTGTATTGAAGTTTCCGAAATGGAACCGTATATCGTCTGTTCCTCCTTGTTTGTATGAAAAACCATAGGAAGATGCGTTTCCAAACGCCCAGATTAAATTTTGACCAGCTGTATAAGTAGAAGATCTAAATCCGCCCGTTGCTCCAGTGGCAGCGGAAACAACTCCATTCACTTCTAACTTATAACCTGGATTGGTAGTTCCGATGCCGACGTTGCCACCGTTTGGATTAAGAAGTAGATTATAATACGTTGATAAGTTAGTTACGTTGGTTGATTGAATCCAGCCATGACCACCATTTGCGGTTCCAAAGTCCATTGTACCGTCACCATCTGTTGAGTGAAGTCTTAGCCCACCGTTTTGACTGACTCCTGATGTAGCAGGGAGATTTTTTAGATAACCAGAAACTTCTAACTTAAGCCCTGGAATAGTAGTCCCGATGCCGACGTTGCCA
>CAZQBH010000108.1:0-2542 GCA_964591645.1 uncultured Pseudomonadales bacterium | reverse complement strand
AGCCGCCGGCCGCCTGCACCGACGCCCTGGGCACCTGGGTCACCTCGGTGGCCGCCGACCCGACCCACCGCTTCACCTCGTCGACCTCCCCGGAGGAGCGCGCCGCCCTCGACAAGGAGTGGGACGCCCTGTCGGGTAACCCGCCGACCTCACCGGACTGCGCCACCGCGACCGGCATGCTGGCCTCGGACTGGTACGCGGCCACCGCGCGCGCCGCCTACACCCAGGCCAAATCGTCGTCCCTGTCCGGCGCGAACGGCCTCGGCGCCGAGGAGGTGCGCGCCTCGCTGCTGCGCACCGCCGGCTACCTGCAGACCCGGGCCTCCCTGCTCGGCGCCGCCCCCGACGCCACCCTGTCCCGGCTCTCGCCCACAGGAACGGCGACCCCGCGCCCATCGGTGCGCGTCCCCGACGTCAACGGACCGGCGATGCCGTCAGCGAAGGACATCATGATGCGCGCCATCTACCTGGGCGGGGACATCCACGGCGACGACCGCTACAAGGACATGCGCCTCGTCGACGCCTCCTGCGCCGCCGCCGCCCCCGCCGGCACCTCCGGCGGCGGCTCGGCCGGGTCGATCTCGTCGACCGGGCAGGAGAAGGACAACGCCAAAATCATCTACACCCAGCTGGTCAAAGCGGGCGCCACCCCCGAGGGCGCCGCAGGGGTGCTCGGAAACCTGGTCCAAGAATCCCACTTCGACCCGAACATCATTGAGGGGCAGAACGCGTTCGCGCAGAAGAACCCGCGCCCGGAGATCAAGTACCGCGGCTTCGGGCTGGCCCAGTGGACCTCCACGGACCGGCAGGCCAACCTGCTCGCCTACGCCGACGCGACCGGACGGCAGTGGGACGACCTGGGAATGCAGGTCGACTTCATCGTCAAGGAGATGCAGGAGGGCTACCCGTCGGCGTGGCGGGCCGTCACCACCGCCACCGACGTGTCGAAGGCCGCCTACGACGTGCACCGCATCTACGAGGGCTCCGCGGACTCCGAGGCGGCCATCCAGTCCGGCCGTGTCGTGCCCGCGACGGCGTTCCTCACCGAGTTCCGCGGCACCCCCGCGGCCACCGCCCCGACGCCGGGCGGCACGCCCGCGGTCGTGCCGGTCGCCAACGTCGTGCCCGCCTCGTGCGCCGCCACCCCCGCAGCAGGCACGCCCGCGTCCGGGGCGGCCGACGGCAAGTTCGTCCCCGGCGGCCTGCCGTTCCCGGTCGAAGGCATCACCACCACCTCCTCGGGGTTCGGTTGGCGGGCCAACCCGACCGGGTCGGGCACCCAGCTGCATTCCGGGCTGGACTTCCCCGGCGGCGCGGGCGGCCAAGCCATCAAAGCCGTCGCCGGCGGCACCGCCACCGTCATGCCGGACGGCACCTCAGGCGGCTACGGCAACCTCGTCAAGATCGACCACGGCAACGGCTGGGAAACCTGGTACGCCCACCAGAGCAAAATCAACGTGGCCAACGGTGCCCAAGTGAAAGCCGGAGACGTGATCGGATACGTCGGATCGACCGGCAACTCCACCGGCCCGCATCTGCACCTCGAGATCCACCACAACGGGGAGGCAGTCGACCCGGCGCCGTTCATCGCCGGGCTGTCCGGCGGCTGACCCCCGACAGGTGCGCGGCGACAAAATGGCGGGCCGCACGATGCCGGAATCGGCCCATCCAGCCACGCAACGGCCGCGACGTGTCGGACGCACCTGATAGTAGACGCATGAACACGAACAGCCCCGCCGCCTCCACAGCGCCTGCCAGCGTCGCCGAAGCCTCGGCCCGCCTGGGCCTGGCCCACCCCGCCTCCGCCGCCGTCTACACGGGCGCCTCCGAGCCGCTGCCCGTCCCCGACGCCGCCATGATCGTCCTGCCCTGACCTTCCCGCCCGTGCGTATGCGCGGCCCGCTCTTCCCTCACTCCCGGCACTGTTCCGCCGCCTGCGATGAGGTGCCGCAGCGCGGCTTACAGGCCGGCCGGCAGGCCCGGGTTGTCGGCCCGGCAGTCCCCGTCGACGGTGCCCGAGCGGGTCTGCATGCGCTGGTCGACCGGGGCGACATAGGTGTAGGCGCACGTTGCGCCCTGCACGACGAACCACAGCCCGCCGCCGTCGGCGCGCATCGACACGACATCGTCGGCGGCGGAGGCAACGTCGGCGGCGACGATGCTCGCCCCACCCATCACCGCCGACAGGGCGGCCGCGTCGGTGGCGAAGCCGCCGGTGGAGGCGGCCAGCGAGCGCTGCGCCATCACCGCCGCCATGAGCGACACCTGGGCACGGGCGTCTGCCTGTTCGCTGCGCACCGTCGAGTAGGCCGTGTAGGAGATGGCGGCGAGCACCATCATGATGAGCAGCACCGCGGTGAGCTCCATCAGTGTGAAGCCGCGCCGGGTCACCATCCTGTCGCCGTCCCGGTGCTGATCGCCGACGCGGTGCACGACGGTGACTCCGCGGCGGTGCGCTTCACCTTCACCGGGGCCTGCCCGGAGCGTGGGTCGGGCACCCGGATGCCGTAGCACAGGCCCGCATCCGACTTGGCCGCCGCGT
>CAZQBH010000107.1:0-2549 GCA_964591645.1 uncultured Pseudomonadales bacterium | reverse complement strand
CCGTTTCCAACGCCGCAGACCCATCCGCATTTGTCCAAGTAAATGTCCCCGTCGAACTCATCTCCAATCTTTTAGCAAAAAGATCTTTATTCACATCAGATATCACCGCCATTAGATACTGTTTATCAATAGGATCAGTCTGAATCTCTATCCATTTTTTGGGGTAACCCATGGCTGGAGTAGCCGCAAAGTCAGTCTGAGATGTCGTTACTGCCGTACCACTCCCCGTTCTCCAACTGATTCCTGTACCGCTAGAATCCAGGTACTCAATCACGTATCTGGTCGTGCTTCCATTTATTAGCCATCCCGTTGCCACTAATTTCGTCCCAGACAACGGTGTTCCCGCGCTTGTATCTACATTGGCTCTATTTGTCCAAGCTGTACCACTCCAATATCCAGTCATTAGATCAGATCCGGCGTTTCCAATCGAGGCAAAAGCGATTTCGTTTGATGCTGGATTTGCCGAAATATCCAAGTTTGTTGCGTCATCAGAAAAAGTCGCAGGTGTCAAGACAGCACTCCAAGTGCAAGTAGCGGTTCCACCAGTACAGGTTACATATCTCACTCCATTTGTTCCGTTTGCTCCCACGCCTAATGCATACACCAGCATCATATCTCCCGAAACCGATTCATAAACCGCATCAAAGTCATCAACATCCGACACCGACGACACATACTCCAAAGATGTTGCCACAGAGGTTGCTGTCGTCAGAACTGTTGGTGTCTCATTGGCCAAAGTCGCTCCGTTCCAGATTGCCGATGACAGCTTTGGAAAAGTACTGTTATCAGACCATGCCGCTACCAACAAATTCGATGAGGCGATCGGGTTTGAAGACAGTTTAACCCACATCACCGTACCACTTGTTTTCGTCGGATCAAAATTGGTGGCTGTTGACCAGTTCCCAGATCCACAACCCGACGACCCAGTCTTAGTTCGAAACGCCAGTTCATTTGTTGTTGCTGTATTTGTGCTATACAGCACCACAGCATCTCCAGAGTTTGTTTCATAAGCGATATCAAATCTTCTCGTATTTCCTGTTCCTCCCACAGTTACACTCCAATCGTTTGTCCATGTTGATCCGTCGAAACACATCATTTGTAACACCCCACCACTGGTTACATATCCAGCCAAAGCCTCACTTTTTATTGGTGACGTTTTTATCATAAATGTTAGCCCAGATGCACCAACCGGGCCATTACCTTCGGTTGAAAAAGTATTAGTGGTTCTATCGTAGCTTCTAGTTTTTGGTGTGGTTGTTCCGTCGCCATAAATCATGATTCCTCCCGTCAAAGTAGACACAATCGATTTTACAAAATTAGTTAAATACGACACCAAAGATACTTTCCCTGTTACCACTGGCGTTCTCTGCCAAGTAACCTTCGACTCGACCTTGTATGTATTCGCATCCACGCTGCCACCTGTTTCCACAACATTTCCGGAAACATCTCTATTCACGGGTGTTACCAACACCTGCCTTGTAAATTTTCCAATCACATCACTGGTTCCCGCAAATCCCCAAGTCCCCGACACAGTTGCCACCCCACATCCGGTAACACATGAAGTTGCCAAAAAAGGCGTTGTCCAACCGATATTTTTGATCGTTCTTACCGCGTCCAAACCTTCAGCGGCCAAAAGCTGTGCCTGTTCATTGTCTGTTGATTGAGTATTAATTCGAAGACTACCAGTTGTCATAAAGATACCCGCCGCAGCCAGAAATGCCCAAATCCCTACTGCCACAATCACCTCCAGCAATCCAAACCCAGCATCACTAGATTGAATAGCGTTCGGTTTTTTCAATGGATTAGTACGGATGAAACGTAAAATAATTTTGTCAAAAAATTTCATATTAATTTTCCTGTACCATTCCTGCCCCATTAATAGTTATTGTGCTACTTCCTAAACTACTGACAACTGATATCGTCGAAACAGCCGACGGCACCCCGGTCAAATTATCAAAAGTCACACTTCCAATCCCTGACATAGTCACTCCCAAAGGTATTGCATAATCTTCAGCAAAATTAGGACTTGCACAAGTACCATTAAACATTCGAAATGTTGTTCCGGTAATACACACTCCCCATATATCACTTCCACCAATTACCTTTCCGTCTGTAGCATAAGACTGCGCTTTCCAGACCTCCGACATCACTCTATCCACAGCCACGTGCCAGTTATTTCTTGTTAAATAACTCCCTACAAAGGGGGTTGCCATCGTCGACAATATTAAAAAAATGGCAATTACCAAAAGCAACTCGATTAAGGTAAAGCCTTTCATAGTTATCCTCCCACACTCCCAACCATTGTATAAATTGGGCTGATAATTGCGACAGCCACAAACCCAACAACCAAACCAATTACAAGAAGCAACACTGGTTCCAATAAGGTAGTCAAATTCTTACTCACATTATCAATTTCCTCGTCATAATATACCGCCAAATACAAAAGCATTTCTTCCAAATTTCCACTTTTTTCACCCACCCCAATCATTCTTGTAGCCAATTTCCCAAACTGAGTGTACTTCTTTTTAGACATTGCCTCAGCTACTGCA
>CAZQBH010000106.1:0-2586 GCA_964591645.1 uncultured Pseudomonadales bacterium | reverse complement strand
ATCGATTGAGTTTGAGTGCGAATAAAAAAATGTGGGGGATTGAAAAAAGTCAGGCGACGGCGATTGTGGTTCCCGGTAAAGCAATTGTTCAATTGTTACAAGTGTTTACGGAGCTTAAGTTGCATACGGTGAAGTTTGGATATTCGGAAACGACACAACAATTAATGTTTGTAGCAGATGACGTAGTGGGGGTAGTGCGAGTACTGGCGGGAGAGTTCCCTAAATACGAAGGAATTTTACCCCAGTCTTTACTTTTGTCTCTCATAATCAATCGAGAACAATTGTTGGCGGCAGTACGATCGGCAGCTATCTTTGCTCGAGATAGTGCCAATATTGTTAAATTTGTTATCCGAGATAAGGTATTGGAAGTAAGTGCCAATGCGGCTCAAGTAGGGGGAAACGTGGTAGAGGTGGAGGCGGATATGGAACAACCCGGCGAAGGATCGATTGCTTTTAACAGTAAGTTTTTGGTGGATTTTTTGATGCACGCGTCCAGTGATAGGGTCGGATTTGGGATGACGGATGCGCTTAAGCCGGGGTTGTTTACCGAAGTGGGGGTGAGTGATTATAAACACGTGATTATGCCGGTAAGGGTGAGAGAATGAGGGGAAAATGGCAAATATCAAATATCAAATGACAAATTCACAAACATCAAATTAATAACAAATAACAAAACATAAATATACAATTCAATAACAAATAATAAATAATTAATTATTTAAAACATTTGGTGTTTATTATTGATTTGATGTTTGTTGTTTGTGTTTTGATGTTTTTATTATTTACTCTGAACGAGGGGGGCGGATTGAGATTGGGTGGTGGTAGCAACCGCGCCAGCTTTGGGATTGTAGATGACGTAAAACAACTCAATTAGTTCCTGGGTGGAAAGTTGACGGGCAGTTAAGCCGATTCGGGAAAATTGGCGAATTAGGTGGTCTCGTTTGGGTTCGAGGGCCGCCAGTGCCCTTTCAATAATGTAGGTTTTACTATACGGAAGACCGGCCCCCTTTTTGGTGCCAGGGAAAGAAGAAGCGGCTAAACCTAGGTCGGTGCGGAAAAAGGGAATAGTGACATAGCATTTTTTGTCTAGTACTTTGCGTTCCTTGACCAGCTTCTCCACGAACTGACGATATTGGTTTAGTCGGTTTCGGTACGTGGGATTAGCTTCTCCAGACTCTTGTTTTTCAAGTAATTTTAGGTATGCGGTAATATCCTTTTGTTGTGAGCGGATCAGAATTTGAATTGGGAAGGCGAGAGAGTTTAAAAGAGCTGCGTAGGCATAAATAATCGCGTCTTGCTCTTCTTCGGAAAGCAGATTGAAGTTGACGGCACCAATGCTTAAAACCATGGCAGCAGAACCGTCTTTGAGAAGGAGTAGGTTTTGAACAATATCTTCAAGGTCTAAATGATCCTGAGTGGTGGGAGTGGCGGTTGGAGTAAAAATATTCATACCCGTGAGAATAACGCTCTAAACTTTGGCGATAATTTTTAATGGGTCAATAATCTGGCCGGACAACGTTAGTTCAATTGTATCAAAGGTGTATCCAGTTTTTTCGACTGTAATATGGTAGATACCGCGACGTAATGGGGTGGTGGAAAAAAATTGTCCAAGCTGGTTGGTCTTGGTGGCGCGGACCGGGAGACCGGTTTCATCAACCACCTCAACAATGGCGTTGTCGACAATTTTGTTGGCGCTATCAAGCACCATACCAACAATGGTGTTGGGAGTGGAGGGAGTGGAAGGGAATGGCAGTGAAGCGGAGGTGGTGGCAGCGACTGAGGGGGTAAAAGGTTCCTCTATGGCAATGGCTGGGGGAGCGGAAACTTCGGTTACCGCAACCGGCGGTTGAACATGCATTGATTCGACGACAGGCTGTGGATTTACGGGGACGGTAATAACCGCTTCAGGTTGATTGGTTGGGTTAGTGCTGGGTGCGGTAAATAAATTGAGAACACTGTTAAGTGAGGATTTTTCTTGCTGGTCAACACCTAATTGTTGATCATTGGGAAGGGTGACGAGATATGATTGAAGTCCTCGTTGACGACGAATGGCTGCTGCTCGGGCCAAGTCTTCGGAATCATTAGGCAGGACTGAAGTGTTGGGAGTAAAGGAAAAATAATCAGGGGATTTGGGGGCTTTGCGCCACATAAAGCGGGTAGGTCGGTAAATAGCCTTGATATAGTTGACGATCCACTGGTCGAGTGGTCGCTCTTCAAGCGGAAGAAAGGCGATGGCGAATCCGGTCATGGTGCTCAAAAGAACAAAGAACCACTTGATGAGAGAAAATAGATTGGTGTAGTAAAAAAAGATGGCTGCGCCAACCCCCACTGACAGGTAAACAAATTGTTGAATGGTCATGTCACCAATTAAGTGAAATTGATAGCCGGTGACATTTTGGGGTATGGCGTGTTGGTTCATAGAATTAAAAGGCCTCAACCGGCTTTGGAGTAGATTTACTAAACTGTGTGCCAAATGAGGTTAGAAATTGATCTGAGGTTAGATGGGGAGATATGTGCCAAATTTCTGTGACATCTTTACTGACTGGATGGGCAATAATTACAATTCCTGGTTGGAGAAATACATAG
>CAZQBH010000105.1:0-2704 GCA_964591645.1 uncultured Pseudomonadales bacterium | reverse complement strand
TTATTTCCATCGGGATTAACAAAGAAACCGATATCTGAACCAGAAGAATGTCGAAGATAAAGAGAGTAAGCACTATTATGAGCATATGTACCAAAAATTCCTTGCTGACCGGATCCAATTGCTGGTTTTACCCAAGTCTCTAAAGTAATTGGGCCAGTAATATTTAAACTGGAATTATTACCAGCATTGACATAGTTACTGCCACTGAAATTACCTGCTGAGCCATATTTTCCGTTGGTCCAAGAAGAACCTCCGTTCCAAGAGCCAGTGTTGCCAATGCCGGACTTATCTTGAACTATATTTCCAGTGCCATCATTAAAGTCCCAATATCCAACTGGACCTGGGGACCAATTATATAATTGGGAAACTTCGGCAGGGGAAAGGGCGCGATTGTAGATGCGGACTTCGTCGATAAAACCATTAAACCATTCACCGGTTCCGGCACCTGAACCAATATAGGAGCTTGCAGTTCCCGAAGTTCCTAGAGCACCGCTAGCAACTTGGCTACCAATCTGAACTCCATCTTTATATAAATATTTTTTTTGACCATCATAAACTGCTGTTATAAAATGCCACCCGTTTGTATAATCTGATGCTGTTATTCCTACATCTAATTCTTGATATCCTTGAGTTGCTGTATTTACACCAAAAGAGAGAATTGTCCCATTTTCTTGAAAACTTAAAAGATGTCTATCACTGCCATCTTCTTTTCTATAAATCTCGTAATAAGTGTTGGTTGTAATATTAGTTGGTTTTATCCAGGCACTTATTGATATATATGTAGATGGTTTTAATACTGCATTGTGAGCAATTGAAATCGTACTAGATGTTCCATTAAAACTTGCACCAATTCCATATGTTCCAGTAATAGTACCGGTATTATTATTTCCAGAGGAATCGAGGGTGGTGGTGCCAACACCTTCATCCATTTTCCAGTAACCAACTAGTCCATCAGATAAAAATTCACCGGAATTTTTATTGCCACCTAAATTGGCGGAGGAGCCTTTGGTGGAGGAGGTGTGTGCCTTGCCGGCAGCGTAGTCGGATTTAATTTGAGCGGCGGTGCGGGAGTAGGGGTAGATTTTGACGTCGTCAAGAAAACCTTTTAGCATATAATCTTTAGCACTATTTCTACCAAGACTCAAATTTGAAGTATTACTAACCATAGTAATTCCCGTGCCAGAATTTCCAAAAAGCTTACCGTCTTTATAGACAGAAATTGAATCGCCATTATAAGTTTGAGTGACTAAAACCCACTTATTTAAATCACTTGATGTTAAGTAATTGCTGGCAGTATATTCAACACTGCTATCATCATCGGTATATACAAGTAGACTGCCAGTGTTGAGAATTAAATGACCATAACCAAGAGAGAAGCCACCTTTCATTATGGTGGCGTAATAACCAGTTGGTAATGATGGGAGTTTTAGCCAATAAGAAAGAGTGTAAGGAGCATTGTTGGTTAAATTGATTCGAGGATTTTGGGTGATGGAAACATATTGTGTATTTCCATCAAATTTTAAACATTTACCAGAGATACATTGATCTTCGGTGGCCCAGGTGGGGGCGGAGTTGCCGGTGCCGAAAATGCCGTTGTTTCGGTTAGATGTTGAGTCGTAGGCGGTTGATCCGACACCTTCGTCGAACTTCCAATAAGCGACGGGGCCAGTACCAACCTCTTCTGTTTGAAGAGTGGAAGTTGGATCGGTGGAGGCATATTTGCGGACACGGATGTTGTCAAATTTACCAGCAACAACATTAGTCCTAAAGCCAATATAATTTCCAGATAACAGACTTGTTGTACCTGAAATTTGTGGTGTAGTTGAACTTACACCTAAATTGTAAAGCTCTACATTTCCCCCGTGGGCTACAATCCTCATGTGGTACCACTGATTAGGGATGATACTAGATCCGCTTCCAGTAGTGTAGTGTGTTGATCCATTATGAAAAGAATATTCACTACTCCATCCGCTTAATCCAGCGAACAAATTAGCTGAATCATAAACACCTAAGGCTGTTGTTTTTCTAAAACCAATCCAAGCATTTGGATCTCCTGAAGAGGCTAGTGTTTTTACTTCGGATTCAATAATACAATCAGAATGAGAAAAAGCTTTACCGATATAAACAGAAGTGGTAGCTAAGGATTTTAAGGTGTAATCGGATGTGTCCACTTGCCAATTTCCATCCGATGTCCAGTCTGAAATGTTGCCATCATTAAAATCATCAAAAAATTCAAAAGTATTGTCGCCGGATTGGGTAGAGGTGGCGGAGGGGTTGCCGTAATAAATATAAACAATAGCGCCAGATGTAGGGAGAGAGGGGGCCTTAACCCAAATTTTAGTATCAGTAGTTTGGTTACAGCCGGGGTTATTTTCTTCAATCCAAAAAGGAACTAATTTGCCACCTTGGTCGGTAATTCTAATATCACTACAGTCAGATTTCATTTTGCCGACATTAATTAAGGCACTGGTACCAATAGATAAAGAAACCTGAAAATCGGTGAGATTGGAGCCGGAAGTATTAGAGATAGAGACAGCTTTGCGATACATCCAGGCATCATTAAACCATCCCGCTTTAACGGTTTTAAAATTGGTTAATTTTAAAATGGTAACGATGGCAATCAGAAGGAAGAAGAGAATTGTAAGTAGAGATTTGTATGACCACTTTTCAAATTCGCCTCATCGCTATCGTAACCATGATAATT
>CAZQBH010000104.1:0-2727 GCA_964591645.1 uncultured Pseudomonadales bacterium | reverse complement strand
CGGTGGTGAAATTGATAAAAAAATTGATATGGGTGCTCAGTACTATGTGTCTGGCACCTTTGATGATGAAGTGACTGAGCTCCAAGCCAAGTACCGAACCATAGAACAAACCAGTGAGTATGTGATAATTGACTTGACTGCGGTTAAAGAAAATTAAATGAACATCTTAATGCTCACCCCCTACTTACCGTATCCTCTACTTTCTGGTGGGCAAATTCGCACCTACAACCTCCTCAAGCACCTATCTAGACATCATCACATTACCCTGTTTGCTTTGATCAAATCAGAAAAAGAGCGTCAACAAGCAGAACCTCTAAAAAAGTACTGTCAAAGCATTCACTTGTTCAAACGGAGTGAACAACCCTTTACCGTGGGCAATATTCTGCAAACTGCCGTTTCTCGTTACCCATTTTTGGTGATTCGTAATCTTGTGAGAGAGGTGACAACCGCCGTCGAGACAGAGTTGGCTACCCAACCCTACGACTTAATTCATGCCGAAACTTTTTACATGATGCCTCACTTGCCACCCACTCAGGTACCAATTTTATTAGTTGAACAAACCATTGAATACTTGGGCTACGAATCCTACGCTAAAAAAGCTTCACCGTTATTGAGACCTTTGCTTAACTTGGATATTGGCAAAATTAAACATTGGGAAAAACTCTACTGGGAGCAAGCCCGCTCCTTGGTGGTGATGAGTCGTGAGGATCAAGAATTTCGCTCCACCCAAGTGTCTAAGCCAGACAAAATCCAGGTCGTGGCCAATGGCGTGGACGCTAAGTGGTTTGCTCAGGTACCCAAAAAATTGCCTACCAATCCTACTGTGCTTTTTGTCGGTACATTCAAGTGGTTGCCTAACCGAGAAGCGGTCGCTTATTTAGTTAAAAAAGTCTGGCCCCTGATTATTGAGCAACTACCCCAGGCTAAACTCTGGATCGTGGGCACGGCACCTTCAACCGAGGTGCTTGCCTACCAGAAATTACCCAACATCACCGTCACCGGTAACATTCCTGACATTCGCACCGCTTTTTCTCAAGCCCATGTCTTACTGGCGCCAGTTTTCTCTGGCAAAGGCACCCGCTATAAAATTTTGGAGGCAATGGCGTCAGCTACACCGGTGGTGGCAACTCCAACTGCGGTGGAGGGTCTGGGTATCAAAAGTGGCCAGCATGCTTTGATTGGACAGGATGCTCAAACTGTGGCCAACTTAACTGTCAGTTTGCTTCGCGATGATAAACTGCAATCCAAACTAGCTGATCGTGGGGTTAATTTTGTCAAAACCAAGTTTGATTGGAGTCTGATCGCCCATCAGCTGGATGATGTTTATCGTCAGTTGGGTACCAAGTAGTTAATCAACCCGTCATGCTGGACTTGCCTGTCCCAAAGCAAGCGAAGATCCAGCATCTCAAAACCTAAAAAATGCCAATAACCAAAAAGCAACAATCAACAAAATTTGACCTAACTATCATCTGCGTCAACTACAACGCTAGCTTCTGGTTGAGCAAAATGCTGGATTCTCTTCAAGCTCACGTCATCCATCGCTCTCAACTCAAAATCCAAACGATTGTTGTTGATAACGGTAGCAGTGACGACTCGCTAATCATGTTGGCTCGTGACTACTCGTGGGCAGAAGTCATCCCTTTGCCAGAAAACCTAGGTTTTGCCGCTGCCAATAATATTGCACTTAAAATCGTCAATTCTAAATACGTCATGTTGGTTAACTCGGACGTGGAATTTATTCCAACTTCTGACGTGGTGCAACTTCTAAATTTTCTTAATAAACACAAAAAAGTGGCTGCTATCACTCCAAAATTAATCTTCAGCAACGGCCAGCTTGATCCCGCCTGCCACAGAGGAGAGCCCACTCTTTGGGCATCACTGACTTACTTTTCCAAACTCGAGCAGATTTTGCCTAATTCACCAGTCTTTGGTCAGTATCATCAGGGTTGGAAAGATCTGAACACCATTCATACTATTGACGCTTGTTCGGGTGCTGCCATGATTGTTAAAAACTCAGCAATTAAGCAGATTGGCTTGCTAGATGAACGCTTCTTTATGTATGCTGAAGATTTAGATTGGTGTAAAAGAATGCGTGACGCTGATTGGCTCATCGTCTATCATCCCGGCGCCACCGTCATCCATCATAAGTACAAATCAGGTATAAAAACTACCTCTCAAAAAATTGCTTCTCAAACCCGTCGGCATTTCTACGATACCATGCTACAATATTTCGACAAACATCATGCTGATAAGTATCCTGGCTTTGTTAGATCAATTATCAAAGTATTTATAGTTAGTAAAAAAGGAGCGCTATGACCATGTCTCAATTTAAGATTGCCCAACTCAGGCAAAAAAATATTCAAACATCGGGTGAAGTGGTTGGGGTGTTAGTTTTAAGCGTTTTTGTGACGGTTTTATTGCCTCAGTTGTTATTTCAATACTTTTACGCAAACAAACAGTTAACGGCCGAACCAGCTGAGCTCAGAGCTATTCCAGCCATAGCATTTGGAGTTGGATTATTATTTGCCTTATATGGGTTTATTGCTAATTTCCTGAGGGAAAGAAAAATCATAGCTTTAACTCATGAGATGGAAGATCAGGCTCTAGCCGTATCCTCTTCACCTGTCACGGCAGAAGAATTGGCACAGCTAGAAAGTTTAGTTGAGAAGGCTCTTGATGCCGATCAATCTGCTGGCAAGAAAAAGTCCGGTCGTCCAAAAAAGTCCA
>CAZQBH010000103.1:0-2801 GCA_964591645.1 uncultured Pseudomonadales bacterium | reverse complement strand
TATTTGTTGTAATGCCTTGGCTAAATCAAGAATAGTTGAAGCGGGAGCTTTTTGTACGAATGTGTCCCCCGTTTTGGCATGTTCGTACGCATAGAGGACTAATTGAACAGATTCATCCAAAGACATCAAAAACCGGGTCATATTTGGATCAGTAACGGTAATGTCTTGATTAGCTCTAATTTTCTTGATAAACAACGGAATAACAGACCCCCGTGAGGCCATGACATTACCATAGCGAGTGGCACATAGGGTTGTATTATTACAATTAGTCACCCGGGATTTGGCTATCATGAGTTTTTCCATCAGCGCTTTTGTCATGCCCATGGCATTGACAGGGTAAACCGCTTTATCGGTGCTCAATACAACTACTTTTTTGACGTGATTATTGATGGCAGCATTAAGCACGTTTTCGGCTCCATTCACATTCGTCATCACTGCTTCCATGGGGAAAAATTCACACGAAGGTACCTGCTTAAGGGCTGCTGCATGAAACAAAAAATCAACACCGGACAATGCCCGGTTGATACTATCAAAATTTCTGACGTCACCAATAAAGAATTTGACCCGTTCATTCATCAGCTCGTTTCGCATCCGATCTTGTTTTTCTTCATCGCGACTAAAAATTCTAATTTCTTTTACATCCGTATTGTTCAAAAAATAACGAAGCATTTTGTTGCCAAACGATCCGGTACCACCTGTAATTAAAAGAGTTTTGTCTTTAAAAGTGGTTGAGTTGTTCATAGATTTTCCTTTTTGAACTATAAAAATCAGAGGTTAAAAAATCTTGATGCATATTTTTAATTAATTGATTCCAGTCCGGTGGTTGATATCCGATCTTAGCACGCAATTTATCGGAATTTAGACTGCGGTTAATCGAAAGGGTTGAGTCAGGCACAATGGAGATCTTTTTTTGGTATACGTCTGCCACAATTTTCAATAAATCATGCTTGGAAATGGGGTTGACTGAAATATGATACAGACCGCGCAAGTCCTGGTTTGGAATGATTTTTTCAGCAAGCAATGTGGCAAACTCCACTGTGGTAAAACCGGAGAAAATCGCGTTGGTATACCCTTTTGCGGTTTCCGTTTGTTGGCTCAAGAACCAATCAAGCAGGCTTAAGTGGGAATTGAGCTCATGGCCAATAATGGAGGTTCTTAGTGTTAGTGTATTACTGTCTTTTACTTCGCCAAGATATTTGGTCATACCGTAAACATCATGGCAAGTAGGCAACTCATCGTCAAAATAGCTCTCACCTTTTTGACCATCAAAAACACAGTCGGTAGCAATGGTAATTAACTTGGCACCCAAATGATCGCAGATATCGGCTACTTGATGAGGAAACAACGCGTTTAAAACAATACTATTATATATATCGTGACTGGCAGCATTTTGTTTGATAATCCCAATGCAGTTGATGACGACGTCAGGTTTTTCTTGGGTAATTATGGATTTTACTGTGTCGATTTGATCGGCATAAACATTCTCTACGATGTTTTGATCAAAACGCGGCGGTAAACAATCAGAGAAACTGTTTTTACTTGTCACTGTGCCTATTACTTGAAACTCCGGTTTGTTGGAAAAAACTTCAAATACTTTGTGGCCAAGCATGCCGCTGGCACCTAATACAATAATTTTTTTCATGGGGTTATTCTATACAATCGGCAACTATTGTTACAGTCTTGGTTGATGAGGACCATGGGGAATTGTTGTTGTAATTTTTTCCATTGGTCTGGATTAAACCCAACGGTAGACACATATACGTCTCTACCTTTTTTGAATTGATCCCGATAATATTGCCACCAATCACCACCAATGGGAGTTCCCCAAATGGGAGCATTGGTAAAATCTTGCGGCTCGGAAAGTGGTAATAATTGGTAATTTCTTGATTGGCGGTAAAAATCCCACAGAAACGGGTTAAGACCGCTGATGACGATTGGGTTAGATTTGTTTTCAGCAACTAACCATTTATCAGCCTCAACAATTCCTATCTGCCACCATGGCGTTTCAACGGCTTTAAAATTGAGAATGAGTTGTAGTTTCCACTCTTTGTAGTTTGCGAATGCGAAAACCAAAGCAATTATGCCTACCGCAAGTATTTGAGAGATGTCCTTGGGTTTGACTGTCTCAATGAGCCAACCAAGCATGGCTGCCAGACCGGTAAATATAAGGGGGAGAAAAACAAAGGCATAGCGGCCTTCTTTCATCTCTATAACTGATAAAAAAGCAAGTTGAGCAAACGTCAAGCAGCCTATGTAAGCGGCTATGGAACGGTAACGAGGTAATTTAATAACGGCAAAAGCACACCATCCAAGTACTATGGCGGCAAGAAAAGGTGGCAGTATAGGACGGATTGAAAAGAGATTGTAAATCGGTTTTCCCATCAATGCGCCGAAGTAGCGGGGAAAACTAATTGAGAAATTTTTAAGTGATAACCAGCCAACTGCTGCTTGTGCTGCTTGATCGTTATAATTATGGGCACGGTATAAGCCACCAATATTTTTTACTAGTTGAGCTCCATTCACCAACATCATCCCAATACAGGCAGTAATGATTAATAAGCTTAAGTGCTTTCTAAAATCAATGCGTTGACGATGTTTCCATAACCGACCACATTGTATCAAAAGGATAGCAGCTGTCAGGGGTAATGACACGTATTTGCTTCCATAACAACAAACTGCTAAGAAACTTATAAAGATGGTGTTTTTTATCGTTAACGGTTTAAGCCAAAAATATATACATGTCAAAAGAACGGGCATAAGGATATTTTCAGCCATGGCTAGCGTTGGTTGCCAGTAGATCA
>CAZQBH010000102.1:0-2895 GCA_964591645.1 uncultured Pseudomonadales bacterium | reverse complement strand
TGGGCGCGGCTCCGACAGCGGCCAGCTTGCGCACGGTCTCGTAGGACTGCTTGATGTTCGCCGCCGTCCACTCCTTGAAGGAAATGCCCGACGCGGTGCAGAGCTTCTTGGCGTTCTCCAGGTTGATCGCCGCCGCGAGCCGATGGTCGTTGGCCTTGCCGTCGAGCTGCTCGATCTTCTCGAAGCGCACGTTGATCTCGTGGCTGAGCGGGGCGAGCTTCTTCTCGGCCGCCTCGACGGTGATCTTGCCCGGCGCCGGCTTGGTCTCCTTGACGACGACCGAGTTGGTCTTGCCCTTGGCGACCTTCGTCTTCTTCGGCGCCGCCTTGCCCTCAGCAGCGAACTTGGCCTTCACGCGCTCGTCCTTTTCGGCACGCGTCTCGACGTTCGTGTTCATGTGTATCTCCCCGGTGGGCTGGAATTAGGTGCCGTCTCTCCGGCTGTCACGCCTGCAATTATCGGTGGGCGTTCACGGTCTCTATGGCGCTAAAGGTACGCCCGTCCCAGGCGTATGTCAAGCGCCTCGAATGCGGAACGTGATGGGCGCAGCTCCGACAGGCATAGCGAAGGCGCCGCCACGGCAGCCGTCGACGTAGAACGCGACCATGTACTGCATGCCGCCCGGCAGGAGCCAGAGCTGGATGTGCGTGATCTTCTCGACGAGATCGGCCGGCGCGTTGGTCTTGATGGCGAAGTCCTTGGCCTTCCCGGCTTCGAGGAGAAAGGCGACGGGCGCACCGTGATCGCGGAGGATCTCCGCAGCATCGGCCTTGGGCGAGTAGCACTCCTGCGCGCTGGCCATCGTGCCGAGCGTCAGGGTGAGAGCGACGGCGAGCGAGGCAAGCAGCTTCATGAGTGCCCTCCTTGGGGGCTGTTGAGTATTCCAAGGTATCACGTGATCCCCGAAAAGTCAAACGCTTGCGCTCCAGCCCGATCTGTAGTACCGTAGAAAGTCAGCAAATTTTACCGGGGAAATCAATGGCGTCGATGATCGAAGCCGCCCTCGCCTACGCAAGCGAGCGTGGGTGGCCGGTATTCCCATGCCGCGCAGACAAGACCCCGCTCACGGACAACGGAGTGCTCGATGCAACGACCGATCCGAACAAGATCAAGAACTGGTGGCGTCAGTGGCCCAAGGCCAACATCGGTTTTGCTGTTGGCGAAGCTGGTCTTATGGTGCTGGACATCGACCCCGGCGCGGATCAGGCAGAGCTTGCGCGAGCCGTTGGCGGACTACCTCCTACTCTACTACGTTCACGCACTCCTCGCGGCGGACAGCATCTCTTCTATGAACTCGCTGAGGGAGAGCGTGTTGCACCGAGCGTTGGTAAGGTTGCACCACACGTAGACGTTCGCAGCTTCCACTCCTACGTCCTCCTAGCCCCCTCTCGCACGGCCGATGGCGCTTACGATTGGGAGAGCAACGGCAAGCCGGCGTACCGCACCGATGAGATGGTGCGCGTGGCCAGTGTCGCGCGCGAGAAGTCGCGTGATAGAGATACTTGGATCATAGAGCCTGACCTCCCAGAGAACGTCGATCTGGCCGTCGAGTGGCTGAAGCGCGGCGCCAAGGTGGCCGTCCAGGGCCATGGCGGCGATCACATGGCGTACGCCACCGCGGCGCATCTCAAGAGCTTCGGCATCAGCCAGGAGCTTGCCCTGGATCTGATCTGGGAGCACTGGAACCCGCGTTGCAATCCGCCGTGGGGGCCGGAGGAGATCGAGCACCTTGAGACGAAGGTGCGCAACGGCTACAGCTACAACACCTCGCCGCCGGGCAACATCACGCCCGCCTACAAGGTTGCGAAGGGGCGCGAGCTGTTCAAGCCCGTGAGCGTGGACGTTGGCCAGGGTCGCGAGATGACGGCGGGGCGCTTCCGCTTCGTCGACCGCGACGGTATGGAGAACATCCGCCCGCCGGAGTGGCTGATCCCTGGCTTCCTCCCGGCCGGCGCCTATGCCCAGCTCGTGGGTGCGCCTGGGTCGTTCAAGACCTTCATCGCCGTCGACATTGCGCTCAGCATCGCGACCGGCGTGAACTTCCCCTGGGAGGGGAACTGGGGCGCCATCGGCAACTCGGGTCCGGTCTTGTTTAGCATCGGCGAGGGGCGGCCGGAGTTCAAGCGCCGCGTCCAGGCTTGGGAAAAGCGCTGGTGGGGCGGGCGCAAGGTCGAGGGCATCGTACTGGCCGACCCCGTGCCGCTGATCTCCGAAGACCTCGACCCGTACCTCGACGGTGCCCTCGCGATGAACGAAGGCGGGTACAAGCTGGTCGTAATCGACACCGTCGGCCGTGCCATGCAGGGCGTGAACGAGAACGCGCAGGAGCATGCCTCGGCCTTCACGAAGATGGTGGAGAAGATCCAGCGCGAGCTTGGCGCTACCGTCCTGGCCCTGCATCACACCGGCCACGACACCGGCCGTGCGCGAGGCTCCAGCGTGTTCCACGGCGATCCAGATACCATCGTGATCCTGGAGCGCGCCGGCAAGGACATGACCGTCGAGATGTCGATGGTGAAGCAGAAGGACGGCGCCGAGTGGTCGCAGCCGAAGCAGATCAGCTTGGAGAAGGTCGACCTGGGCAAGGGCAGCGATAGCCTCGTGGCCGTGCCGTGCAAGACCCCTGCCAAGGTCGAGAGCAAGCTCGCCGCCGAGGCCAGCAACGACGCGGCCGCCATCCTCGTGCTCGATACCGCCGTGGCCCAGACGCTCGCCAGCAACCGCATCAAGGCATGGACGACGAAGGAGCTGGCGCAGGTGATCGCCATGCGTGACGACGTCGAAGTGTCGTCGAAGACCCTGGAGAACCGCCAGCTCATAGCGCTGCGCGAGAACTCGACGACCAGGGCGAACCGCTTCTACGATGCGGCGACGAAGCGATGGAAGTGGAAGGAG
>CAZQBH010000101.1:0-2913 GCA_964591645.1 uncultured Pseudomonadales bacterium | reverse complement strand
TACCGGATTATTTTATTATCAGACTATATTTAAAGGGAAATTGCCTGTACCGTCTGATGCTTTGGTTGGTCTGTATCATCCTTGGCGTGATGCCGAAGCTGCAAATTATCCCCATGGAATCCCGTATAAGAATTTTCTAATTACCGATCCTGTTCGTCAACAAATACCCTGGCGCAAGTTGGCAATCAGTCAATGGAATACCGATCATCGGGTGGGATGGGATCCGACATCATTTGGAGGCTCAACACTTATCTATAATATTCAATCCGGAGCTTGGTATCCCTTAAATGTACTATTTATAATACTTCCCTTCCCGACTGCATGGACCGTACTTATTATTTCGCAAACAATACTTTTTCTTTTGTTTACGTACATTTTTTTAATTAGCAAGAAACTCCACCCCTTGGCAGCATTGTTTGGAGCGATGGCGGTAACATTTAGCGGGTTTTCAATTTCTTGGCTAACGTGGGGCACGATCGTTTCAGCTTTTATGTGGCTGTTGCTCATTTTGACCGCAATAGATGCGCTGACTACAAAAACATCCATAAAGAAATTGCTTATTTGGCTCATAGTTATGGCGGTAGCTATTTTTTGCTCACTAACTGCGGGTCATTTGCAAACCACCTTTTACGTATTTGCAGTTTCTGGAAGTTATGCCGTCTGGCAAACGGTGAAGTCAAAAACATTATTGCCAACCGTGGGCTTAGCTGGATCTGTCGGAATCGTGAGCTTGTTGATTTCGCCGACCATCATTCGCTTTTGGAATTATCTTTCAATGACAATACGAGGTAGTGAAGGGGCGGCGTGGAGGGCGGAAGGTTTCTTTGTCCCTTTTCGTCATTTAATTCAATTCATTGTCCCTGACTTTTTTGGTAACCCTACCACCCTTAATTATTGGGGTACGTGGAACTATGGGGAAATGGTGGGATACATAGGAATCGTAGGATTGCTATTCGCGTTAATCTCCCTAAAACAACGGTTTACAGAGAAATGGTTTTTTAGTGTGATGGTATTTATCGGACTTCTCTTTGCAACAGAAAATCCTCTGTCTCGGTTGGTCTATATTTGGAAAGTCCCTTTTCTCTCACTACTCCAACCCACTCGTTTATTATCTGTTGTTTGTTTTGGATTGGCGATGCTAACGGCTTTTGGTTTAGATGCTTTTATCCGAAACAAAGTATTGAAGAAGCATTTAGTAATTGTGATCGGGTTGACTGCAATTATATTTATGACGTTACTAATAGTAACCAGGACTTCACTGTGGTCGCTTTCTGTTTCGGAGCAGACTATAGCTTTTCGTAATATGCTTTTTCCATTGTTGATTTTTATTTTAACAGCAGGAGGAATCGGATTTGCTTCAGTGCTTAGTGTAAGAAAAAATATTTTTTTATTATTGATTGGGGCGTTATTACTATTGAGTACCGTTGATTTATTTCGATTCGGATGGAAGTTCATCCCATTCACCTCGCCGGAGTATTTTTTCCCCGACACACAATTAGCAACTTTTCTTACAAAAGATCAGACCGTTAACCCAACTAGAATACTGGTACTGGATTCGAGAATTCTACCCTCTAATACTTTTAGTTGGTATTCGATCGAGGCGGTTGGTGGATATAATCCGTTTTATTCCCAGCGGTATGCGCGTTATGTTGAGGCAATGGAATCTGGAATGGTAACGGAAAAACCCCCCTCATTCCAACGAATAATCGAGCCAACTAATATACATTCACCATTGTTTAAATATTTTAATGTCAGATATGTAATTGGATTTAATCCATCACCTGACAATCAATACACAACAGTTTTTAAAGAAGGACAAACATCTATATATGAGGTGCCCTCATATTTGAAGCGTTGGTATTTAGCCGAAACAGTTAACACGTCAACAAATGACTTATCAATTTTGAAGCAGATGGTAGCTGATAAAACGGCTTCGATGAATGCATTTATTGAAACAGATCAGTTGATTATTTCGAAAGCTGATTTAGCGGATTCCGTTTCTTTGATTTCATACATGCCCAATATCCAAACAGTCAAAATTACTAGTATGAATTCGCGGTATTTGGTAAATCTAACAGCTTGGGATCCCGGTTGGCATGCTGTTGTAGATAGCAAAGAAGTTCCCATTTATAGAACAAACTATTTGTTTATGGGGATAGAAATTCCGAGCGGAATTCATGTTATTGAATTTATATATCGATAAATTTATTTACAAAATTGCGTCATAGCTGAAATTTGTGTTCGCATGGATTGCAAATCATACAGTGACGTCAACTTGTATACTTTCGTATTATTTGTGATAATTTTTTCAGCAGAGAACGGAAGAGGTTGATTCGTAATGAATAGAGTGGGAACAGTCACTTTTAAATCACAGACAATTTTATCTATTTCAGGTTGGTAGAAATATAAACGATTATCTAATTGACTCGGTCTTTGAAATCCCCGACTGTCAACAGTGGTGATTTTCCTTGTTTGTTGATACAGTCGTGGATCTAATTGATTCCAAAAAGCATAAAAGATATAGGGCTCCGGTAGGACTTCTTGGTCGAAATATATGGAATATCCTTTTTGATAGTATTTGTATGCATTTTCTGAAATTTCTCTACTTTGGCTTAAAAACTGTTGACTCTCGCTATAAACTACAAGCGAATATTTCGTCAGGGAATAACCCGTAAATACAATAAATAATCCGATCAAAATCGGCGTGGAATATTTTGTATACTTTTGGACCTTTTGAAAACCAAGAATGATCAAAAAAATTATAAAGGGGATTTGAGCGCTTAATCTAATTGTATGTGGGCTTCCTGTCATTATCGACGGTATTGAACCAATGACAATTCCAATAAGAGGGAGCGCATATTTCTTATGGTTAGCCAGCGCAATATATACACCCAGAAAGAATAGAGGGAAGAG
>CAZQBH010000100.1:0-2973 GCA_964591645.1 uncultured Pseudomonadales bacterium | reverse complement strand
TGAAAGATCCTGAAACAAGTTCAGGATGACGAAAGATTGTCATCCCGGTCCGGCTTAGCCGGATGATCCGGGACCCTTCCTCGTCATCCCGGTCCGGCTTAGCCGGATGACCCGGGATCTCCAAAAAGCTTACGTCACCTTCTGATAATACTTTTCTAGTGACAACCGGATTATTTTCTCTCTATTCCCATTTACCACAGACGGCAATGGCAAGGTGGTAGCAGCAAACGGCGAAGAAGTTAATCCATTAATCGACATCTTAATTAAAATCTCAAATTTACCCAGGTTCACCAAATCTTCTTCAGTGTACGTTCCTCCCAGTTCCTTTGCCAAAGCTGCGGCATCACCCGCCCCCACCACAAACGTCGCCAAAGTCCCCACGTTGCCAAAAATCGCCTTTTGGACATCTTCTGCCACCTGACCAATGTATTGATTCGCCATAATAAGATTTAGGCGATATTTTCGTGCTTCCGATAAAATTTTGGTAAACGAACCGGTCGCAAAGTTTTGGAATTCATCGACATACAAATAAAAGTCTTTTCGTTGATCATTGGGGATACCGACCCGCTTCATGGCAGCTAATTGAATTTTGGTGATAAACATCGCCCCCAAAAGTGCCGTGGTATCTTCTCCTAATTTTCCCTGGGATAAATTTAAAATCAAAATCTTCCGCTCATTCATAATTTCTTCCAAAGAAATCGTCGATTTTCGAGTCCCTACTACATGGCGAATCCGCTGGGAGGATAAAAATTGTCCCACTTTGTTAAGTACGGGCGAGATGGCATCGGTTCGTAGTTTTTCATTCATTTTTTCAAATTCATTCAACCAAAAATCTCGTAGTAGGGGATCATGACCCCCAATCATATCTACCACCCGGCTCCGAAACCGTTGATCAGTCAGCAATCGGGGAATATCAGCAAACGTCGCCTCTCCTGTGTACAACAGAGTCAAAATGGTGTTGCGTAAAATATATTCCAATCGCGGACCCCAAGAATAGCTATACAGTTTGTAAAATACGGACACGATACCCGATGCCACGACGTCTGTGTGCGCTGTCCCATCCACATCAAATAAATTCAGTGAAAATGCTCGATCATCCGACAGTGTGGGATCCAAGTAGATCACATCATTCATCCGTCGTTTGGGAATGTAATCCAAAATCATTTCCGATAAATCGCCGTGGGGATCAATAATCGCCACTCCCTCTCCGTTTCGGATATCATTAATTGCCATATTGGCAATCAAAGTAGATTTACCTGCCCCCGTTTTCCCAATAATATACGTGTGTTTGGTGCGATCTTCCCGGCTAATACCCATCACCACTTCATGATTCCGCCAGCCTGTTTTGGCAAAAAAGTTGACTTGCTGTTTTTGCTCATCAGTCATGCCTTCAGCTACCGGTAATTCACTGGGCGCTTCCGAAGCCAACGTTCTCCCCCAAGCGATGTTGCCTATTTGAGCCAATGATTTGCCTGGTACATGCCAAAGCGAAGCTAATTCATTCAAATTTAAAACCAATGTTGGCTGCCGCCAATCAAATTCCCGAGTCATCACTCGTTCTTTCCAACGAGCCCCAGCAGCTTTCTTCATGGCCAAACCATTTCCTTCAGCTTGGCTATACACGCCAAACGCACCGGCCAATTCTTGTAATTTAGCCATCGCCACCGCCATGGTGGGGGCGCCATACAACAACCGAACCTGTACCTCAACCAATGGGGCGGCAATTTTTTGATCCATCAACGTTTTATACGGACTAGTCGTAACTTTTCCCTCTGCATCCGTGGACTGCATTTGACTTCGGACTCGATTTGCCCAATAACGCTGATTAGCTGTCCGCACCACGTACTGAATCATCGCTCCTTCACCCACAGCCACCTTGGCCAAATAACCCAGCACACTACCAAACAAAGGCACGTCCTCGAGCTTGGTACTTGTCTTCAACGGCAATGTACTCCCTACTAACAATCGAAGATTGGCCGTTGCCACTGCCGGCATAGACA
Organism: uncultured Pseudomonadales bacterium; assembly: GCA_964591645.1. Lineage (GTDB taxonomy): Bacteria > Patescibacteriota > Microgenomatia > UBA1400 > RBG-16-45-19 > CAZKMY01. Next base: position 973 of record CAZQBH010000100.1, on the reverse strand, counting down.
ATAAAGCGTCGATCCCGTCCGTCTCACTATGTGATACAAACAATTGCGGATGATGTGATAACAATTGACTCGTAAAATACCCCTCGGTAGAAGGGGGGACCGTGATTTGGAAGGAGGTCTGTTGATTCATCGAAATCACCTCCAAACTCATATGCTTCTTGGATTGATGGGTAAAATATTGCCACCACGACCGTCGTGCCACTGTCATAAAAGTGGACAATAAACCAACTTCTGCCTCTGGGGGTGCTTCGTCTGTCTTGATTGGTTTCAACTGAATAAAGGATTCCATACCGTAATTTGTAGTATAGCGTAAAAAAAAGGAAGACTATTGACAAGTTGGTGAAATAAACCCTACTATGGATCTTAGTGCGGGTTAACCCCGCACGCGATCCGCTTTGTGCGGATCAATCTTTAAGAGGAAGGAGGTGAAATAATTAAAATTATGAAAACAGTCAAAATCATACTTTCTACCATCGTTGCCCTTATGGGTTTCATGGTCGTTAGTAAAGTAAACGCAGCTCAGTTGAAAAACTTACAACTGGTTTTGAGTAACTCAATTCCAGCCGAATCTTCAACTTACACTTTCAACTTTCAACAAGTTACCTCAGGTTCTCTTGGTAGAATGACCTTTCAATTCTGTAAGCAAGCATCCGGTGCAAGTTGTGATGCAACTGGTACCAACTTAGGTGCGCTCGCGGCAGAACCAAGTGCAGTTTCTGCAAATCTTGGCTCTAATACTGATTGGGATTCAACCGCTTCGGATGCTCAAACTGTATTAGCTGTTCCGGCTGCCCTAGTTCCAGTTACTACTGGCAACAATTTATCCATCACCTTTGATGGAATTGTGAATGGTCCATTATCAACTGCTTGTGATGCCGTTGCTAATTCAGATACCTGTTATGTTCGTATTACTCAATACAACGCTTTAGCAGCAGGTACTGCACTAGATAGCGGTACCGTTACTTATACCCTC
>CAZQBH010000099.1:0-3017 GCA_964591645.1 uncultured Pseudomonadales bacterium | reverse complement strand
CGGGCGTGGAACAAAGATTTTCCGCATGGGGATTTTTACACTGATCTAATTTATTCCAACAAGCATTAGCCTCGTTGTAGTCTTCCACCACCACTTGCATTTTCCCATCTTTCCACTTACACATAGCCACTTTCGGTCGACAATCTGCTTGAGCCGCGGCATCCACCTTACTCTGCGTATCAGCAGGAAAACGACAATCTGTACCACAACCGTCATCCGGCGGTTGGCAGCTACATTCAGATACCGGAGTCTCATCAGTATCACCACATAAACTCGCACATGACGTCCCCGGAGTTTGACATCCAAAAACTTTCCACCCGCTACTGCATTGACACTTATATCCAATCTTCCCGCCAGAAGTACAGGAAAGGGCATAATCTCCAGCCGGATTTAGACATGCCTGAAAACAGGTTGATGGGTTGCAATAATCACTAACCTCATTACAACTGCCCACTGCCCCTCCCGCTTGGCTTCGATTTTCTGCTGACTGCTGCAACTTCAACAAATTCACCCCCGCAATGCCTCCCGCCCCCATCAAGGTGACCAACAATGCCGCCAAAGCCATTTTGGTGGCTGCTCCACCCGATCGTCGTTTCCGTGGTTTGTCAGTTCCCGACGGCGTACCCAAATCTTTCAACATTTCCTTTGCTTGTTTTTCCAAATCTTGAGTTTTTAGCGGTTTCTTTGCTGTCGCGTCTTTGGGTACCGTAGACAATGCATCCTGCACTGACAACTCATTGGCCGCTACCATTTTTGTCGTTTGAAGTGGCGCCGGTTCATTCGATTTTTGTTCAGTCTTTTTGGGCAGATCACTTCCCAAACCGCCAATCAGATCATCCAATGGTGAGACCGGCAAACTAAAATCGCCCGCCCCGGCAAATTTTTGGGCGTCCGCAGCCGAAATGGAGTGTTCTTGTACCGAAGGAGCCGTTGCCGAAGCCTTTTTTTCCGGTTCTGGAGCCTTTTTCTCTGGAGATAATGTAGATGCAGCCTGATCAACTACCCCTTGGGCAACTGCATCCAAATCATCCAATGGTGATGGTATCTTCGAGTTTTGTGTATCTGGCATAAAATGCATTCACAAACAAAGGAGTTGCTTTTTCTCCCTACCTCCATCAAACCTGATTTTCGTCTTAATGTCAATCAGGATATCGCCTGTAGGAGCCAGAGTAGTTCAGTTGTTAGATGTTTAACCGACTTTTTTAATCGCGAGCTTTCAATCAACGGATTCAAATCCTCATATAAAACAACGTCTGTCACCTTTGAGGTAATAAACCCCCTCAATTCGGCACAATATGCCGCCAGTGACAATCCTGTTCTTTCCTCAATAATATCCTTATTTATTACATACCCATGTGATAAAAAATAATGTAAATCATAAAAATCTCTGCCTGCAATTGTATGATGCTGTTTGTATCGACTCAACGCTGCCACCATTTTGCAGGCCACCATCGTTGACTGTGTTTGGGTTAAGGCAACCAGATTTAGTTCATCCAAGATCGCAATTTCGCTCTGATTATAAGGACTAACCTCATCATTAATCTCCAACTTTAAGGTATTTCTACTCCAAGCTGGGGCATCATATTTAAGGAAAAACTGCAAATGCCGTTTACTTTCATCTTTTACCTCGAAATTCAACGATTTAAAATGCCGATGCAACCGCTCTCTAAAATCAGCTTGTTTGTCTTTATGGATCAAATCAAAATCGAGATCTACTGAAAACCGATCCAGCCAACCCCGTAAAGATGCACATGTTCCGCCCTTAAACACCAGTGATTTTGCCAACACGGTATCCTGTAATATCGCTGTTAACAATCGGTACATGTGTAATTTATGAGGCGCATCAGTTGGTTTTGACAAAATCATCTATACCCCACCTGTGTTTGTATCCGTAATAACTCATTTTGATCAATCATTGTCACACTATCAATATGGTATGTTGGGTTTGCCCAGAGAGTATCCGCCACCGCTCGCAACGGCGTAGCCACAGCATACCCTGGAAATTTTTCTATTCCCTCTCGATTGACTAAAAATTTCGGATTTACATAGCGACAGTAAAATGCGTGATCACCGACGCTAAACTGCTTTTGTTTTTTTCCCACCAATGTAATTTTCCGAACCGCTTGGTTAATCAATCCCGCCTGAAACATGACCGACTCACACGATACATATGACAGCGGGCCCGCCACTGCACAGCCGATTTCGAATGGATTAAGCCCCTCAATCGGAACTACACTGTACAATCCATGCGCAACTCTAAAGAGTAATCCTCGTTTTTGATACCGATACATAGTCATCTGTAATGTTTGCTTGTTCGTCATACCCCATAGCAACGCCAACTCAGAACTTTGGAAAATTTTTTTCTTCTGGTTTATCAACCGCTGTAGATAATCTGTATTTCTGATACTATACATATATGTATATTATCAGAAATATCTAGCATGTCAATGAACTATTCCAACCCGCCACGATCTCTGTAACCACTCCAACCCTTCGTCAATGGCTCGCGCCGCCTCAACGGCCACTTTCTCAAACACACCACAGGTTTGCCCTCCCCCATTCTCAGCTGCGTAAGCTTGTGAAACGAAGTACCAAGCTGAAGAACCACAGTCTTTGTCGCCATCATATTCAATAGTAACAAAAGCCTGAGTAACAGTATTAATATTACTCTCCAACCGCCTAGAAATAGCTGACTGTCCTTTCGATTGCACATTCCGTAACATCCCATTAATTGAGATCATATTTTTTAACAGTATCCGTAATCGCAACGGAACTGGTGTCGTCTCTTGATGCGCTTCTTCAGCCGCTTCATCCAAAACTCTAAATGCGGTATTTATTACCGCAAACATATCAGTTGTTCGAGATTGGATTAATTGAGTAATCAGTCGATCAGTTAATTTGGATTTCAATGGTAACAATGCTTCGTTACCTGGAAGATGAACTACATAATCCATAAATCCCTCGACAGACTGATACATTGGTTTTAATTTACCAATTGCCCACCACGGTGTCGGTTC
>CAZQBH010000098.1:1591-3057 GCA_964591645.1 uncultured Pseudomonadales bacterium | reverse complement strand
AAGATGGAACCAGTGCAGATTAAGACACTGATGGATCAAGGTAAGATTGGAAGGCAAATGGTAGATAGAATGGTAGCTGATTTGCGTGACGAAATATCCACTTTAGTAAAAATGTCTGACTACGATTCGTATTTTTCTCAATTTAAAGAACGATGGGATAGAATGATGCAATTACGGCATATTATTCAGGACCGCCTAGTAGAAGGTAGAGAGCAGCCTGATGATGACATATTGTTTTTGTCAATGTTTTATAACACAGGCTCTAAACACGACGGAGGACTCGATCTATATCTTTTGAAAAGGATGTATGATTATTCTCTTTTCCGGCCATATGCAGAAATAATTTTCAAAGATTTGAATCTTCCGAAATATTTATCGAGTGGGTACATTTCTAAGTTTATAGATGATGCTTATTGGAACAATCGATTTGCTGAATTAGATATCCCCAATAGGAGTGATGTTAATGCTCGTCGACATCAATATATCGAGTTAAGTTTTGAAATGTTAAAAGAACTACCCTTTATGCGATCATTATATACCGGCGGTTTGCCATATAACACTAAAGATGAAGAATTTTCAATGAATAATGCGGTAATTCAGAAATTATTAGCGGTAGAAGTGTCTGGCAGCGTTTACCATTATTTTATGATAGGCGTAAAAAACTTAGTTAAAGAAGATCTTCGTCTTCGGGCTGACGAAATCAAGCCATTCGGTTTCAACACCGTTTTTGCTGATCAAGTATTACAGTATGCTCAAATTCTTCGTGATGATTATGTCAAACATGGTGGTGACGTTCTTGGGGAGGATATGATAGATAATAATTTTTTCGGATGCATGAGTATATTTCTACACGCACCACTATCAATCTCCAGAAAATATGAGAATTATTATCGACAAAAGCTGGGATTTAAACTTTTAGATACTTGGCTGGAAGATGCTAGCGACGCTATCAGGAATCATGACGAGCAGGCCTTGCTGCAACTTCTCAATCAAGAGGACAAATTCTCATACCTTGAGATCGAATCGATGGTTTATGATTCTACTGTTCTGACTGATCAAAACATGCCATGGTTTAGAGTACTCATGTTGCAGCTGTTTGAATTAGATACCAACAAACTTTCATCACGACTTGGTTTTGATGAAATCAAACGTGATATCGAAATATTGGGAGCGTTGTTTACTCCTGATGAATGGAATAACCAGCGACCCTTGGTCGAACAGTTTTGGAAGAGTCGAGAAAGGGGATTGCAAGGCCTGCAAATTTATCAATTGGTTATTCTGCAACACATATTAAACTCATTGCAATATAATCACAAACTCGTAAACAATCAGTGGGAATATGGAACATCTTTATGGCAAGTTACGAGACAGAAGTTTTTGAATCAAGCCCAGTCGGGTGAAATGAGCTGGCTTGATGCTTTTGTGGGGCTTCGAGATACGTGGACTATGTCTGGAAAGTACCATGC
>CAZQBH010000098.1:438-1581 GCA_964591645.1 uncultured Pseudomonadales bacterium | reverse complement strand
AGGTAAGTCAGATGAAGAAATTGCCTATTTATATCCGTTCACGAATCAGTTAATGGACCAAATGCAGCAACAGCTAACTTCAGTCGATCCAGTGAATAGATTTCAGGAGTCAGTTAAGGCTTACCAATCACTAAAATTACTCGACGGAACAGAACAACGTCAGCAAGTATTAATGAAAATTGCTGAAAAAATAATCATGGAGGCATCGTTTAATGACGCTGTCGATTTTGTTGCAAAAGAAATCGAGGGGGATAATGGCAATCCTGAAGTAGCGACATATCTGTTGCAGTATAGAATTAAAAGTTTTGAAGAATATAGTCGTGCCAAAATAATTCTAGGAACTTCATTTGAGGATGCGATAGGCGGATCGATAACAAACAAAATGGGTGGAGCAGTCATTCTGGATACACTTTTTGACAATCTTCCATTTGGTAGTAATACCATGGATTTTTTTGCAGCAGTATTGACTAACGATTATACAAAAGTTGAACGCGTATTAGCTTCTGCGTATATTTCTATGATTTCTCCGATAATCAAAGATGTGGAATCAGGTGATCCAAAGAAATATGCTGGCTATTTTGAACGTAATCCCTTATTTAGCGAAATAATGGATCGAGTAACCCAGATGTCTCAGATGGAACGAACAGCATTACTTATGAAACTTCTTACCAGTGGCAATAGTGGAATTTTAATGTCTCCTAATAATTATCCCAGAGTCAAAGAGCTCATGCTCCAAAATATGAAGGGCAAATCGGCAGAAATGCAAATGATGAAGTCTGCATTGGAGTCAGTTTTGAATAATGAAAAAAACAAGGACAAAACCGCGATTGCCATTACAAACATGTTGTCTCCGACCTTCTTGGTATGGAATTACAGAGGGGTTTCAATAAAGGCTTTAAATATAAGTTTACGCAAACATTATGATGGTGATCGTAATAATGCTAAAAGAGACGAGAAGAGGGCAATAAATAGTAAGGAAAATAACTTACGCAAGTTTATGTTATTATCTCGTAACGAATTGGATGCAAAATGGCGGAATCAAAGTCCGTTATCAAGGCAGGCTCGTGAACAAAAGCAAACATTGATTACGTCGTTGGAGAAGATATATGTGTCAAAAGTTAGTGAAACAAGTACGAAAAAATC
>CAZQBH010000098.1:0-428 GCA_964591645.1 uncultured Pseudomonadales bacterium | reverse complement strand
TTATTAAAACGATTATAGAAGCAATCAAGCCTAAGACGATTGATAATAAGATATCCAGTACTGATGCGGTGTTGAGGATTGCTGAAGCCTTGGGGTCAGTTGGTGTTCGATTTTTACAAGTCATGGGGCAGTATGTTAAGTTGACTCCAGAATACGAGCAAGCTTTTAAGAAGGTATATGATCAGGCCTCACCGCTGTATTTTGCTAATGCGTTTCAATCAATGGAAGCTTCGATAAAACGATTAAATCGGGAGATAGATCAAGCGACAGATCCAAAAGAGATTAGAACCTTAACCCAGGAACGTGATGAAATTATTGCTTACATGCGAGATATTACCATCGTAGAGAAGGTGGGTGGTGGATCAATTGTAACGGTATATATTGCTCAGCATAGCGATGGGACTCAACATATTCTCAAAATCAGAAAT
>CAZQBH010000097.1:0-3110 GCA_964591645.1 uncultured Pseudomonadales bacterium | reverse complement strand
CAAACCCAAACCACGACTCAAGATCAAGTTAGAGAAATCATTAAAACTGCTTCAGAAATTATCAAATGCAACGCCGATTCCATCTATTCAGATTCACACCAATGTAGCCCCAACTACGTCACCCGAAAAGGCCACACCGAACGCGTCCGTGATTTAGCCCAAAAACTTCACCCCAAACTAAGCTCTCAAGATCCGCTTGGCAGTTGGGGAAAACTCTCCAAAAAAGAACAGTTTCAAGCGCTGACCCTACACATCAATCGCGCCAGTCCCACATTTGTCGTATTCGTCCCTTTTGATACCAAATGCACCGGCAGCTGGACCCAATGCGCGCTTCAATCGTTGGTTAGCCGGTTTACCAAAAGCTTTGATGGAAAAGTAGACACTGCCCCCGCATATATTAAAGCGATCTTGCCGGAAACGACCAATATTTTAAATGGGACTAATGATGAATATAACCGCTTTAACCCCCTCCAAAAAAACACCAACCAAATGGCCGCCAGTCCGGCTGCCAATCTCACAGCTGCAGCGACTACTGTTACCGATGCCCACTATCCCAGCCAATCGGTTTTGTTGGCCGCAGAAACTGACTCATCCGCTCAACCCCCTGTTTTTGTGCCCAAAACCGGCGATGCCTTCCTTGACAAACTGATTACCCGAGCTATCCAGGTTGATCCTCAATGTGGTAACGCTCCCCCTACCGCAGTAGAAAATTTAGGCGCCACTGCTGATCCCGTCAAAAATCGAAGTATTTTTGATTTTTTATTCCACCAATCCGCCAAGTCGGTCGATTTAGCGTTGACCCAAATGACCTTGTATCACATCTATATTTTCTCCCCGCCTGATATTACCGAAGCCGACCAACGCTTGGCTGCAGATGACAATTCCATGTTCCGCAAACTAATGCCGCTCAACACGTCTGGGTTTACTACTCCCATCAATGTTCCTCAAAAATTTCTTGGTACTGCCCAAGACGCTGACGTTTCTCCCGAAACCTGGACGGGTGATTTTACTAGTTCAGGTGAAAAAATTATGGAACCAAACAGAATTGATTATTCGGTGACTTTAGACAAGGCTTCTCAACCCGGCGGTTGGTTTTCTCAAACCAAAAAATGGTTTACCTTTGGTGCCTTTCGACCACTCTATAGTGACGACAATATCAAAGATCAAAATAAATGTTTGTTGGAACAACATCTTCAACCAGGCGCTCAAGCCAACGGATTTGATCTGGTTACCGCCATCAACGCCGGTCAATTCTCCCAAAGTTCTTGCCCCAACCCAATTACTACCAAAGCAGGCTCATCCCAATGTGTCCAACCAGAAGATATGACTGCCAAACCCGGCTGCCAATTGACCTGCAATTCCATTGACGGCCACACTATTCCTGAAGGACTCAAACAGACCATTGAGTCTGCCGCTTCCGCTTTCAATATTCCCCCCGGTTTATTACTGGGAGCTATGTACGCCGAAGGCGGCTTTGAACCGCGGTGCACGGGTGGTGATGGTCAATATTCAGATGCTGAAATCACTGAAGCTCTCTCCTGTAATCCCGATGCTACGTGTTGTAATAACAACGAGGGTCCTTTTAGTTTGCTGGGTGCATATCAAAAGAAATCAATCTACCAAGCCAAAAAGAAGGCTGGCATTGATGTGGATGAAAATAACCCAGGCAGCGCCTGCAATTTATTTGACAGCGCTTTGGCAGTAGCCAACAATCTTACCAGCCAACGAGGATATGACAACGCATTTTGGTACAACACGGCTATGGAAGTATGGGATCGGCTCCCCGCCAGACTTACTGAAGGAATTACTCGAGCTGATGAAAATATGAACAGCTGTGGTGGTATTCCCTATTCTGGAGCGGTCACTAATAGTTGTTCAGGTTGGTCAGATAGTCAAGTGGTTACTGCAATCCGACTTCAACAGGGGTTTTGCGGCAATGGTAATGAGTGGATGGATATCCATCGAAACCAAATTCTTTCCGTATTCCATCAGTGTAGCCAATAACCAATATACGGATACCACCTATTCCCCTAGCACCAATCTTCGGTATGTTTTATAATACGGTGGTTCTATGAAAAAAGTCATCCTCAGCTTCCTTATTGCCAATATCGTGTTATGTTTTGGATTTTCTCCCGTCAACGCTCAAGATTCGACATTCCTAGAAGACAATCTTGACGAAACCCGTCTCGATGCTCCCACCAACTTGGGTAAATTTTCTGATGAAACCATCTATCGAAGTGCCGCAACCCTCGTGCGTGCTTTAGCTGGAGATGAAGTTGAAATTGCTTTAGGCAAAAATACCCCATATGCCTACCGATCAAGCACTTATTATGGTAAGGGGATTATTCCAGGCATGGTCGACTACACCGCCTATCTTATGAACCGACCCATCAAAACATCTGAATATATCGCCGATGTCTTGCGTAATTCAGGTGTTGTGAAACAAACCTATGCCCAAGGTGTTGGGTTTGCCGGTCTTAGTCCCATTCTTAATATCTGGAAAGGGTTCCGCAACCTCACCTACTTCTTGTTTATTGTTATTTTCGTTATTGTTGGTTTCATGATTATGTTTCGTAAAAAAGTAGGCTCCAATACCATTGTCACTATTCAAGAAGCCTTACCAAAAATCATTGTCACTCTGTTGCTAATTACGTTTTCTTATGCCATTGCCGGATTGGTTATTGATTTAATGTATTTATCAATCTTTATTCTTGCCAACCTTCTTAAAACCGGAGGCATCATTACCAATGCCCAAAGCGCGCTCAACGTGTTATTTAACAAAAATATTATTGGCATTGGTTTGAAATACTTTGCTGGCTTTGGTGAAATAAGCGGTGTTGCCGCTGAAAGCATGGGACAACTAGTATCCCAAGCACTAGGGGGATTCATTGGCACTCTGTCTAATGTAATTTTCTATCTTATTTTTTTGGTCGCTATTGTCATTGCTGTTTTCAAGACATTTATTCAGTTGGTCACCGCCTATGTCGGTATTATCCTGTCAACCATTTTTGCTCCGCTACAATTGCTTCCCAATGCGTTTCCTGGTAGCGATGCCTTTAGTAAATGGCTACGAGGGCTGGTTGCCAACGCCGTCGTCTTCCCTGTGACAT
>CAZQBH010000096.1:0-3142 GCA_964591645.1 uncultured Pseudomonadales bacterium | reverse complement strand
AGGCAGCCGTCAAACGGCGGGATGTCATTATTTAATTAAACCATGAATTGTTTAACCAATCCATCCAATTCTTGGGCACTGGCTGCCAACTGTTGAGCAGCAGACGATACTTGCTGCATGGACGAACTAGTTTGTTGGACCGCAGCACTCATCTGTTGGCTGCTGGAGGCTGACTGTTGCGCTACTGACGAAACCGTTTCGATTGCCGCTTCAATCGTCTTCACCTGGGTTCCCATTCCTCCCAGCGACGCGAGCGCTTTAGAAACCACTTCAGAACTCTCGCTAATAACCGCCTTACCTGCATCCATTGACGTCACCGCCGCTTCCGTGCTGTCCTTAATTTCGTTAATGAGCCCTTCAATATCTTTTGTAGCAGTTTGTGATTCTTCCGCCAACTTCCGGACTTCATCCGCCACTACCGCAAACCCTCGACCGGCTTCCCCGGCTCGAGCCGCTTCGATTGCCGCGTTCAAAGCCAGCAAATTAGTCTGTGATGCGATGGAATTAATGGTATCGACAATCTTTACAATTTGCTGACTCTTCTCTCCTAATGAAGAAATTGCTGCCGCAGTCTGATCTGATGTTGTAGCAATCTGTTTCATCTTGGTAGAAGCAGAGCTAGCTGCCGCAGCCCCTTCATTTGATGATGATGCCAAATTCTTGGTGTTTGTACTTACCTCAGTGGTCTTTTTTGCCAAATCTTCAGACCCTTTCGCCACTTCTTGTATGGATGAGCTCACCTGTTAAGTTGCTGCATTCACCTGTTGGGTTGAAGCCGCCAGCTGCTGGGATGTGGCAGAAATGGTCTGCGCATTTTGGGCAATATTTTTCACCAATGACTTGACTGACTCTGTCATGCGTTTAAATGAGGCTGTCAATCGTGCTACATCTCCTTTGGAATTAACATCTACCGCGGTGGTTAAATCACCATTACCTATCAATTCTGCTTTATCTGCCAATATTTTCATTGGCTCGGCAGTATTATTTAACATGGTATTAATTGACTTTGCCATTTGGCCGATTTCATCGCCGCGATCACGAATCGGTATCCGAATGGATAAATCTCCGGTATCGGCTAATGCCTGCGCTTGTTTAGTTACGACGATTAATGGCTTAACCAATTGATTGGCGTACCACCAAGCAAATGCAGCTCCCAACAATGCAATCACCACCCCGGCGATAATCAATTGAGTTTTTACCATATCGGAATTGGTCAATTTATCGACATCTTCCATGTATCCGCTGGGAGCCAATGTCCACTGTAACTCAGGGATGTAACTGTAAACGGCGAATTTCGTCCGAGTTTTTTCTCACCTTCGTTTTTCCAATCGTAGGTACGAATCCCAAACAATTTTTTCTGACTCGCTAATGTTTGCGCATCCTTCAAAATATCTTTAATAAAGAGATTTCCCTTGGCATCTTTTGTTTCTAAAATATTTTTACCATCAGCTTTCCGACCTGCCGATAAGACATAATTACCATCTTTATCAAGCACCCAGATATAACCGCTCTCACCCACTTTAATTTGTGATAATGACAACAAAGCTTCTTCCACATATTGCTTCTGCGGCACACCATAAAACAACGCGGCAACCACTTGTCCATTTGCACTCTTTAGAGGTTTATACGCTACGATATAGGTTGATCCGACTACTTGCGCAAAACCGTTGTATGATTCCCCTTTCATGATTGCCTGATAAACAGGTGAGTCTTTCGGAATATATGTACCCACCGCCCGATTGCCGTCTGCTTTTTTTACGTTGGTGGCTACCCGCAGCATTCCCTCAGGAATAACTTGAAAAATTGTGGCTGCTCCACCCATGTTTTTCTGAATTTTATCTAATCCGGCCGTATAACTGGCAGCCGCACTGCCATTAATCAACAGCTCGGGAACGTTTGTGGTCTTTCCTGTTGATGTTACTTGATCGGTAATAGTCATCGTTTGAGCCAGCTCAGTCGACACCGCCACCGATTGAATTTGAAGCGCATCATCTAACACTAATAATCCATTATTAATATCCGTCTTTGCTTTACTCATTTGAGCTTTAAGCGCATCGGAAGCAGTTATGCTCTGAAGTCCCAGCGTTTCCATCAACTCTTTCAAAGCTCCCTCCCGGGACTTGGTGACTGAAAAAATACTCATGAACGTTATCGGAATTACAATTACCGCCAACAAAATCGTTAACAGTTGCCATTTCAAACTAATATCAGAAAAGCGCTTCATACCGTAAGCTCCAGAAGAATCTTGATATCATGTACTACCAACAGTATGACTCGTTTGAAAAAACTCAGTCAATCAGCGTAAATACTGAATCTATGCGTTCTATCATATCCGTCGTTTTGTCATTAAAATTCCACGGTTGATTTATGAGATATGAGCACAAGGTGTTTGTCATCGCGGACCGAGTTAATTGCAGCGGAGCTATTGCATCATCATATTGATGAGTCGCCTCTACTCGCAATGCCGTCAGTTTTTTAAACTCATTTCCCGAAACACTTTTCTCTTCCGCTTCCGTTCGAATAAAAATATTTTCTCGGGGGAAAAACGGCAAATATTCCTCAAACCACTCGTACGTAGCCAGCGTGTTTTTAGCTAACCGGGAAGTGCAGGCATAACATGCCGCCCCTTGATCTAAATAGGTGCGTACGGCGGTATCAGCCCCGGTAACAATGGGAGCTGACCGAAGTATCTGGCTTTCATACCACAAATTATCAGCTTGACGGCCAGCCGTATCCCCCAAAATTACTTTAACCAAATCATAGAGAGCGGAAAAGTGATCCAATTGTTCATAGGTAAACTGCAACCCAAATTGTTCTTTTACCGACAACAATACCGGCTGCCATGAATCAGCCAGCACACCATCCACATCAAATACATGTATGTTCCGTGTCATCTTAAGGTATTATAACCATATGCAGCAGAAATGGTTCCAATGGTTTGGTATTCTTGTTTTTTTGCTACTCATTTCCTTGGGGTTTACCTTTGGCATAGTTAAATACCGTCAAACCAAACGACCTACCACTACGGAATGTGCCGGATTAAAACTTGACCAGTGTCCCGCTCCAGCTTGTGTTGTATGCCCTCCTTGTCCTGAATGTAGTTCGCTGAGCTGTCAAACGGCAGACTTTTGTGCGGCCATGG
>CAZQBH010000095.1:2265-3232 GCA_964591645.1 uncultured Pseudomonadales bacterium | reverse complement strand
AATACAAAACTTCTTAAAAAAGAAGATGTTATGGGTATTGAAATTCCGTTATCAAAAAATATAAGAGGTAGAGTATTAGCTCAAGATTTATTAAATAAGGAGGGTAAAATTATTTTAAAAAAGGGACATTTAATAAAAAAAGATGACATAAAAATTATTACAGATGAAGGTATAGAAGAAGCATATGTATTTTCTCCACTTTCTTGTGAATCTCATCATGGAGTTTGTAGAAAATGTTATGGTGCTGATTTAGCAAGAAATGAATTTGTTAAAATAGGAGAAGCTGTTGGTATTGTAGCTGCTCAAGCTATTGGAGAACCTGGAACACAGCTTACAATGCGTACATTTCATTCAGGAGGAGTGGCAGGAGCAGATATTACACAAGGTCTTCCTCGTGTAGCTGAGATTTTTGAAAGACGTGCACCAAAAAACCCTGGAATTATTTCTCTATCTAACGGAGAAGTGGTAGAAATTATTAGAAATAAAAAAGAAAAAAAGATTATAGTATTGAGTAATGATGATGGGTCTTATGCTTTAGCAAAGAAAAAAGGAATGAAAATAGAATACGATATGGCTTATTCAAGAAGACCGATCGTAAAAGTAGGAGATAAAGTAATAAAAGGTCAAGCTTTAACTGACGGTTCATTGAATATAGAACAATTTTATGATTTAGCAGGAAGAGAAGTTGCTGAGGAATATATTATAAATGAATTGAATAAAGTATACGAACTTCAAGGAGCTTCTATATCTAGAAAGCATATAGAACTGATAATTAAACAAATGCTTTCTCGTGTAAAAATAAAAGAAGTTGGAGATACGAATTTTACTCAAGGAGATGTAGTAGAAATTTCTGATTTTAGAATAGAAAATGATAGAGCAAAGGCCTTGGGCGGAAATCTTGCAAAAGGAGCAAATCTAATACTTGGTATTTCAGAAGTTGCTCTCACTACAAATTCATGGCTTTCTT
>CAZQBH010000095.1:284-2255 GCA_964591645.1 uncultured Pseudomonadales bacterium | reverse complement strand
TTAAAAGTATGAAATAGTTAAGGTAACAAGAGGAGAATAGGTTCAAACAGTCGATGCTACAGGAAAGGTAGAATCAGCTAATAATTTGTCTCTTCATTTTGATGGGATGGGAATAGTTGAAAATGATAGAGTAAAAGCTTTAGGTGGAGTAGTAGCAAAAGGAACAAATCTAATACTTGGTATTTCAGAAGTAGCTCTTACAACAAATTCATGGCTATCATCCGCATCATTTCAACATACTACAAAAGTTTTGATTAATGCAGCAACAAGAGGTCAAATAGACAAATTACAAGGTCTAAAAGAAAATGTAATAATCGGTAAGCTTATTCCAGCAGGAACAGGTGTAGAAGCTAGAAAAGAAAATGCTGAAAAAGAATTAGAAGATTAAAATAAAATTATAAAAAGAAAAAATCCCTTCGCGAAAGCCAGGGGATTTTTTATTATACAAGCCTATTAATTAAGTATATCATAATACATATATTTTGTCAAGTATTTTAACCTTTTATAATTCTTACTATTTCTGATAAAATAAATATAATTTATGAATCCAAAAGATCAAATCAAACAAACTCTTTCAATACTTGATGTTGTTTCAACTTATGTAAGACTTGAAAAATCTGGCTCACAATTTAAAGGCAGATGTCCATTTCATAACGAAAAGACTCCCAGCTTTTATATCTCACAAGAAAGAGGAACTTATCATTGCTTTGGATGCTCTGAGCATGGTGATATTTTTTCTTTTATTGAAAAAATGGAAAGTGTTCCATTTTATGAAGCTCTCACAATACTTGCTGAGCGGGCTGGTATAAAATTAACCCCATTTAAAAAAGAAGAAAAAGATAAAGAATCAAATCTTATAAACCTTTTACAAAGGTCAGCAACCCACTATTCCAAAAATTTACAAAATTCCGCAGATGCTAAAATGTATTTAGGAGAAAGAGGGCTTACAAATGAGACTATAAAAAAGTTTAATATAGGTTTTGCTTTAGGCGGTGAAGCAGGTTGGAGAGATTTATTTATAAATCTATCTAAAGAAGGCTTTTCTCCTGAAGAGATGATAGCTGCAGGAGTCGTAGTAAAAAAGGAAGGTCAAGAAAAATATTTTGATAGATTTAGAGGTAGGATAATGTTTCCAATTAAAAATACTTTTGGAAATGTCGTCGGATTTTCAGCTCGAATTTTACCAAAATTTGATGACGGAAAAATAGGTAAATATATAAATTCTCCAGAAACAGTAATTTATCATAAAAGTAAAATTTTATTTGGGTATAACTTGGCTAAAAAAAGTATCGCTGAAAAGAAAGAAGTGATACTTGTAGAGGGGCAAATGGATTTAATAATGAGTCATCAGGTAGGCGTGGAAAATATTGTAGCAACGAGTGGGACGGCTGTTACTGAAGAACATGTTAAGATTTTAAAAAGATTTGCCGACAGGGTTCTTCTTTCTTTTGATCAGGATACAGCGGGTGAGACTGCTATGAAAAAATGTGCACTGCTCGCACTTTATGGAGGTCTTGATGTTTATATTATTCCAAAAAAGGAAGGTGTAAAAGATACAGCGGACCTTATAAAAGATTTTGGCGGAAAAGAGTGGGAAAGTTTAATTTCAAGAAGAGTTCATTTAATAGAATATTTACTTTCAAATATTTTTAAAAGTATTAGCGATGAAAGAGAAAGAGGTAAAATGGTTCGAGCAGAAATTTTACCATTTTTAAAAGCGATAGAAAGCGATATAGATAGAGCTTATTTTATAAAACTAATTGCTCAGAAATTAAGTATTCAAGAAATAGATATTATAAATGATATTAAAAAAATAAAAGTAGAAGATAATTTTGTAAAAGAAGAAAAAATAGAAACAAATAATAATGAAAATATTTCTAAGAAGATTAAATTAGTCAAAGAAATATTTGCAATATTAAAATGGAAAAATATTGAAGAAGGAAAATTTTTACATAAGTTTTTTGAAGATGA
>CAZQBH010000095.1:0-274 GCA_964591645.1 uncultured Pseudomonadales bacterium | reverse complement strand
AAAAAAATATTCCAGAAGAAATAATTGAAAAAGAAATAATAAAAGTAGAAAGAGAATTTTCAAAAAATTCATTATATAAAGAAAATGAGAATAAATTTATAAATCAATTTTTATTTGATTTATCAAAATCTTACAAAGTAGAAACAATAAAAGAAAAAATAAATTTATTAGAGAAGCAAAATGAAGAAGATTCTAAAAATAAAGAAAAAGACTTAAAAAATATAATAATTTTATATAAAAAGCTTCATGAGATTAAGTCTGAAAAATTTATAAA
>CAZQBH010000094.1:0-3247 GCA_964591645.1 uncultured Pseudomonadales bacterium | reverse complement strand
CGTCGTCGAGGAAGCCGTCCACCACGTCCTGCACCCGCTCGTCGCCGGCGCGCACAGTCATGCCCTGCGCCCAGACGTAAAGCCGTTGAATCTCCACGGCCCGCTTGATGACCGGATTCTTGAGGCGCATGAGACGCGATAGGTCCGTAATCTGCCGGATGCCGTCGCGCGTAAACTCCATGTCGGCCCCGGCCCGCAGACGCCGCCATTCGTCGGAGTAGAGCGCCGCTTCCAGCCGGGCAATGCTCTCCTGCATGAGGAAGCGGTCGTTGTTGAGGTCCGTCACCGTTTCGGCGAGCGCCGTGAGCTGCCCGCCTGTCAGCCTGTCTGCTACCTGCTCGCGTATCGTTGCCATAATTACCTCCTAAAACGGCGAGATGCTCACCGGCTCGTCGTGGACGACGATGCCCTGGCGCGCCGGCTCCATCACCGCCAGCGCCGCCGTCAGGGCGAGCGCCCACGCCCAGAACTTGTCGGCGTGGTGCTTCTCGCTACGGCTGCTGTCAAAGACAAGGTTCTTGGCCGCCGTCACCATGCGCTTCACGCTGTGAATCTGATAGGCGATATCCCGGTCTGCCGGCAGCGGCGTCTTGCGCTGCTGAATGAGCATCTTGGCGTTCGTCGCCATGTGCGCCTTCGTCGGGTTGGTGAAGTCGATGCCGGCCGCCCGGCCGGGGAACAGCTTCTCCATCTTCTCGGCCAGCATCATGCCCAGCCCGTTGCGGTCGATGAGCAGGGCGAAGATGGGCAGGCTATTCATCGCCGCACTGAGCACGTCGAGCTGATCGTCGAACTCCACGTTGTCCAACGTCAGCGCCAGGCGCAGCGGAACCTGGTCCATCGTGGGCGACAGGCCGACGGCGAACAGCTCGCTCGTGTTGCGCGTCCGACCCACGTCGAAGCCGGCCGCCAACACGCTTTCGACCTCGCCGGCCCGGATGGCGCGCGCCATCGCCTCGATGGCCGCATACATTGCGTCGAGGTTCTTCTCGCGGGCCGTCGCCAGCGTGCAGGTCAGCCGGGCGCTTTGCATGGCCTTAATCTCATCCCACGTGATCCAGGCGGTCGTCTCGTCGATAAACTCGCACTCGTATTCCTGCTGGAAGTCTTCCAGCGGCATGTTGGCGAAGATGGCCTGGATGCGCTCGTTGCCGAACAGCTCGACGCGCCGGGCCGTCTCCATCGCCGGCGCCAACTTGCGCGCCTCGGCCACGCCCCTGCAGAACGCCTGCACCTCCCACCACGGCGTGCGCTTGCGCGTGTAGCCGGGATAGCGCCGGAGCTGCTCGCCGAAGATCTCCCAGAAGACGCCGCTTGCGCCCATCGGCGAGGAGCCCAGCCGCAAACGCCCGCCCTTGGAGATGATGGGCAGCATGGCCGTGTAAATCTCCCGGTCGCGCTGCACGTGAGCGAATTCGTCGCCGTAGACGTTCATCCGCGCCTTGCCGCGCGGGGGTTTCGAGGGCAGGGAGATGAGGCGCGCGCCGTTGTCCAGCTCGATTTCCAGCAGGTTCTCGCGCGCCAGCCGGGGCCTGACGCCGGGCGTCAGGCTCTCCATCACGGCGCGCGCGTAACGGATCTTCTCTTTCGCTTCCTCCAGGTTGATGGAGACGAAGACGCTGCTCTCGCCGTTGAGGATCGCCAGGGCCATCGCCTCGGCCGCGACGGTGAAGCTCCAGGCAATCTGCCGGCTCTTGTCCTCGATGCGAAAGGTGCTGTCGTCGTTGAGGTGCGCGAGCTGAAAATGCTCCCAGCGTGCTTCGGGCACGCCGGCCGCCGCCGGCAGGTCCAGGTGCTCGACGAGGAACTGCGCCCGTAGCGTGCGCAGGTAGCGGTTCATTCATCTTCCTCGAACAGCCGCATAATGGCTGCCGCCTCCTCTCGCCGCCGTTCCGCCTCAATCTTCCACTCGTCGAGCGACATGAAGACGTGCTCCTGCGGCCCGACGCCGGCGCGGGCGTGATGGTCGAGGATGGTCTTGAGCGCAGCTTGCTTGTCGTAAATCTCGACCTCGGTCCGGTCGTCGTATTGCGTCACCACGCGCTTGATGCCTTTCACAAGATGGCCGTGGCCATCGGCAACCATGCGCTCCACGTCCAGGCCGGCATTGGAGATGTAATCGCTCAAATCAGCCCGCCCTATCTCGGCAAGCCGAATCAGCGCCTCGTCGGCCGTCATCGTCCGCTCGGCCATCCGGCGGCTGATTTCCGCCGCTACTTTAGGTTTTCTTAGGGTTTCATGGCCGATTACGCCTGCGCTCCGCTCCGAATACCCGGCCCGGATAGCCGCCTGCGTCGCGTTGAAATCGACGAGATATTCGTCGATGAACGCGCGTTGCTTCCTGCTCAGCGCCATAGCTCCCCACACTCGTCATGAATGATCATCTGCCGTCCCACCAAACAAAAAGCGCGAGACGCCTGCCTAAGCAGAGGTCTCGCGCGAGGGTTACGCCCTGGGGCGATGAAGTTATTTGGTTGTGACTATTCTAGCACAGACCGGGCGTGCTGTATAGCGGCCCTCAGCTCAGCTTGCGCATCAGGTATCCGAGCAGCACGGCTATCGCGCCATAAATGAGCAGGTCGCCGCCGAGCAGCAGGCCGAACATGGCCGCCGCCAGTCCGAACACCACGAACAGGCTGCCCGTCGCGTAGCCGACGGAGCGCTTGGGCTTGAGCTGCTTCCGGCAATGCGGGCAGACAGACGCGCGCGGGTCCACCTCGCCGAAACACTGCGGGCACTGCACCATCTCCACCCCATCTTCCACCACACCTTTCTCGGACATCTCGCTTACCTCCCATCCTGGATACTGCGACTTGCGACTGGCGCTATTCTAGCACAAGCATGGCCGGTCGCTCCATCACCTGCCGGTACTGGTCTTTCGTCCAGTCAGCGGCGAGCCCGTCTCTTGCGCAGCCGTCGTCCAGGCAGCGCGCAGCCGGCCGTGGGCCATGAGGTTGCGCTCTATCTGCCGGAGACGCATGATGAGCGCGCGCCGCTCGTCTTCCAGGCTGTCCAGCCATTCCCGCAGCGGCACCTGGCCGTGCTCTTGCTCCGCCTTCGGCTCGTCCGTCGTCTCTTCCCGTTCATCCATACGCTATCCCGCGCCCTCTATCTTTGAAAACGTGTGACTTTCATAACTAGAATCAGTCACCTGTACGGGGCACTCAAGCACGTCGCCTACCCCCTACCCTCGCTCGCCTGTTCGACGGGCGGGAACTGCCGGATGCGCAGCTCAGGGGGCCATTCG
>CAZQBH010000093.1:1174-3275 GCA_964591645.1 uncultured Pseudomonadales bacterium | reverse complement strand
CGCAAATAACAGGTTACGTTAGTAGTCGAATTTTTGATCAAAATGTTCCAGAAGAAATAAATCGCAAAATTGTCGATCACACGAGCGATATAAATATGACCATTACCGAACACGCTCGGAGATACTTAATCAAAGAAGGAATGAGACCGGACACCATCATCAAAGTCGGATCATCAATCAAAGAGCTTCTTATTAGATATCAAGACAAAATTGAGTCGTCGCCAATCCTCAACCAACTAAATGTGACACCAAAAGAATACTTTGTGGTAAGCTCCCATCGTGAAGAGAATATCGATGACGAAATAAACCGTGATGATCTATTTTCTACCCTTAATCGAATCGCTGAGGAATTTGGTAAACCAATAATATTTTCTACGCACCCAAGAACCAGAAAAATCATTGATGAGAAAAAAATTCAAATAAATTCTCTGGTTCAAATTCATAAACCCTTCGGTTTCTTCGATTATGTAACTCTTCAAAAAAATGCTACCTGTATCATCAGCGATAGCGGCACCATTACTGAAGAATCATCAATCATGTCGTTTCCAGCTGTAAATATACGTAATTCTCATGAACGGCCGGAAGGTATGGATGAAGGCGCTGTTATTATGTGCGGTTTAAAACCAGATGATGTTCTTCAGGCAATTAACGTTACCATCGCCCATTATCAAGAATCCAATCAGCCATTCAAAACAGTAGCTGATTATGATGTGGATAATGTATCCAAGAAAGTCATCAATATAATCTTAAGTTACACCGCCTATGTTAACCGAGAAGTCTGGAAAAAATAAACGACAATAGCGTTTT
This sequence comes from uncultured Pseudomonadales bacterium, assembly GCA_964591645.1. Taxonomy (GTDB): domain Bacteria; phylum Patescibacteriota; class Microgenomatia; order UBA1400; family RBG-16-45-19; genus CAZKMY01. The sequence continues at coordinate 2,468 of CAZQBH010000093.1, read as the reverse complement.
ATTCCAACACATTCTTAAGTTCACTAACCACAGCTTTTTTTTCTTCCTCAGTGAATCTTGAGGGATAATCTGGTCCGCGTTTTAATAAAATGCCAGCTCGTTCTGGACCACCAATACCCGTAAGCATGGGAGAAATGATCACAGTAACGCTATCCTGGTTTGGAACGAGATATAAAACAAATGCAGGTTGAACGACACGACCTTTCTTATTGTCAATTAAAATATGTTCATTTATTTCGGAAACAACATCACTTCCCATTTCAGATCGTTCTAAATAATCGGCTGCTTCCATTGCCGATTTATATGCTTTGAAATGCTCGGACAAAGCGCGCGTCATGTCGACAGGATTATTCGGGGAAGAAAAATAGTATCCATACGGCGGAGTTTTTCGTATCGCAAGGTCTGCGTTGAAGCCATCTTTAATAAAACTGACCAAATTATTTAAATCATACGGAAGATTCGGGTATTTGTTTTGATTGGTATATGCATTTTCTGCAGGTAAACCAAATTCATTCGCGGTATGGATTTCACCCCCGAGGTTCTTTGGGATAATCATAATATGATCATGGTGAGCCATAACCGATCGAGCACTAGGCAACTGATCATATTGGCGATGACGACAATGATGACCAGTTAAAAATACAAATGAATCATGAATTGGATTCGCGGGATCAAGTGACATAGTTTGTGCTTTATTTATAGCCAACAAACAAGTCTTCCAATATTCCTGTTGGACTTCAGTCGGTGCGTCATAAATTAAAAATGTATGATGAAGTTCATTTTGATCGTTGGTTTCTCCAATTGGTGCCGCTACCATCATAAGGGATGGTTCAGAGTACCCAGCAGAAGGTTTTTTGGCTGATATTGCCCAGCCATCAACTTCCTTTATCATTAAAGCGTCTTCTGTAATAATCCGCTGTGTTGATTCGTTTGATGCTTGTAGCGATGGAGTCAAATTTTTTCGGTATTGATCGGCAACCCCAATGCCGGTTTTTACTTCCAACAATCCATGGGGGAATTCAATTTCCATAAGTAAACACGAGTATACAACAAACACGTATGTTTAACACGGATATATTCGTCTACAATTAAAAAGATGATGACAGATTTACCATTCGTTTCAATAATTATTCCTGTCTATAATGGCGCCAACTTTGTGAAGGAAGCTATAGACAGTGCCTTGTCCCAAACATATAAAAACATTGAAGTGATTGTAGTTAATGACGGATCGACCGATAGTACTGAAGAGATTGTTAAAGAATTTATTTTTGACAATAACTCCATCGGTACCGGT
>CAZQBH010000093.1:0-1164 GCA_964591645.1 uncultured Pseudomonadales bacterium | reverse complement strand
AGGCCGGAATACCATAAAACAGTAGCGCAACTGAACGGCGAAAAATTCCTGAAAGAAGCGATAGATAGTGCTTTGGCCCAAACCTATACCAATATCGAAGTAATCGTCGTTAATGACGGTTCAACTGATTGTACTAATGAAATCGCCCAATCTTACGGGGATAAAATTCGCTACTTTAAAAAAGAAAATGGGGGGGTATCAACAGCGTTAAATCTGGGAATAAAGGAAGCTACAGGCGAATATATTTCCTGGCTCTCCCACGATGACGTATACACGTCAGACAAAATAAAAATTCAAATCGATGAGTTATCAAAAGTCTCGGAAAGTCAACAGAATAAAACGATTGCCTACTCAAACTTTTCTTATATTAACGAACAATCGCAAGTAATCGGCCAAGCACCCATTCACAAATTCCATCGTAGAAAAAAATTTAATATCCCTATGTACCCAATTGTTAAAGGACTCATTAACGGCTGCACGCTCCTGATACCTAAGTACTGCTTTGATGATACGGGACTTTTCGACCCAACACTGCGTAATACGCAAGATTACGTTCTGTGGTTAAAAATGTTTCCCAAATATCACGTGCTTTTTCAAAAAAACTATCTTGTATATGTGAGACAACATCCTGATCGAGGCACAAACACGCAAAAAGCACAGGATGAATCTAACGACTTTTGGATCATGTTGATGAATACCGTTTCTGAAAAAGACAAAAGCATACTTGATGGTTCCGTCTCCAACTTTTATTTTTCTATGTCCAAACAAATGGAACGATATGGATATCCAAAAGCTATGGCCTATGCAATAAAAAGATACGTTGATATGCATGAGCCGCCCTTGATACAAATCTGGCGCAATATGGCGTATACGGCATCTCCAATTAGTCATAGAATTAATTACCTTATTGATTGGTTGTATAAATAATGGCGTCACCACTTCTATTAATCGAACCGTTTGCTTTTTTGCCATCTGATAGCGGGGGAAAGAATCGGATCAAAAATACGGTAAATGAATTGTTAAAACAGTTTTCCCTGACGATTTTGTTTTTCTCGCCTAATCAATCCGACCAAACCCAAACAACACAATTTTTGGAAAAACAACAGATCCCATTCAAATCATTTACCAACCGACCGAAATCACTGTTTTCGCTTCTCAAGTGGG
>CAZQBH010000092.1:0-3300 GCA_964591645.1 uncultured Pseudomonadales bacterium | reverse complement strand
GGAAGCGCGGGAAGGCAACCCAATACACATCCCACGATAAAAGGACGCCATTTTATTTGTCGGGCGAAACCAAAACTGATGATGAAAGCGGCCAAAAAGAATAAGCCTGAGAGGTGGAGTTGAAATTGTAGAAATAACAGCGCTCCAATACCTATCCATGTTTTAGTCGTCGCTTTACCATGTACAACATTCAGTAACAATCCCAAGAGTGGCACAGAAAAATAGGCAATTATATCTTGCGCCCAAATTTTTCGGGCAAAAAATACTTGCCATGGAGCAACGGCATAGACAAGCGAAAGTAAAAAAGCTAATCGTGGAGGGAACTGTGTGTTTACAATCAGGTAAAACCAACCCACCATGCCTGCATTGAGACAGGCAATCAAGGCGGTGATTACCAGCGGCTGAGTGGATAGTATCCCAAGAATTAATAATAGGTAATGAAATAGAGGAAAATTGTTAACCTGAGCTGATGACATCAATCCGGTGGAGAAAAAGGTGTGATGTTGAAAAAAATCAGTGACCACTGCCACCGAACTGACTTCATCCGCCTTGTATTCCATACAGTCAAGGAAAAGTAGGCGGGACAAGGCGGCCAAAAGTACGATAAGAATGAAGAACCAGTCAAGGTGAGAAAACAGTCTAATTATCCGTCTCATATGACTATTACAAAAAGAAGAATTACCGATCTTCTTCAGGTAACGGTGGCAGACATTCCTCACCGTTTGATGGGATGGCGTCTCCTTTAAGCCATTCGATATAGGTACATCCCGTCGGCCGTTTGGCGGCTTTATCCCATCCGGCAGTAGAACATTTCTTCATACGCTTCCCCGCGTTAGTGGTAAACAATACCAGCGGTTCACCGCATTCGGGACATTTTTCATCTAGTTTTTCAGTGGTGCCGTTAATCCATTCTACGTAATCACAACCGGAGGCGGTTTTGGTTTCTTTGTCCCAAACGTTGGTACTACATTTTTTCATTTTTTTACCAAAGCGAGTGACTTGAAGTACTAAAGGGGCGCCGCACTTGGGACATTTTTCATCCAAGGTTTGCGGTTCAACGGCTAGCCAAAGCACATAATCACATCCCTCGACTTTTTTGGTCTCAGCATTCCAACCGCCTTTGGAACAACGGCGAAGTTTGCGCCCAGTGGGGGTTTCGGAAACATCGGCTAAGGGAGCACCACACTTGGGACAGATGTCGGGATTAGTTGTTTGAGATTTCACTTCTGATTTCATATATGTATCATTTCCTTATGTTTACTAAATTATGAGGGATAGGAAAACCTCTCCGGTCTAATTGTTGTACTCTTTTTTATCCATGTCGACCATGACTTTTTTTATTTAGGTCCGTTTTACTATTCCTTGGTCGTTTTTTTCAGAAAGTGACTGGTTATTTGGCTACCAAGTAAAACCCATACGCCATAAAGGATACGAACAAAATTATTCCCATAATTAGAATTGCATTTAGGGTGTGTCTATTGGAGAAAATGTCGGATATACGACCGGAAATTCCTCCTTGAGAATTGAGAATTATCCAGTCGAGTGGACTGAGTAATATGTCAATAACGCTTCTTTTAGGCTCGGTATATTTATATGGTGGCAACGGAACAGTGTTGGCCGGAGTCAAGGTAATATGTTTGGTGGTAGGGTCGTTTTTGATCAGTTTGGCGGCTTCTTCAGCGCTGATGGCTTTGAGAACAACCCCTTCGTCCCCCATTCGAGTTTGACCAATATGATCAACTCGACCGTATTCTGAGATACCCGCTTCGTTTTTGTATTCCAAAATAGACCCTTCGGTGACATCTTCCCGTTTAATCACTGGCTGCAAATTTTTGGCTGCATTGCGAAAAAAGCCGCGTCCATTGTTTGACAAAATGGGGGCTAACGATTGAAGATTCAGTGATCCTCCACCGGATCCTCCCGTACCAACTTCACTACCAAACAACCGATCATCCGTTTGCGTTAACGCCTGTTTTAAACTGTAGGCTTCTTGAAGCCCCCGCATATCAGCTAAAGTACTCATACATCGAGTATAACCTATTTCTAAAAAAGTCAAAAATTATTGGTTGTTTCTCCAAATGAACGTGCTGATATTTGTCCCACCAGAACACAAGTTGATGGCTTTTTTTAACTCATATTGACTAATGACTTCATTGTACGGCTCGCGATCAGGAATAATGCCGGTGTAGTGAGCTCTTAATGCAGGCAGGGCTGAAGCGTCACCCCATTGTCCGAGAGCCCAAATCGCATCATTTCTGGATTTAAACGATTGGGTTGGGTCATTAAGTCGAGCAGAGAGTGCTTGCGTGCAGTTGCCACCGAATTTCGCCTGAGCTTCTTTGCATTGGTTTTTGGCTTCGTAGCCTATCCAAGTACATGCAATAACAAAGAATAGGACAGCAATACTAAGACTGATGGCAAACAAATACCCTACCGTATTAACCACCTTTTTATTCATCGTTTTTTTCTCCGTCGGGGATAAATATATCTTCCACAACTGTGGAAAATTGATGGGCAATTTTAAAGGCTAGACCTAATGAAGGTAAATACCGGTTGCTTTCGATGGCAATGATTGTCTGACGACTTACTCCAAGGGCTTCGGCTAATTGTTCTTGGGTGAGATTATGCTTCACTCTCAAGATTTTGACGTTATTCTTCATGGTTATCGCCACTGTATCGCTTGTTTAAAAAGAATACCGATACTGCATAGATGGTGATAATAAATAAGGTGAGGTAGGCCATAACTTGACCAAGCGCAAAGATGTAAGGAGTTTTTTGTTGGCCAAATAGGAGTAAAAAATATGACCCAATGCCGATTGTGGGAGTAAATATTGCGTAGGTTAATTGAGCAGCTTTTTGTCTAATGGAAACTTCCCGTTCGTCGACGATAATTTTGGTTTGACGACGAACTGCGGTCAAAAATACTATTCCGGTGAGCACTGCGGCTCCAGATAATATGGGAAGTTGAAGTGTTACCCCAATACTCACTAAGCTTGAAACAAAGAGAGCGACGATTACTCTCATTTGGTTGTATTTTTTGAGTGTCATATGAGCATATTGTAAAGCATGCTTTACATTTTGTAAATAGTGTTTTACATATTTATTACTGCTCAGGGGGTTTATTTGTGCTGTCGTTGTTATATAATTCCCTCGTGGTGCGGCACGTTACACCCGTACATTGCACGTTAAACTGTTGATAATTCAATTTCGATTGAATTATCTTCATTCCCCGGTAGCTCAATGGCAGAGCAGGATCCTGTTAAGATCAAGGTTGTAGGTTCGAGTCCTACCCGGGGAGCC
>CAZQBH010000091.1:0-3413 GCA_964591645.1 uncultured Pseudomonadales bacterium | reverse complement strand
AGCGCAACCGCTACTTTGCCAACCGCATCGCCCGGACGGAACTGCATCGGAACTATACGGACAAGGTCGCCAAGGAACTCATGGAGGAGGAGCAGATTGAGTATGTGCAATTCCGTATGAGCAGTACCCATCCCAAGGCCGATCAATGCGACGCTATGGCAAAGGTTGACCGGTACGGATTAGGGCCGGGCGTATTTCCGAAAGCCGATGCGCCTAAGCCCCCCCTGCATCCGCACTGCCGATGCGTCGTCTCCCCCAAGATAGATATTTTCAACGCCAAGCCTCGCTTCAACCCCAAGGCCGAGCAGGCGTTTCTCGCCAAGCTGCCCCCCAAGGAAGCGCGCGACATCGCCGGCAGTTGGGACAAGCTCAAGCGGGCGAAAGGCGGGGAGACGCTGGAGGCGATCTACAACGAGGGGAAGGACCCGCTGTATCGGTGGCAGCGGATGGGGGAGCGGGTGGAGCAGTTCGGACCGGGGATTCCGATCCAGGAACGGGTGCGGCAAAATGCCCCGATGAACGAGCCTGATAGGCTGGAACCCGCTCCTCCGCGCCGAGTGGCGTCGCCGCTGCTCGACCAACATGAAGTTGCGGCCACGATTTCCGATGAATTTCGGGCAACACTTGAACAAACACTCGCCCAATTGCCGACCGTACTTGTTCAACGGATTAAAGATTCCGGGTACCGGCTGCGATTTGGCACCACATTGCTGGAAATGCGGCCCGATTTAAAAGGGAAGACCCCACGCGGCTGGCGGCCTGGCTCAACCTTCGAGCACGTTGATGGTTTGCACGATCCAGACGAACAACAGATTTGTATTTTTGAGTATTTTAAGAGCGACCTGACAGCAACCAGTTATACCAAGAACACCCGTGCTGCTGGGGTTTTTCGGCATGAAATTGGGCATCTACTGGATCGTTTGTTTGGGGGCTTGTCGGATCAGGAGCGATTTCGCACAGCGTATGAACGTGATCTTGAATACCTGTTTTCCCAGGAAGACCTTTTTGATGAATGCTCGTATTATGTGCAAGATGGGATTGCCGGTCGTAAGGAGGCGTTTGCCGAGCTATTCGCTATTTTGATGGGGGGCGGTGCGGCGCAAAATGCTCCCGTAAAAGCTGCGTTTGCCAATGCGTTAGCAGCGTTGCGCGATGAATTGGAGGGATTGCGATGAACGTTTATATGACGTGTTACCGTAACGGAGTAATCGAAGTTTTGGCCAAAGCCGAAGTGCCAGATAGTCAAGCTTATGGCGAATGGCGCACCGAATTAAAGCCAGGGCAAGGCATCGGCCAGTACACGTACCAGGAACTGCGCGCCCATGGCAGCGGGTTCATTGACATTGATTTCGACGCCCAACCCGCCACCCGCCGCGCCGCTTGACCCCGCCCCGCGCCACGGACGGCGCTACCCCACCACCGTAAACCGGCTCGCCATCATCTTGTAGTGCGGCAGCCGATCCTCATCGAACAGCGTATCCACATAGCGCGCCGTCATCGTATGGCCCGCCAGCCAGGCCGTGCGCTTGGCGGTGAACAGGATCGCCTCCCGAATCGCCGCTTCCAGCGTGAACAGCCCGGCGTAGACCGTCTCCAGGCCGTCGCTGGACTCCAGCAGCGCATCGCCGAAATAAACGGTCACGTCCAGCGTGGCGTCGTGGCCCACATCATCTTCGGGCGCCAGCCGGGTCGGCACGATCCGAATCAGCGGGTAATCGCTCGGCGTGATGTTGGCTTCCAGCCCGATCTGGCAACTGGCAATGCCGGGGAGGACCGCCAGCGTTTCCTTGATCTGCGTCAAGAGTTCCCAAGGCGTCATATCAGCCTCGCAACACCGGCGTGAACAGGTAATCAATCGGCGTGGTAGCGGCGGCATTCGCCGCGATCCGCGCGGCATTCAGCGCCGCCTTGAACTCCGGTTGATACTGCTTGAGCTTGGTGCTGAACACGTCCGTCTCCTCGGCCAGGCTTTCCAGGCAACACAGGATGTAGGCGCGCAGCACCGCCAACTTGTCGGGCCAGGGGGCGGGGAAGGTGCCGAGGTCGGCCACGTCGGCCAGGGCGCGGGTTTCCCACGCTTCCTTGGCGGCGATCAGCGGGGCCAGGTAAGCATCGTCATAAGTCAGGGTCAGGGCCATTCACACCTCCACACGCTTCACAATGGCGTCAAATTGACGCACGGCTTCATCGGCGGCCTGGACCAGCCAGGGGTCACCGGCATAACCGGGATGCTTCGCCCACTTGGCGAAGACGAAGCCGGTCTTGCCGCCCTGCCCGGACGACCAGCGCAACGCCTTCTTCTCGCGCGGGCGGATGATGTGCGGCTTTGTCCCCCAGTGGACCCAGGGAGCGTAGGGGGCATGTTGCTGGTCGTGGCCGATGATCCAGCCGTCGTCACCATCCGACCGCAGCCGCAACGAGCGGGCCAGCGCCCCGGTCTGGGTATGGGTGTCCACCTGCCGCTGAGCGGTATCGAACGCGACTTGCGCCAGGCCCCGGAGTACCTTGGCTTGCGCTTCCGGCACCAGCCGGGCGAAGGTGGCGCGGATCGCTTCGAGGCCCTGGAGGTTGAGTTCGATCACTTAATGTATTCCAGCGAAGACCCAAACCCGTCAACTTCATAGTGCACATCAAACTGCAAAAACGCCACGTCTTGCGGATAGGTGTCGGCATCGTCGGCGGGGTTGCGGAACAGCCGGCACACCATCATGGAGGAGAGCGTCTTGCCGGTCCCCGCGATGCCGGTTGCGTTCTTCGCGATCAAATGCTTCCACTGGCTGGTATTGGGCACGAAGGGATCACTGTCCAGATTCAGTGTGGCAGTGGCCCCAAAGGTCCCGTTGATGTTGGCCCAGGTATACTCGAAGCCAAACCGCACGACGCGCTCATTGGTGTCGCCGGTATTGGTGCTGGTCGGGCTGAAATGAACGTGGGGGTAGAGCGTGCTGCCCTGCTTCCAGCGATGCGGGATTTGGATGGTGAAAAACACCTGTTCCAGGGTGTTCACGCCATCGAAGACGTAGAGGTCCAGGGTGTTGTCGCCGACGAAGCCGCCCGCCAAGTCGGGCGCGCTGTTGCCGGTGGTCTTCACGGAGGTGCCGGGGATCATGTAATCGTCCCACGCCGTAGCCGCGCCCGCCAGGGACACGGAGCCATCGGCGGCCACGGCCAGATGATCCGTAGCGCTGCCGATTTGGGCGGCGCTGGCCGCTACCGATCCGCCCGGATGGACGGGAAGCCCACGCGCTCGCCAAAAACTCATAGGGAGGTCTCCTGCTGCATTTCATCCACGCCGGCCAGAATCCCGGCCAGAACGTCCTCCGGCAACGTGGCCAGGTCCAACTGAATCAGTTGCCGTAATTTGGCCTGCTGATACGTGGCTGGAGCACCAATCGCCGCCATGTTTTGCGCGA
>CAZQBH010000090.1:0-3680 GCA_964591645.1 uncultured Pseudomonadales bacterium | reverse complement strand
TTCTATAAATGAAGTGGTCAAAGTAGTACTTAAGTAAACGTTGTAGAACAAAATATTTTCTGTGTGTTTTTGTTTGCCAACGACATTTTATTGTGTTGGTCCTCGCTGGGGAAAACGGCTGCGGATACTTCATTAAACGCATGGGCAAACGTATACAGAGCGTTTTGGTAGGGGGAAGCGTGGATGATTCATACCTGGCGAAAAGGTTGTCAATAGGCAGATTTGAGTTTTCAACATTGATTTTTTAGTTATCCACAATGGTGATTATTTACAGTTTTCCAGATGTATATTAGTCATGTTATTGTTATAGGTTATTCGTTTTTTGATAATGTATTTCTTATAGGATTGAATGTATTAAAAACTTGTGTTATAGTGGTCACATTACATCAAGGACGAGGGCTATTCAGAACAACCATGACACTCATCGCTAAACTTATTGCCTCATGGCAGTCTGGAAACTCTAAGCACACTAACACAAAGAAGGGAAAATCGTTTTATTACCAGCAATTTGTGGCAATGAATCGATGGAACCAACCATTCGTTTCTGGTTCACGCGTCGCTTGAGCTATACAGGACGCAGTGGAAATAGGGAATAACAGATAGAACATCGGTTTACATCCCGGATGTTATATCGAGGCCCTAGATAACTCTCTCCCCTAAAGGGGATCTCCCTTAATATAAGGGAGAGACAAATGAGAAACTAAATAGCGAAAATTTGGACATTAAAAAAGCATCTCTAGCGCTGGTTCGAGGCCCACGAATAGCGATGCTTTTTTAGAACGTATATGCGTTTGGACAGGAAACGCATTAACTTAAGTCACAAAATATCAACTGTCATGTTAGCAGTCAAGTCCCTTTGATTGCTGGTTTTTGGTTGTACCAGATTAAAAGTGGACCGAAAATAGGTAGTTTTTTAGGTCGACTTTAGGTAGTTTTGGTAGGTCAACTTTACAGATAACGGGCTATGTGTTGGGCAGGCACATAACCCGTTTTTTGTCGAAATTTACTACTGCTAAACCGTCAGTTTTGTTTTTGAGCGGGTTTGTTGTCTGTTTTTCTAAATAGAACATATTGGGGAATAAAGGTATCCAACTTCCAGCGAGTTTGTAGCAGATAAATAGAATGATTTTTCTCAAGAAACGAATCGGAAGGGGGGATAGTGGTGTCACCTTTCTTGAGAAATGGGCCTTTTTTGATTGATAAACGTGCGACTGAGGCGCAAAAAGTACCACCCTTTTTATTCCCCTCTTACATTAGGAGGGGAAAGGGGAGGTATATAGGGGGAAAATACAGTATCATTATCGTATGGGGACATATAAACCACCAGTCAAGGGAAGTGTGCGGGTAAAACCAGGCAGAAAGACAATTTGGTTGGCTCGACCTTCAACATTGTCGGTCGGGTTGGGAGTGGTGGCATTTGTGGTGGTGGGGTTGGGGGCGGTCACGGCAGGGGTACCTATTGGTCCCTGGGTGTGGTATCACCTGAAGCCATCGGTAACAACGGAGTTGGGGAAACTGCTTCATAAGCCCGTGGTGGCGCAGGAGCAGACGCAGACAGCCCGAACCTATGACACTTGGCAACCGGAGGTCGATCCAACCTTACCTAAAGGAGGTTGGATGAAAATTGAGGCCATACAGTTTGATTCGGAAATCTATGAAGCCTCAAGTGATCACTATGAAACAGCTCTGGAACGGGGGGTGTGGAGGGTACCCGAGTTTGGAACACCTTTGGCCCGGCAGTTACCCATGATCTTGGCGGCGCATCGATTTGGCTATCTTGCTTGGTCGAACCAATACCGGCGAGAGCATTCGTTTTTTAATTTACCCAAGTTGAGGGTGGGAGATAGAATTGAAATTGACTGGGGGCAGCGGCGCTATTGGTATCAGGTATATGCAGCGGATCAGGGAACGCAGATTTCCGACTATACGGCTGATTTGATCTTGTACACCTGCCAGTACCTGGAGTCGGATCAACGGATATTTAGGTATGCCCGATTGGTGAAAATGTAGACCTATAATATTGACTTCTTCAGGTTCGCATGCTATATTATCGGCTATTGGTTATTTGAAGCTGATCTGGAAACAGGCAGGGGAGAAAAACCGAGAACGTTAATAAAGCATGCAGGGAACGTTTTAGATTTCTCTCTTTTTTTGGACCGGTCGTGCAAAACCAGGCCTGAATTAGTTTCAGCCTTGATCTTGCACGATCGTTTTCAAAATCTATTTGTAATACCCCAAAAGGAGGGGATATCATGAAACGCTTTTTGGTTGGTTTGTTGTTTGTGATTATTTTGGTCCTGGGGGCTGTCACTTTATGTGTGATCCAGCCGGATCCATTGAGCACCACCCTGAATGTCCAGAGCCGCATTTTAGTTGCGGACACCATTGAACGGACATTTTTTTCACCGGAAGCAATTCTGGTAGTGGCGATCTCCTTTGTGGGAGTCTTTGGCTTGTCCAGAAGGAGGAAACAATCATAAATGACATTTTGGCGGCGGGTGTTCCGAAGAAGTTCGTTTTTGCGGACGGAACACCCTTGGTGGATATAAGACTTGGATTATGTATCCTTTTTTATTTCACCCCCCTCACTCCACCTCCCTGCATGCTTTTTATTTTTACTATTAACGATTTTTAGGAATCATACGATGGAAACTAATTCGTTTAAGGGTAACCATACACAAGAATATCCGGGAAATTTTCCTGTACCGTCTGTGGAGAAAACCCAGGCGAAGTATCGTGAAACAGGGAATATAGCGAAATGGGGAGTTTTCTTGACAGCAGCTGGTGTTCCTGCATGTATGTTGGTTTCTGCACTGGTATTGTATGGGGATGAGGTTTCTCGGTTTGTTCAGGCCCACTTAGGTAAATAATTTGTGTGTATCTGATATACTACTATTACTATGGTAGTTAAACCGACGGAGTTTTTGGGTGCACCGAAACAACCTGAGAAAAATAATCGTGTAGGCCGCAGACAGTTTTTGATGATATTTGCGGGCGGAGTTATTGCGGGATTGGAGCAGCTTACAAAATTAGGGGAAGAGAGGAACGCAAATTTAAGTGTGTGGGATTTGATTCGGACTAGGATATCGGATGATCTTTTGGCTTTACCAGCAGAAAAACAGAACTTGATTAGCATTGATGATTTGGAGTGGAGATATGGTTGGGAAAAGATGAGGTTGCCGAGTGAAGCGTTACCAACAAAAAAATATTTTGAAGCGATTACGACTGCATATCAGCGGGATTTTGAATCGCACCCTTTGGTGGTTAGACGAGGAGAGACTGTCTTTTTGATTAGCGGAGCACCACCAGCGGCAACAGAATTGGTGCCGGAATTGGAGGTGGTACGTTCAACTGACGAAATCCAATGGGGTGTGGGTGGAGATTATGACCGGGTGCATGCAGGATTATTACATGAGGTGGAAGGACGTTCATTGTTTCCTCGGCAACGCGAATTGTCACGTTTGGTTGTGTTGCGAACATGGGAAATAACAAACGGCGGATTACATGCTACGGTGGCGGATTATACGGCTAGTGAGACAGGTTTCGCGGGATCTTCGAAAGAATACACCAAGAGCGATACTGGGTGGGTGGAGGAATTGGATCAAGCCTGACGATGTATTTCTCGTTTAGATTTTGCTAGACTTATCCAAGCATATTTTGTAAGAGGAGTTTTTATTATG
>CAZQBH010000089.1:0-3898 GCA_964591645.1 uncultured Pseudomonadales bacterium | reverse complement strand
GGAAATATATATATCGCTGCCAAGGAACGATTGGCGGCATTTAATGAACCGGAAACCTACACAATCATTCAAACAATACCCGGCGAAGCGCTGGTCGGATTAACCTACACACCGGTATTTCCGTATTATCAAGATACACCTAATGCGTTCAGAGTGGTTACGGCAGAGTTTGTCGCGCTGGATGAAGGTACGGGGATTGTTCATATTGCTCCTGCGTTTGGCGAGGATGATCTTGAAGTAGGCAAGCGGGAACAAGTTCCCTTGGTTCAGCATGTAGGGATGAACGGGAAATTTAAACCAGAAGTCACAGATTTTGCGGGACTCTCAGTCAAACCCAAAGACAATCCACTAGAAACAGATATAAAAATTCTTAAATATTTGGTTGACCACGATGCGTTGTATTTAAAACAAAACATCACTCACAGCTACCCACACTGCTGGCGTTGTGATACTTCGCTAATCAATTATGCGACCGATTCATGGTTTGTTGCCGTAACCAAAATTAAACCACAATTGCTCGAGAATAATGAGCAAATTACTTGGTTGCCGGATCATATTAAACATGGTCGGTTTGGTGATTGGCTACAAAATGCCCGAGATTGGGCCATTTCCCGCAATCGCTATTGGGGAACCCCCCTTCCGATTTGGCAAGCGACGGATGGTGACAGAATATGCGTGGGGAGTATTGCTGAGTTAGAAAAATTGACAGGTCAATCGATTACTGACCTTCACAAGCAATATGTTGATCAATTGGTAATTACCAAAGATGGTAAAGACTATCATCGCATCCCCGAAGTGTTGGACTGCTGGTTTGAATCAGGCGCTATGCCGTATGCATCGTTCCATTATCCCTTTGAAAACAAAGAGAAATTTGAAAATAGCTTCCCGGCTGAATTTATTTCTGAAGGTCAAGATCAAACCCGAGGCTGGTTTTACACGCTCCATGTTCTAGCCACAGCGCTCACCATTGGTTCCAATCCTTCCATCCCTTGTGTCAAAAGTTCAAGTGCATTTAAAAACTGCATTGTTTCAGGCATTGTGTTGGCTGAAGACGGAAAAAAAATGAGTAAACGGCTAAACAATTATCCTGATCCTATGACGGTAGCAGAAAAATACGGCGCTGACAGTTTGCGTCTCTATTTGATGAGTTCTCCGGTCGTGCGAGCGGAAAATCTTAATTTTAGTGAAAAAGGTGTTGAAGATATTCGAAAACGTATTTTGAATATAGCCTGGAATGTATATAGTTTCTACGCGTTATATAAAACCGACACAGATTCAATCGAGTTCCCGGAAAATCCTGCTCATTCGTTGGATCGCTGGCTAAAAAGTCTTACCGATATCCTAACTAATCAAGTTATTGAGGCTATGAATGCCTACGATGTTGTTACTGCCTCACGATTATTAATGGAATATGTGGACAAGCTGTCTACATGGTATGTTCGACTAAGCCGCGAACGGATTAAAGATCAAACCGCTAATCAAGAAGCGCTCGCCACTTTAAAAGCCGCGTTGTATCGCTGGGCGCTGCTCATCGCTCCTTTTGCTCCATTTATAAGTGAATTACTCTACCAAAATGTCCATACCCATCCGTTGGCATCAATTCATTTGGAACAATATCCGAAATCCATTAGTCAGGTCGATAAAGAAATCATTGAAATCATGAGCCAAGTTCAGGAAATCGTTACGCTCGGTCACGGAATCCGTAAAGCAAAAAACATCAGCCTCAAGCAACCGTTAGCTTCGGTAACTGTGGATGGAAGACAACCGGTCACCCGGGAAATAGCCGATCTGATCTGTCAGGAACTAAATGTAAAACAAGTCATCTGGTCAAATACTTCAAATACCGTAATGGTTACGCTTGATACCGTACTTACCCAAGAATTAATTGAAGAAGGGGAGGTGCGGTGTTTAATTCGTGATATTCAAGCCGCCCGCAAACGTTCTGGAGTCGGCATAAACGAAGCAGTGGTGGTAACCCTACCTAGTTGGCCGAAAGCATATGAGGCGGAAATTAAAAAGAAAGTAAAAGCCAGTCAGCTCGTCCAAGGTGATACACTGACCATTGTTCACTAATGTCACCAACGATTTCCAAAGTTTTAAATTTCCTTTTACCCATTATCTTGTTAATGGTGGGAAGTGTATCAATTTTGCATTCCATTACACCTGAATTAAGTTTTTATCAGCTCATATCAATCTCTATTGGGATTTTGATACTATTTTTAATCAGTCGTCTTGATAGTGATGTGTTAACTCAAACACCCATGCTTTGGTACGGGTTAAGTGTTGGCTCATTATTATTGACAGAACTATTTGGCGTCGTTAGTCGAGGTTCAGCTCGATGGATTACTGTGTTTGGCCAACGATTTCAGACATCTGAGTTTGCTAAAGTCGCTCTTATTCTCTTTGCGGCAGGGTGGCTACAAAACCGAAATCTTAAAAATCATACGCATACATTGCAATTTTTAGGTTTATTTTCTATACCCTGTTTGTTGGTATTTATTCAACCCGACTTAGGATCAGCCATGATGTTGGCAATTATTGCGATCGTTGCTTTGATAGTAAGTGGTGCTCCCGCGAAACAACTCGTGGCGCTGGCTCTGATTGTTGCAACCATTATTCCCGTTGGTTTAACAGTCTTAAAACCGTATCAAAAAGACCGTTTAACTAGTTTTTTAAATCCTCAACACGACCCATTAGGAAAAGGATACAATGCCACCCAAGCCACTATAGCTGTCGGTTCTGGCCAATTAGTAGGCAGGGGTTTGGGGCAAGGGACTCAAAGTCATTTAAAATTTCTCCCAGAGCGACAGACTGACTTTATTTTTTCTTCCTATGTGGAAGAACTAGGTTTTATTGGAGGACTTATTTTGATAGCTATGTATGGGTGGTTATCTTGGCGGCTGATTATTGCTGCCAAAACTGCTGCTTCCATCGCTCAATCACTTATTTGTCTTATGAGTGCCGGGCATATTTTGACCCAGGCATTGGTTAATATCGGGATGAATATGGGTATCCTTCCGATTACGGGAGTAACCCTCCCATTAGTTTCCTACGGGGGTAGTTCAATGGTATCAACCTGTATATTGCTTGGTATCAACTTAAGTGTCATTTTGCGAGCCCATACGAATAAAACCGATCTCGAGATTCGTTGATGATTGGTTGATTGCATCTTCAACTGATCCTTGATACAATCACCATCTGAAAGCAGCTATTGTTGCCAAACCACTAAAGGTTCAAAGAAAGGTACGCGCATGGATTACGCCGTCATATCGTTACACAACAATCAATATAGAGTTAAACCAGGTGAAAAAATTACCGCTCTGGGTGAATTGGGTCAAGTCGGAGATATTATTTCCGATGCAAAAACCTTACTCATCAAAGATGGTGACGTAATTATTGGAACTCCCGAGATTGATCAAAAAATTGATCTTAAAGTTGTCGAAATTTCTAAAACCGACAAAGTAGACATCTTTAAATATCGCGGAAAATCACGTTACCGCCGCCACACAGGTCACCGTCAAGCCCTAACAGTTCTCGAGGTTGCCGGAGCACAAGTTGCTGAAAAAGCAGTTAAAGCAAAAAAAGAAACCAAACCTGTCAAAAAAACTGCCACTAAGTAAATACATGCATTACATTTTGCTAGGGAAAAGTGATGATCTCGCCTTTGCAGAGGTAGTAGCGTTAACTAAACGTTTACATCTCAATGCTCCCACTCGTATCTCAGCTTCTTTTTGTTCTATCGATGACTTGTCTGATCCGAGTGCTTTATGTCGGGCAGCAGGCAGTATTGTCAAAATTTATTCTCCCATTGCCGAATCAGAAGCAGAGGTGGCCGGAATTGTAGCTGATCTAGTCAGTGAACAACAAGCCCATTTTGCACTGTCTTCATTCCAGCGTT
>CAZQBH010000088.1:2575-3913 GCA_964591645.1 uncultured Pseudomonadales bacterium | reverse complement strand
AGATGACGGTATGACCATTATCCTCACCAAGATCATTGGTACCACCGGTTTAGGTTATATTGGCTGGGCCAGTAAATGGGCCGGCCTTCCTTTGCGTATCATCATGGACAATCTGACCAAAGTATCCTTTCCCACCTTTGCCCGTTTACAAAACGATAAAGAGAAACTGGCCCGTGCCGTTGAAATCAGTCTCAAGTACATGTGTCTGGCCATTTTCCCTATCCTTATTGGCTTAGGTTTTTTTGCCCTTCCTCTTGTTAATCTCATCCCGAAATACACCAAATGGCTGCCCGCCCTTGTTCCTCTCTATGTATATCTTTACAACTCCGCCTGGGCCAGTATTTCTACCAGTCTTACCAATCTCCTAAACGCCACCGGCCACATCAAATCAACTTTCAAACTAATGCTCATGTGGACCGGACTCACTTGGGTCACCATGCCTCTGCTCTCCTTGAAATTCGGTTATCTTGGTGTCTCATACGCCGTCATTATCATCGCCACTTCCTCTTTTGTTACCATTCTGATGGCGCGTAAATATGTAAACTTTAATTTTTGGCGGATTCTCCGGACACCGGTCATTGCTTCACTCGCCATGAGTCTTTTCCTGTTGTTTTTTGCCCATTACGGTACCTCCGTCATTTTTCTTTTAATCATCGGTCTTTTCGCGGCTGCCATCTATTTTGCTACTATTATTCTTATCGAGGGGATCTCCTTTGTCAGCAGCACCCTCAGTTATTTCAGACTCAAACATGATTAAAAAACTTCTTCCACTTATCTCTCTCTTTCTGCTTTTTCTTGTCCCTGGTTCTGTTCATGCCTTCAACTCAAATACCTATGTTACTTTCACTAATCCGGTTGTCGGTTACGAAAACTGGACCCTCGAAGGTCAAACTCCCCTTGATATGCCCAAATTCCAGTACCAGGAATCTACTCACTCCGCGTACCCTATTACTTGGTTGCTTCGTTATGATGCTGTTTCCAGTGCCACAATCTCTGCCTACTTCAATAACCTTATTGCCACAGACACAAACCAATCCCTTGGTGCTTATCTCGAAATTACTCCCCAGCTTACCAAACTCGCCGGTGTTGAATACCCCCGTGGTCTTTATTTTTCTAGTGCCAACCACATTTTTTTATCCGGCTATACACAAGAGGATAGAATTCGGCTGATCGACACCTACATGGATACTTTTTTTACCCGGTTTGGTTTCTATCCTACAACTGTTGGCGCCTGGCATATTGATAGCTATTCCCTGGCTTATTTACAGTCCAAGTACTCTGTCCTCGCCGCCATCAACTGCGATGACCAATACACCACCGACGGTTACCGCTTATGGG
>CAZQBH010000088.1:0-2565 GCA_964591645.1 uncultured Pseudomonadales bacterium | reverse complement strand
TCCGTTGGGCTCAACGTGATCTTTATAACTTTTACGGCGCCGAAGGAGCTTCTTCATATTCTGTTCAGATCAACGATTACCTTTCTTATGATTTCAAAACCGCTTATTTCGAACGTCTCTTAGCACTGTACTCCCAGCGTGATTTCAACGAGTTTACCTACATGAATATTGGTTTGGAAAACGGTTATAGCCTTAGTCAGTATCGCCAGGAAATCATCAGCACCTATCGGATGCTCGCCAAAGATCAGGATAAGTATGGTCTGCGTTTCATATCCTTGGGGGACTTTGGCAATTGGCTAAAAATTAAGTACCCTGAAAGTTCTCCCGTATATTTTTACCGCACCACGGACCCCGCTCTTAAGGGTGGGGGAGAAGTCTACTGGTATCAGAGTCCTTATTATCGTATCGGTCTTAAATCGGAAAATGGGACCACCAAAATTATCGATTTCCGTGTCTACAACCGTGATGTCTACGAAGATTACTACGCCACTCCCAATCAAAACTACCGGTTATATTTTGAAATTCCGGCTGTCATTGACTCGCTCAAGTATCCCGGCACAGAGCTGAACTTTGCCGGTGACCTCACCGCTTTCCAGACTGTCTATGACAGACAATGGGACCTTTGGCAGCTGACCCTCCAAAACGGAAACCAAAAAATCATTTTCACTCCCCGTCAGATTGAGTTTATTAATGTCCAAGCTCCGGAACTAAATTCTTCCGATGTACAGGTGACTCAATCTTCGTCTCCGACTACTTGGACAGCTACCCCACACTCCCCTTTCAAAGATACCCATGATTATTCTTGGTTTTTCTGGTTAATTGTTATTCTGATTGTCGGCCTTATTATCGCGAAAATTCGACGTCAAAAGGAACCCCGTTTGCCTCTCTTTTTGGCAGTAGGTTTTCTTTCGGTTTTCCTCATTGGTCTCACTGTTTTCCGGAATGGTCAGATCTTTTCCTTTGGGTTAGGCTTTTTCGGTCCTAATGGCCACGATGCCATCTTTCATCTTTCTCTTGTCGAGAAATTTGCCCAAAACCCTTTTGATTTTAGTCACCCCCAATATGCCGGATCTCAATTAACCAACTACCATTTTATTTTTGACTACCTTTCTGGTCTTATCTCCCGTCTATTTCATATTCCTCCTACGACAGTCTATTTTTGGTTTATGCCGCTTCTTCTTGGATTTTTCTTGGTCACTCTTCTCAATAAATTAATGACCAAATGGCGCTACACCAACTTTGAAAAAATTCTCGGCTACCTCTTCGTTTTTCTCTCTGGTTCTTTTGGTTTCATTCCTAAAGTTTTGACGGGCCAGAGTATCTATACGGGAGAATCATCTTTTTGGGCCAACCAGTCCGCCTCCTTCATTCTTTTGGTTGCCGCTCTTTTCTTCAGCCGCCAGATTATTCTAACTTTTGCAGTCGGTCTTGTTGGCAGTCTCCTTACCTTACCGTTCGCCTCTGTTTCCGGCTCTCCCTTCTTGTTTGAGCCATTATGGTTCCCCCGCAGTTTATTTGCCTCCCAAGATCGTTTCTACTGGCCCAAACTGGTTCAGGCTTGGCAGACTTATGAAGCTCGCGGCGATTTTCTAAAACTTTTTGCGGTCAACCTTTTTGCAGTTGTCGTCTTCTTTGTCGGCAACCTGGGTATGCGTCTCTTTGGTCTTTTTGCTTTAATTAAAAATAAAACCGAAAACAAATCTCAGAAAATTGCTGGTTGGATTATCGTTGTTGGCTTGCTTTTACCTCTGCTGGTTATTCAAACAGACAATCCTTGGAACACCATCCAATTCTCTTATTACTCCCTTTTTTTCCTTGGTTTATACACCGCCAGAGTTGTTTCCCGAATTGCCCAAATGATTTCTGCTCGTTGGTTACGCTATCTTTTTGTGGGTTTCTTCCTTCTCTTGGCATCGCTTACCTCAATCGGTACTCTTCGGGATTATTTTGGTAACACAACACCTTCCAGAATTGGTTTTACCGAAATGTACGCCTTAGAAACACTAAAAAACCAGCCCCGGGGCATTGTCTTATCTCCAATTTTTGAAAAAGCGGATCAAATTGCCACTCCGAAACCTCTTTACGCTTACGTTTCCACCGCTTACATCTCAGCTTTTTCTGGTCAGCCTGAATTCCTTTCGGATACGATAAATCTTGATATCACCGGCTTTGACTACAAACAAAGAGCTCGTGATGTTCAGCGCTTCTACAACACTCAAGATAAAGTCTGGGCCAAAAACTTCCTGGAAGAGAATAAGATAAAGTATATCTACGAAACACCCCTTCGAAAAATGAAAGTTTCTGCCGGGGATCTTTTGCTTACCAAGATCTTTGATTCCGGAGAAATTACCATTTATCAAACCACCTAATATGGCCAAGATAAACATCAGTGCGGTTGTTAATACCAGGAATGAGGAAAAAAATATCGCCGATTGTCTCAAGACTCTGGAATTCGCCGACGAAATTATCGTGGTTGACATGGAGTCCGATGATGACACTAAAAAGATTGCCAAAAATTACACTGACAAAGTTCATCTGAATACATAAAAAAAGCGTCCACAATGA
>CAZQBH010000087.1:0-3918 GCA_964591645.1 uncultured Pseudomonadales bacterium | reverse complement strand
GGAACGTCTCAAGAATAATCATCCTATATACCTTCATGAATTCATGTACCCCATGATTCAAGGCTATGACTCCGTGGTTATGGATGTGGACGCGGAAGTGGGTGGTAATGATCAAATGTTTAATATGATAGTTGGCCGCCATCTCATGCAAACCATCAAACATAAAGAAAAACATGTGGTTACCACAAAATTGCTGACTGATAGTGAGGGGAGAAAGATCGGTAAGACCACTGGTAATGCCATAAATCTTTTTGGTGATGCCAATGATTTGTATGGCGCCATCATGTCTCAACCGGATAGTGCTATCATCCCTTCCTTCGAGCTAGCCACCACCCTTCCACTAGAAGAAGTCGCCTTACTCAAAGAAAAAGTCGTAACTGAACCCATGGAGGTTAAAAAGCGCTTAGCCTTTGAAGTGGTAAAACTCTGTCAAGGCGAAGCCAAAGCCGTTACCGCTCAATCAAACTTCGAATCTCTGTTCCAAAAACAGGGCTCAATCGATTCAATTCCAGAAATTAATCTATCTTTTCAGGAGGGTTCTCTACTTTCACTCCTTGAGGCTGCTCAGTTGGGTGATAGTAATGCTGACCGCAAGCGCCTGATTCGTGATGGAGCCGTTTCTATCAACGATCAGAAAATCGCCGACCCCAACAATGTAGTGACTGCAAAATCCGGTGATATCATTAAATACGGCAAACACACGTTTATTAAAATAATTCTCAATTCCTAAGGACCAGGGACTAGGGACCAAGGACTAACAATATGTTAACCAAAAAACAAAAAAAACTAGCTGGCATTATCATTGCTATTGCTTCAATTAGTCTGGTGGTTTCTTCAGTTGGCGGCTCATTGTATTACCTCTTTACCGCTAATTAGGTCATGTCCACCCTTAATCTCCACCAACCCATCACCACCCTACCATCAATTGGAGAGAAATACGCTGAAAAACTTGATCGGTTAGGAATTCATACCCTGGACGATCTCCTTCATCACTATCCGTTTCGGTATGTTGATCTTTCCAAAGATGCTACCGTAGCTACCCTGCAAGTGGGGGACACCGTCACCCTTTCAGGTACCATTATTGGCATTCAATCGGTTCATTTAAAATTTGGTAAAACGCTTCAAAAGGCGACTTTTTCTGATGGTACCGGAATGTTGAAAATATCATGGTTCAACCAGCCATATTTAGTTAAAACATTTTCAGACCACCCTCAAATCTCCCTTTCTGGCACTGTCAAAATTTTTGCCGGCAAACCCACGCTATCTGCTCCTCAATACGAGTTCATTCATGACTATGTACTAAACACTCAACATTATTCACTTAAACCCTCTCCAGGGCTCCATACTGGTCGTCTTGTTCCGGTTTACCCAGAAACTGCTGGTGTGAGCAGCAAATGGTTGCGGACCAAAATTAATACCTTACTCAAGCTGATTGAGGAAATTCCCGACTGGCTGCCCAGCAACCTTCTCGTCCAAGAAAAACTCATTTCCTCAACCGAGGCAATTCAGGCTATCCATTTCCCCGATTCATTAACTCAAGCAGAAACTGCCAAACGCCGATTAAGTTTTGATGAATTATTCCTCTGGCAATGTGTTGCTATCATTCGTAAGCAGCAAAGTAATCGACGTAAAAATTATTTCCAAATCAACGCCGACCCTGGTCTCTCCCAGCAATTCGTACGTAGTTTACCGTTTACCCTGACAAAAAGTCAGCTGCTAGCCATTTTCGATATTGAACACGACCTTCAAAAATCCACCCCCATGAATCGATTGCTTCAAGGAGATGTTGGTTCTGGAAAAACGGTTGTTGCTGCCGCCGCCATGTATCAAACGGTTAAAGCAGGGCACAAAACAGTTCTCATGGCTCCTACTGAAATTTTGGCGCTCCAGCACGCCAAAACCCTCCAAACAATTCTCGAGCCGCTTGGTTTATCAATTCGCATTGCTACCAAAAGTCATCATAACAATCTTGCCGACGCTGACGTAGTAATTGGTACTCAAGCAGTCCTGTTTCGGGACCTTCCCGGCAATATCGGACTGGTCGTCATTGACGAACAACACCGGTTTGGGGTTAACCAACGCAGTCAATTACTAAAGAAGGAACAGTCACCCCACCTGTTAGCTATGACTGCTACACCCATCCCCCGAACCATTGCGCTTACACTGTATGCCGAACTCGATATTTCTGTCATCGATGAAGTGCCTGTTGGTCGTCAACTGGTCAAAACTTGGGTGGTACCGGATCATAAACGCGAGGGGGCGTACCATTGGATCAAAGAACAGCTTTCCCAGGGAGGACAAGCCTTTGTAGTCTGCCCCCTCATTGAAGGTTCTGACGATGAAGCAATGAGCGAAGTTAAAGCTGCGGAAATAGAATACGCTCGGTTATCTCAATCTGTATTTCCTGAATACAAATTAGGTCTCGTCCATGGCAAACTCAAAACAAAAGCAAAAGACGATGTAATCAATGCATTTGCCGATAAAAAAATAGACATCCTTGTTGCTACCCCTGTCGTTGAAGTGGGAATTGATATCAAAGGTGCAACGATCATGGTTATAGAAGGAGCCGAGCGTTTTGGTCTAGCCCAACTTCATCAATTGCGCGGTCGGGTCGGTCGTAACAATCAACAAGCGTACTGCCTTTTGTTTACCACTCATCCTCAGGATAATGATAAAGCCCGTCTGAAAGCGCTAGAAACCACCCATTCCGGCTTTCAACTCGCCGAGCTAGATCTTAAACTGAGAGGACCGGGTGACCTCTATGGGACGCATCAATCCGGCTTTATTGATCTCAAAATTGCTTCTCTAAACGATGAAGGCCTCATACGCCAATCCCATAGTGCCGCTGCCACCATACTCAATCAAAATCCAGATCTCTCTCGGTATCCAACCATTCAAGTTCAAGTCGAGCGTCTTCTTGGGACACTCTCCGAGCCCAACTAAATAGTAATGTGCTACAATACCACCCGTGACTCTTATGTGAAGTCCTCATATAATGGACCAGTGATATAAAGAAAGTAGAGGGACAAAATGGGTGCATTACCCAAGAAAAAACACACCGTTCATCGTCAAGGCCGCCGCCGAGCAACCATCAAGTTGGCTACCAAACAACTCGTTGAATGCACAAGTTGCCACGCCAAAAAACTAGCTCATCACGCCTGTGAACAGTGCGGGAGCACAAATTAAATAAAGCTTCAAAAACATGAAGGTTAAGTCAGATCCTCGACATCGTCAGCGTATGAAGCGGATGCAAGCATTATTTGCTTACGTATTCCACGCTGAAATAGTTGACCCCGATATTCAACCTGTGGTTGATCACTTGAACGACATCGATACAAAAATCCAAGAAGCAGCCCCAGAGTGGCCAATTTCTCAGATAAACCGTGTCGATCTCGCAATCCTCCGTCTGGCTATTCATGAATTAATGGAACAAGAAGTTCCGTATAAAGTTGTTATTGACGAAGCCGTAGAACTTGCGAAAGAATATGGCAGTGACAACTCACCAAAATTTATTAATGGAGTTCTAGGCACGGTCCTAGAAAAAAAGTCATGACCGACACACAATCAACCATCTTTAATATCATTGCCAACATTTTGGGCGTTGAAGCCACAGATATTAGTGCAAGTGCAGATTTTCTACTCGATCTCAATGCTACCCCAGATGATATGAATAAGATTCGTGCTGAAATTGAATCAAGTTTAGATGTTATCCTCCCCGAATTTGACGAAGAAGGCCCCATTACCGTTGGGGATCTGTTAGAAATTGTTGAGGATTCACTGCTTTAAATCGTTACATTATGATCTACCTCCCAATTTCCGATTCTCTCTTATTCGATCTTGCCTTTACTCCTCGCTCATTTTTACACGAAAATTCTTCCGTCAAAGAACATAACGAACGTCTTGAATTCCTCGGCGACG
>CAZQBH010000086.1:0-3924 GCA_964591645.1 uncultured Pseudomonadales bacterium | reverse complement strand
ACTACTTTTGGAGCAACAGTTCCAGTCGTCTTAAATACTGGATATGTTGATATTACTCAAGTTCATCTCTATTATGGATTTTTAATGCATAAAGGAGCTGCTTGGGGGGGGCAAGGTTTGTATGGCGCTAATAATGATTTTGGAATTTCAACTGGAGCAACAACTCAGGATATAATATTTAATGGTGGAAATTTTCAAGCTGTAAATGAAATTATGAGGCTGAAGGGTACTGGCAACGTCGGAATTGGCACCACCACCCCTGCTTACAAACTAGACGTAAATGGCTCTGCCCAATTTAATAACACCGTTACCGTTGGTACTCCGACCGCAGCTTCTCACGCTGCTACTAAATCCTATGTTGATTCTATTATTTCTGGTGGCTCTGGTTCCACTGTTGGTTATTGGACAATGAATGGTACTAATATTTCTAATTCAAATTCTGGAAATGTTGGGATTGGAACTACGAATCCGGGAGCAAAACTGGAAGTTAGTGGTAATATGCTGGTTGGCACATCAACCTCTAATTCATTGCAGAAAATCAAATTGATTACTAGCGGGTCGGCTGTTGGAGATTATTCTGGCATTTCTTTTTCTGGCTGGAACAGCGTAGCTAAGGCCGCAGTCGGAATCAGGAGAACGGGAACTTATGGGGTTGGTGATTTAGCTTTCTTTTTGAACAGCACAGTGGATGCCAATGATGTTACGGTGGCTGATGAAAAAATGAGGATTACTTCAGGGGGCAATGTCGGGATTGGGACGACGAATCCGGGGGCGTATAAATTAAATGTTTCTCATACGGGAAGTAGCGGAGTGGTTGGGACAATGAGATTTGCTAATGATAATAACGATTATACATCTTTATCCGTCTTATCAAATGGTGTTGGTTTTAATATGAGTGCACATAGTACTGGTATTGGATATATTAATGCAAATAGTAGTTTAAATTTTACAAGTAATAATGGAAGTAATGGAGCTACTTTATGGATGGGAAATGGAGCTCGCATGAGACTGGTTAGTACGGATGGTTTAATGAATTATTTTACTATTAACACTGCTGGCAACGTAGGCATATCTACAACCACCCCCGCTTTCAAACTAGACGTAAACGGCGCTGCTCAATTTAATAACACTGTTATTGTCGGCACCCCAACTGCAGCTTCTCACGCTGCTACCAAGTCTTACGTTGACTCAACCGCTAGCTCATTATCTGGTGGTGGTGTTGGCGCTGGTACTTCTGGTCAAACATTAAGACATGATGGTACTAGTTGGGTGGCTAATTCTCTCTTATATAACAATGGAACTAATATTGGGATTGGGACGACAAGTCCGGCGGCTAAGTTACATATTAATGGCGGAACTGGTTCCTTATCGACTGGGTTGGCATTTGGAGACGGAGATACTGGAATTAATGAATTAATTGATGATATATTGGATTTTAAGACAAATGGCGTTACTAGTTTTTACACATCAATCGGCAGCACACAATCTGGTAATGGCTCGGGCTGGCAACTAACTAATGGCACTCCAACTGCTATTTATCCTACATTAGTTCCCAACAGAACTGACACAGACACTGGTATTGGTTGGGCTGGTACTAATATTCTTTCTTTGATTGCCGGAGGCGTAAACGGTTTAAATATTAATAGTTCAGGCAACGTCGGTATCAGCACCACCACCCCTGCTTACAAACTAGACGTAAATGGCTCTGCCCAATTTAATAACACCGTTACCGTTGGTACTCCGACCGCAGCTTCTCACGCTGCTACTAAATCCTATGTTGATTCTATTATTTCTGGTGGCTCTGGTTCCACTGTTGGTTATTGGACAATGAATGGTACTAATATTTCTAATTCA
The DNA here is from genome assembly GCA_964591645.1 of uncultured Pseudomonadales bacterium. Lineage (GTDB taxonomy): Bacteria > Patescibacteriota > Microgenomatia > UBA1400 > RBG-16-45-19 > CAZKMY01. The sequence continues at coordinate 2,070 of CAZQBH010000086.1, read as the reverse complement.
AATTCCGGAAATGTTGGGATTGGGACAAGTACGGCTTTATATAAAATGGATATAAGAGGAACATTTAATGCTGTAGCTAGTTCAAGTTCCATCACTTTGGATGCCGATGGTAATGTGATGATTGGAATTTAATAAAAAAATCATTTTTGTGGTATTATAAAAAATGTAAAAGATGAAAAAGATATTATGATAGAAAGTCGAAACCAAAAATTAATATTGATAACTGTAATCGGATTTTTCATGTCTTTTTCTTTTGCTTCGGCAAAAAACTTTACAATATTTAATGCTGCTGATGTAAATCAATCATATTTTTCAGTTAATGGCACTAATGGTTACGTGGGGATTGGAACGACTAATCCAACTCAGAGATTAGAAGTTAATGGTAAAAGTAATTTTGCAGATATTTTATATTTCGGAGGAACCGGTAATGCACAAATGAATTGGGGAACAATAGGAGGTACTGATTATGGAATGGTATTTTCAACACTTGGATCAAAACCAATAGGATTTGGAACTGGTGGCGCGAGCAATATAAACATGTTTATTGCTAATGGCGGTAACGTCGGCATTAGCACCACTACTCCCGCCTTCAAATTAGACGTCAATGGCTCTGCTCAATTTAATAACACTGTTATTGTTGGCACGCCAACTGCAGCCTCTCACGCTGCCACTAAGTCTTATGTTGATTCAGTTCTTTCTGGTGGTTCCGGTTCCACTGTTGGTTATTGGACAATGAATGGAACTAATATTTCTAATTCAAATTCTGGAAATGTTGGGATAGGAACGACAACTCCAACCCAGAAATTGCATGTTTATGGCACCAATCCTTACTTAGCGATTGAAGATGCTGGTGGTTCATCAGTTGGTATCCAATTTAAAAATTTATATTCAGGTACAGTGTACACCGCTTCAATCACAAACTCTTGGACCGGAAATGGAATGATATTCAATTCTTCAAGAGATATAAATCAAGGTGGATTTAGATTCAAAAATGCAGCCGGTTCTGAAGTTTTTGTCATAAATACTGTTAGTAATAGTGTCGGTATCGGTTCTATGTATACCTCTACAACCGTTCCCGGGGCTAAGTTATCGGTGGCTGGTAGTGGGGCTTTTGGTTTAGGTTATGCAACTACAACTGCCCCAACAAATGGCTTAATTGTTGAAGGTAATGTTGGAATTGGCACGACTAATCCTTTAAAGAAAATGCATGTTGCATCAGATACTGTTTATTCCGCCACTGCATCTGGTCAATTATATCTATCAGGTTCGACTAACATTAATCAGAGATTAATGTTAGGTTATGACACAACTAATGATTATGGCTTTATAGAAGCTGCTTATGTTGGTTCTGCATATAAGCCATTAATATTGAATCCTACACAAGGTAACATCGGTATATCTACAACCACCCCATCATATAAACTAGACGTAAACGGCTCTGCTCAGTTTAATAATACTGTTATTGTCGGCACCCCAACTGCAGCCTCTCACGCTGCCACTAAGTCTTATGTTGATTCAGTTCTTTCTGGTGGTTCCGGTTCCACTGTTGGTTATTGGACAATGAATGGTAATGATATTTCTAATTCAAATTCTGGAAATGTTGGAATTGGAACGACTCTTCCGAACTCTCCTTTACATATTATAAAAACTGGTGGAGCAACCACCTCACCTAATACAGCTTTAATTTTGGATTATGAATCAGATACAACTACATCCATTGATGGGGGGACTGCTATCGAGTTAAGAGGTAAATCTTCTGGCGGTAATATAGCAAATTGGCAACAAGCTAGAATTAGAAGTGTTGGTTATTCTGGAAATAATTCCCATGGTTTAGCTTTTGATATTAGACCATCCGCAGTTTCTCCTTTAACAGAAGCTTTAAGAATTACCCCAGGGGGCAACGTCGGAATTGGAACGACTAATCCAGGGGCTAAGTTGGTTGTTAATGATACTAATTTGATTACAACCTTCACCGGTGTACAAACTCAAGGTATAAAAATAATAGCGACCTCAACCAATGGCTCCTATTCTTTATTAGGTTTTGGAGATCAGGGCGATAACCGAGAAAAT
>CAZQBH010000085.1:0-4109 GCA_964591645.1 uncultured Pseudomonadales bacterium | reverse complement strand
GGAGGAGAAACAATCAGTGCCCGCTGGCCTAAACCAATGGGGGCCACTAAATCAATCAAGCGGTTGGCTAATGGATCGGTGCCCGTCTCCAAGGTTAACCGTTTGTTGGGATAGACAGCCGTCAACCGCATAAAATCACGGCGTTTACCTACTTCTGCCTCAGGGGTTCCATTTATTTTATCAACTCGAAGCAATCCCCAAAATTTCTCATTTTCCTTTGGTTGGCGTGCGGGACCTTCAACTAAATCCCCCGGACGAAGATTAAACCGGCGCACTTGCGTCGATGAAATGTATGCATCCCGATCAGAATACCGATAATCCCCTTTCAAAATGCCTGATCCATCCGGTCTCAGATCCAACATGCCGGTAAACGGTTCCACGGGCACACCCGCATCAGGAATCATCCGGCCGTCAATTTGACCATCAAATGGGTTATACCGTTGCTGCATCGATTCTGGTGGACGATTACTCATCGGCCGGCGAACTACACCCGGGTTCATCGGCCGAGCCATCATGGTTTGTCGACGCATGGGTGGCTGATTGGATCGATTTTGAGGCACATATCGGGGTGCAGGCGAAGCCGCCACTGCCATCGGAGCCGCAGTCGCAGGTTGAATCGCTTCAACCGGGGGTTCCGGTACTGTCGGTTTTTGCTCCGGTACCACATTGTCTGTGAGAATGGTTTCGATCACCTCGTTAGTTTTTTTAATCGTTTCAACCGCATCAGCAGTTTTTTTCACGGCTCCCATGCCGCCTCCTCTGTATATATATTGGTAAAAGAAATATGCTAAAAATTACCCGACACACTTGTATATTGTTGAAAAATTTAAGTCATTCAATAAAGCTTTGGGAAATTCCTTTACTTTATACCATTCCACCCATGACTTGTCAAACAAACATCGTCATTGCGGGCTCCGACCCGCAATCTATATGGATCCCGGAACATCTGGCTGAGCTGGACCGAGATGACGATCTAGCGCAATTCAAAGGTAACCGTGACACTTTTTGAAACAGTGGTCGACCCAGGTTCTACCGGAGTCGCTCCTCCCATTCCCTCAGCCTTCATTGAATAAACGGGGTAGTTGGCGGACGATCCCCCTTCGCTGACAGCCAATACCTTGCCTAATTTTGCCCCGCTCGCTTGAGCCATCGCTGCTGCTTTTGTCCGGGCATCTTTAATTGCTTCTTCCGTTAATCCCATATCTTTGTTGGATCCCTCATCAATCGAAAAGTTGGGACCATACACATTGTTTGCCCCACTCTTGGACAAGAGATCAGTTAGTTCTTGTGCCTTACCCACTTCGCGCAACGTAATTTCTATCGTGTTACTCACATTCCACTGGCCCAGGCGTTGTTTTTGCGAACCACCCTCATAGTATTGCTCTTGAGTCTGATAAATGTTCATGTTTTGAGTTTGAATGTCCTTATCCGCAATCCCAAACTGTTTGACTGACTGAATTAACGCGGTCACTTTCTCACCCACCTCTGCAACTGCTTTTTCTTTGTTGTCGTTTACCGCATTCACTCCAGCGGTAAACCGGGCGATTTCATTCGTTTTTTGTGACTGAGCCATTCCTGTCACTGTCACTGTCCGACCTTGCCGCAACCCAAACGTCCACGGAATGAAATATATTGCCCCCAATATCAGCGCCGTAAACACTAACCCAATACCAGTATTGACTAACAATTTATTCATTATTGTTCCTTTCGCAGTGCTTTCAATCCCCATACTATCATGGTTAATCTGCCGATTCCAAACTCCACCTATAGAATCAATATTCTATCTCTAGTACACTTTTACTATGTTCGAGTATGTCAAAAAACATGTATTCCTTATAGTTTCGTTTGCCATTTTGATTAGTCCTGTCATCTACATTAATCGGACCTTTGTAGTCACTGCCTACCTTACCATTAAAGATGGTATATACCCACTAAAACCTGGTCAAGTTGCCTGGCTATCTACTCAAGGGAACCAAATTGTTGATACAAATGGCCATCCCCTTCTTTTACGCGGCGTTAATATTGCCAGTAATAATTGGAGTCCACAATATCAATCCTGGCATCCAGAGGCTGTTCAAGCTGCTGCTACCAAATGGCACGCCAACATCATTCGTACCCGGATATTTGAAAAAGACTATATCAACAATCCTGCTTTTTTCTTTCGAAATTTAGAGAGTGAAATCATCGAACCGGCTCGTAAACAAGGAGTCTACGTCATCCTGCATCCATGGCTTGGTGACAATGTCTCGCTCCCAACCGAACACACTAAAGCACTGTGGACAGCTATTGCTAAACGTTATAAAAATGACCCCACCATTATCTATGACTTATTAGCCGAACCCCGAAATATCACTTTCGAATAACTCGAAGCAGCCTACACTGATCTTATTCCTGCCATCAGAAGCGTTAATCCCAAAGCTCTCATTTTTGTCACCGGTTTAGATTGGGGTAGAGATATCAACCAATGGGCTGATAATCCGCTTCCGTATGACAATATCGTTTATCGCACCAACCCATATAACAAACAAGGCGAAATCGAAGGTTATTTTCTTCGTCTGGTCGATACCAAACCCGTGTTTATTGGTGAATTTGGAATCAGTGAAGACTTAACCATGACCACCACGGATGTAAATTTCCTTCTCCAACTTGCCAACACATATCACTTAGGGTGGACAGCCTGGAATTTTGCTGCGACTGGCTGCCCTTGCTTACTCATCAATGAACAGCAATTTAGCCCCTCCGCCTATGGTCAACAAGTACTTCAAGCCCTAGCGGGTGACACTACCACCCTACCTCAAAAAATTGCCATTCCTGACAATACGAAACAGTTTTACATCTATGCCGATTTTCTCGACAACGGTTTTACTGACTATAGTTGGGATATTCTCCGTAACCTCACTTCCAAAGAAAAAGTTTTTATGGGAACTTCTAGTTTTAAGGCAGACTTTCGTACGAGTGGAGGTGGTATTTACCTTCATTCCACCCGAATTCTATCCAGTTCAAATTACCAGAATCTAATTCTTCATCTAAACGGCCTATATAGTGATAATCTAAATCTTCGTTTCCGCACCTCCCAAGATGAACTCAGCAACTCCATTAAATTAAAAAATTACCTCACCGGCAAAAGCTCTGTCTGGCAAACCATTACTGTCCCATTATCAACAAATAACCTATCCACCTTCAGTTCCATCATGCTTGAACCTATCGATACCACCAAGCCACTTGAGGTTATTTATTTAGATGAAATATATCTCGAATAAGTCCTATAGTATTGACATAGTGCCGTAATAGTGCTATTATCCGCCCAACTTGGGCAGAAGTTGTATTTTACAGTAGTCCTCCTTTGAACAATCAGTGTTTTTGCTCAGGGAGGATTTTTTGTATACCTTGGATTCACGAGCGAGGGGGTTGCTCAAGCCCCTTCACTCGTGGTTCCAAATCGAGTCTGACTCGACCAAAGGACCACGCCTAGTCAAATCGCAACCAATGCATTTGCTGTGTTAAAAAACGATACGACTTGGTTAAGACGGAATGTGCCTCGCCAACCTTCTATTTACATTCCCGCTCTTTAAAAATCGAGCAACACGCATGTTTGTGTGTTTTAACGTTCATGATTCCTCCTTACTTTGGTAAGGGACGGAACAAAATGAAGATAAATCAAGTCCTCGTCATTCCCGAGGAGGCCATTGGCCTGCATCGGGAATCTATATAAATATTTCTATTTTTATGGATCCCCGATCCTGCTTCGCTTCGCGAGCCGGTCGAGGATGACGAATGACCTTTGTCCCCATTTTGTTCCGTCTCTGCCAAAAATAGAATAAGAACTGGGAAGCGTCTATCCCAAAAGGATAAATCAAACCGCTCCCTGTTGAGGAAAAAATGACTACCCCTGATCAAGACCCCGAAATTGCCCCTACGCAAGAACCCGCCCAAGCCTCTGGATCTACCCCAACCCAAGAACCTGCCCAGGCTCCGACCTCAACCCCCAAAAAGGGTTGGCCATCTTGGCTCGGATGGGCTATTGCAGCAGTGTTGGTGGTGGTGGTGATCATCATCGTTCTGGTTAGCAAGCCATCAGCCACCCCCGCGGCCGCAACCACCGCCCCCAC
>CAZQBH010000084.1:2523-4139 GCA_964591645.1 uncultured Pseudomonadales bacterium | reverse complement strand
ACTTGACCATCACCTCGACACGCTTCGCATCGTCCCCCTTTAACATTAAAGCTAAAACGTCCAGCAGCCATTCCTTTTAGTTTGGCTTCTTTGGTCTCCGCCATGAGTGATCGGATCAGATCAAAGACTTTGGTATAAGTAGCAGGGTTGGAACGAGGGGTGCGACCGATCGGACTTTGATCAATGAGTTTGACGTGAGCAATTCCACTCGTACCGGACAGACTGTCGTAACGAGCGGTTTTTTTGGATTGAAGACCTAGTTCGTATCGTAAAGCGGGATAGAGAGTGTCATGCACCAGGGTTGATTTCCCTGAGCCCGAAACACCAGTGACAACGGTCAGTTTTCCCAACGGAAAGGTGGCGGTAATATGCTGCAAATTGTGTTCGGAACAATCATGTAGGACTAAATTTCCTTTGGGAATGAGTAATGCATTGGGGGCAGTAATTAAACCGAGGGTCTTTTTTTGTTTTTCCAGCGTTTTGGCATTAATGCGTGCTTCACCTTTTAAATATTTTCCCGTTAAGGAATGAGGGTTGTCGCAGATTTCCTGATACGTACCTTCAGCAACAATTTCTCCCCCATTACGGCCAGCTTTAGGACCAAAATCAAAGATGTAATCAGAGGCTTGCATGACCCCCTTATCATGTTCAACCACAATCAGCGAATTACCTAGGTCTCGTAAACTTTTCAGTGTAGCAATCAGGCGATCGTTGTCTCGAGGATGAAGGCCAATCGTGGGTTCGTCCAAAACATACAAAACTCCGGTGAGACCGGTCCCTACCTGGGAAGCGAGACGAATCCGTTGAGCTTCACCGCCGGCGAGTGTGCCCGCTTCACGATGAAGGGTTAAGTATTCCAGGCCAACAGCAACCAAAAACTGAAGACGCTGGCGGATTTCTTTGACAATATGATAGGCAATTGTTTTTTCTGAGGGGGTCAATAAGGGGTTTTGTTGATCTGTGACAATTTGGAACAACGTATCAATCCAATGGGCTGCATCAACTACGGTCATGGTAACTACATCAATAATATTTTTCTGTTGAATGGTAATGGAAAGGACTGCTTGTTTTAGACGCGTACCATGACAGGTTGGACACTCCTCTTTGCGCATGTATCGTTCAATTTCGTTGTGCATAAAATCGGAATTGGTCTCGGTATAGCGGCGTTCCAGATTAGGAATTACTCCCTCAAACTTAAAGGAGTAATGGCGAAGCAACCCTTGTTGATTAACTCCATTTGTTTCGTAGACGCGTTTTGAGTCTCCATACAAGACCAGCTGTTGGATGGCTTTGGGTAATTCTTGGAACGGGATTGATAATGATGATCCATTGGCTTCGAGGACTGCTTTAATTTGGCCGGCATACCAAGAGTTGGTAGACAACGCATTGGCCAAGGGAATAATAGCCCCTTCAGAAATAGTCAGGTCGGGGGCGATTAGTTTTTCTGGATCAATTTTTAAGAGAATACCAAGACCGGTACAGGTGGGACAAGCGCCGTCTGGAGTATTAAACGAAAATAAGCGCGGCTCAATTTCGGGTAAGCTGATATTACAGACGGGGCACGCTAAGTGCTGGGAGAATAGCTGATCTTGAGTGTCTTTGGGGTTATCGGGGAA
>CAZQBH010000084.1:0-2513 GCA_964591645.1 uncultured Pseudomonadales bacterium | reverse complement strand
AGCCAATTCCAAGGCTTGATCAACCGTTTGGCGTAGTCGGCTCTCCATTTGTTTCATTGAATCAGCATTTTTTAGTGAGGCTTTATCAATGGTTAACCGATCCATGATTACCGAGATAGAATGCCGATTTGTTTTCAACAAAAAAATGTCGTCATCAACATTATAGGTAGTGTTATCGACTCGAATGCGTTGAAAACCTTGTTTTTTCAGATTGGAAAAGAGGCTGCTAAATTCGCCTTTTTTATCTTTGACGATGGGACTTAAGATGTACCAGCGAGTAGGAACTGCATGAGTGCTGGTTTTCATATTATTTATCATTAAGGAAACGATTTGATCAGTGGTTTGGGGAGCAATTTCTCGGCCACATTGCGGACAGTGCGGGTGACCAACCCGTGCAAACAACAAACGGAAGTAATCGTAGATTTCCGTAATGGTCCCGACGGTAGACCGGGGATTATGAGAGGTGGTTTTTTGGTCGATTGAAATGGCTGGGCTTAAGCCGTCAATTTGATCTACGTCCGGTTTTTGCATAATTCCCAAAAACTGACGAGCATAGGAGGAAAGAGATTCGACGTACCGGCGCTGACCTTCAGCATAAAGGGTATCAAATGCAAGCGATGATTTGCCTGATCCGGAAAGTCCGGTGAAAACCACTAGTTTTCCCTTTGGGATTACCACATCAACATTTTTTAGATTATGCTGGCGGGCTCCTTTGACGATAATATGAGTGGCTGGTGATACTGACATAGATGTCGTAGTTTACACGAAGGTATACCGAAGTTTCAAGGGTTAAAGCAATCACTGTAAACGAAGCGTTTGATAGACCGTGTTTAGGAAGAAGGGTATTTGTTGTATGGTCATTCTTCTTTGCAACAGGAAGATGAGTATTTGGATTTTGGTATGGATGATTATCCGAAGCAATGGCAGTTGAGGAAAATGTCGGTAGATAATTCGAACCGCATTTCTGGCTTGATATTCAAGCCGTTTGGATGTCATTGTGTTTGATCCTTTTATACCGATTGAAGGTGATACCGCATGGCGAACGAGCGGTTGATTGATAATCTGACAATGACCCCCCGCCTGTTTTGCTTTAAGGCAAAAATCAACATCTTCCAAGTAAGTAAAGAACGATTCATCTAGTAAACCAATTTTATTAATGAGGGATGAATGGAATCCAAACGCACACCCAGTGACCCAATCGCAGGTGAAAACCGCAGGTTTGTGAAAAATTGCTGAAAGCGGCTGATTCATCAACGGATGTTGGGTAATTTGAACCAGGGGAATGAGTCGACCACCAGCGAACCACATTCGCTGTGGCTGGGATAGATAGGTAATAACACAACCGGTAACATCGAACGGTTGACTGGCACGGAGATGATGGAAAAATACCTCAATAAATGATGGATTTACCACCGTGTCGTTGTTAAGTAAGATTACATGCTGATAGTGGTCTTTAATTGCCGCTTTGATTAACAGATTGTTTCCACCGGCAAAACCGGTATTTTTTTGATGAGTAAAAAATGTAACGAACGGAAATGGTTTCAATTCGTCAGAAGATAATTCACGCTTCGACTCATTGTCTAATAAGAAGACATGAAAATTTTGGTTTGTCTGTTGGGCGAGCGAGGTTAGACAATTGAGGGTCAATTCTTTTTGATGAAAATTTATAATGCAGACTGCAATTTTGTTCGTGTCTTTGTCTGGGTCCATAGTATGATTATGTCATGAAAGTGTTGTTTTTGTTCGAATCCGTTTTACCGCCGACGTATCATCGAGAAACAATTTCTCCGGGTGAATTACGAGTTATTGCAGCACAACCACAGGTAGACAAGGTGTTCGCTTTGGGTCCAAAAGGAGAGAGTTTTTATGATGTAACACCTAGAAAACAAGTTCAAACGTCGATTGAGAAAAAAATATCTCTGATTCATTTTGCGTGGGGACGATCTCCTCTAGCCTACTATGTTACCTGGGCAGGCTTGTTGGTACATGGGGCTGCTGTATGTCGCAGTCAAAAGATTGATATTATTCATGCTGAATCACCCCATATTAGTGGGATCGCCGCACGTATCTTGGGAAAATTGTTCAATACAAAAGTAGTGGTGGAATATCGAGTTAGTTATGACCAATTATTGGTTACTCGTTATGGACGATGGTTCGGCTTTGTTTTACAACGAATATTTTGGCTGATTGCGGGATATGTATTGCGTCATGCTGATTATGTAGCGGCCAATAGTTTGACTTACGAGAGGTATCTACGGAAACGATTAAAGATTACTACGGTAGGTCATTACAATCCGGGGGTTCGGATACCTGCACATTTCGAGATAAAGGAACATGAAGGAGTGGTAGTGGGGTGGTTAGGCCGACTGTATAAAGATAAAGGGCCGATTCATTTTTTGAAGATGATCAGCTTGGGGCAGGATTGGTTTCGAAATCACTCAGTTCGTTTTGTAATGGGTGGGGATGGTCCCGAAAGAAAACAACTGGAAGCGTATACAACAGTTCACACGATT
>CAZQBH010000083.1:0-4234 GCA_964591645.1 uncultured Pseudomonadales bacterium | reverse complement strand
TTTTACAGTGAACAGACCACTGAAGCGGTAACTTAACATCCCCATCAAAAAATACACCAATTGATTCGGGAAAAATTGATTGTCGGGATAAGCACTCAAACCAAATAGATGATGAAACGTAGCATGCCGAACCGCCATACTCACACAGACTAAGCCGACGATCCATTTATTTGACAAGCGGTTTAAAAACGGCGCCAGCAGATAAAACCAAAACTCAACCAACAACGTCCATGCCGGTAAAACAATCAGGGGAATGGTGGCTGGGGCGACTGTCCATGCGTGCCACAGATTGCAAAGGGTAAGATTTTCAAATACATAATGAGCTGTTTGAAGGGGATTCCCCATTTTAAGCTGGGTCAATGCAGTCGCCAAAGACGATGCCTCATACTTTTGATAAATGAACAGCTGAATCACCAAGGTTCCGATTAAGGCAATAAAGTAAAGGGGATAGATCCGTAAAAAACGATTTCGATAGTATGTCTTCAAACCTGGTTTGGAAAAAGGATATTTTTTTGACAATGCATATGAAACGGAAAAACCCGATATCACAAAAAAAGCTGCTATGGTGGTGTTGCTATTGAGAAATCCGTGTAAAACGGGAGTTCCCATGTGATAGCTAATGATTGCCAAGGCAAGTAAAAAACGCACAATCCCCATGTAAAAATACTATACCGTTTCCCTCTAAAAATCTTCCCCAACTCATGTCGGTCCGCGTACAACAAAAAACTAAAACATCGAAGATAGTTTTGTATCCGGATACCGTTCTTTCAGTTTGACCAAGAATTCATCCCGGCTTAACTCCTCACCCTGATTGATGGCTTTGAGCGGGGGATACAGTTGGCCCAACGGCACCGATCGCCCCGACCACTCATCATTTTCTTTCGTCACGACTACTAAAAGGCCCTCGATTTCAAAAAACTGCGGATTATCCATATTCATGTCCCTTTTTGCTTATTTCCTTCACAGTGTATCATCCCTGCGTTTCTATTCCCGGGGTGGTAGTGTAATTCGTATATTATAGGGTATAATACCTATCGTTATTAAAAAAATGGATCAAAAGTTATGCCAGTAGAAGTAAGTGTCGATGGCACCAAAATTGGAATTGTGGGTCCAGACTTCCAGCAATTCGGTATTGGTGAACCGCCTACAGCTGTAATTACCTATTTGGGTGATGAAAGGGGAATAGTTTATATTTCCGATATAATCAGAAACACAAAACCTACACAATTATTGCTTGAGAATCCTGGAAACGCTGGGGGAACAGACATCATGGTACGCAGCCAACTGTGGCCTGACGCCCTAGCGGAAGTAATGCTTTGGCTAGCCCGAGAATAAACATCCATTTGCTACCACGTATTTACTTCAAGATCCCCCAAGCGTCGACACAAATCCGTCACCACAAACATTCTTTTAGGACCATCGGCATACGGTATGATATTTACAATATCCAATGCTATCCCTCGGCAGTTTACCAACTGGCTCATGTGTTTGGAAAATCCCCAAATCATTCGTTGCGTCTCACACATTCCGCCGATTTCATCAAAAATCCGTTTGGGTTGTTTGTTGGTTAATCGACGTGATGCCCCTAAATATAAATCAAGTAAATTAGCCCCTGGATAAAAACGACAAATAGAATAGCAATGTTCGTCTCCAGCAGAATCTTTAATTGGACCCCCAACTGTCGTAACGTCACCTATTTGCCATTCCCAATTTTCCTCCCCATACCATTGAAACGGTTTGTGTTTCAACTGCTCCCGCGCCTCATTTGTAACCCTTTGATATAAGGATAATTTCGATATGTCTATATGTGGGCCGTATACATGAAACACTTGATCGCCGCATCGATACACACTCGAATCCAAGCCGCTCCCCAGGTGTTCCAGATTAGAAGATGGCCCTTCTAATAGTAATTCAACCGCTCCAGAAGATACGTTGTGATTAACTGCCTCAAGCATAAGGCCTATAGTATACTATACTTTTTAAAATATGGTACAATCTTCGACAAATGACTGAAGCATTCTCCCCATCATGTCCTTTCTGTAGAGAAGAAGGGCGCACAGCGTGTTTATTTTCTACTCAGGCAAAAACTATTGCTGATGATCCAGACTTAACTCCTGAATTTAAACAAGGAGCCATCGCTGAATTTCGCAAAGAAGCTCGCGATCACATGTGTCCTCACCTAAACGATGTTCATCCTTTCTACGAAGGTATGAGAGACTTATAAGAATGTGGTAACATAAACATTCTTATGATTCAGGTCAAGGATCTCAGTTTTAATTACACCGGCCAGCCGCTATACGAGCATGCTAGTTTTACCGTGTCCAAAAATAAAAAGGCGGGCTTGGTGGGATTAAATGGTGCCGGTAAATCCACCCTGTTCCAACTTATCTTGGGTGAAGAATATCCCGATGAGGGAACCATTCGCACCGAAGGTAAAGTAATTTTAGTACCCCAAGAAGTATCTGCTGACCCGGTAATGGATGCCCAATCCACGATCCGCCAGTACTTACAGCACGCCAAAGCGTTAAACGACATCCATTTGGGTGAGTTTTTGCGCAAAATGGATTTGACTGATGTCGATTTGGACACCAGCCCCAAAGAATTGTCTGGCGGTCAAAAAACCAAGCTTGCCATTCTCCACGCCATTCTCTCCGAACCCGACGTCTTACTTTTGGACGAACCCACCAATTTTATGGATGATGCCGGTAAAAAGTGGGTCATGCATTGGTTGTCCCAATACCGACAAACACTCCTGGTTGTTTCCCACGATCTCAACTTACTTGACCAGGCGATCAGTAAAGTTATCTACATCAACAAACAAACCAGACAAATTGAGGAATACACCGGCAACTATACCAAGTTTAAAAAACTGAAAGCCGATCATGACGAACAACTGACCCGCTACATTAAAAATGAAGAGCAAAAAATCGCCAAAATGAAAAAGAGCGTGGAAATTCTACGCAAAAGCACCTTGGATAAAGTGGTCAAACGCCGAGTTCAGTTGGAACGCCGGATCGAAAAAATGCAAACTAATCTGCCGGCACTTCCTCGAGAAATCGTCAACATTAAATTGGAATTGCCAGAACCTGCTCCGATCGGCGAAATGCCGGTATGGGTGAACCATCTCTCCAAAAAGTATGACGACCATACGATTATTCACGACTTAAGTTTTTCAATGTACCGCAATCAGCGGTTTGCGCTTATCGGCAAAAACGGCACGGGTAAATCCACCCTCATCAAATCTCTGCTGGGTCTTATTGCCATTGATGGGGGAGCGGTCAAACTAAATGAACGGGCCAAAATCGGTTATTACTCGCAGGAATTCGAAGCCTACAATTTAAACCAGTCCCTCTATGATTTGGTCAAGTCGAAAGAAGTATTGCCGGAAGTAAAAATCCGGCCATTCTTGGCTAAATTCATGTTTACCCAAAATACCATTCGGCAACAAGCCAGCTCTTTGTCGGGCGGGGAGAAAACCCGGCTCGCGATCGCCATGTTGATGTTGGAAAACAATAATATTCTCATTCTCGATGAACCAACTACCTATTTGGACGTCCTATCTCAACGAATAATCTTGGAAGCGCTCAAACAATATCGCGGTACCATGCTGGTGGTGTCCCATACTCCGGAATTTCTCTATGAACTCAAACCAGACCGCGCCCTACTCATGCCGCAAGAAAAACTCGTCTATTGGTCCAACGATCTTTTATCCCAAGTCGCCAAAATATAAATTCTACTCGTGTGGGCTTGGTACTCCTCGTGTACACAATTCCCGTTTTATATTGTAGAGTAAGACCACAATCATATGTCCACTCAAATCAAATGTCCGTATTGCCATAAATCCTTTGAACCCACCGATGCTTTTAAGCATGAGTTGGAAGAAACCGTTCTCAAAGAAGCCGAAATCAAACACCAGGCAGAACTTAAACATGTTCGCGCCGATGTGATCACCCTCGTACGCGAAGAATACGCCGCTAAAATCGATTCCGTCAAAGCTGATGCTGAAGCCCGCGACCGGCAAAATAAAGAGCTGCGCGAGCAAACCACTGAACTGTTAAAACAATTGCGGGAATTAAAAACCAAAGATGATCAGCGCGAATTGGAATTTCAAAAGAAACTATTGGAAGAACAAGACAGTATCAAACGCACCGCTAAAGCAGAGGCAGTTAACGAATCCCAGTTATTGATTGCCCAAAAAGAAAAACAGCTCGAAGATCTACGCAAACAATTAATC
>CAZQBH010000082.1:0-4322 GCA_964591645.1 uncultured Pseudomonadales bacterium | reverse complement strand
GCACAATTTTTTCTGGCACTTTAACTGCTTCTTTTTGCAGTCTAAAAGAATTTCGGCTAGCGAGCAGGTCTACTGGTAGCACTACCGCCTTTTCAAAACCCAAATTATTCAAACTCTCAATTAAGTTGGGGAATGTGTGGGTTTGGTTAAACCCCTTGTTTATAACCAACGGTTTCACAGTTTCCAGTCTGCATTTTTTTATCAACTTTCTGTCGTAGTCAAAAGCTGAATAATGTGTCAGATCAATTTTTATTCCCGACATGGGGAAAAAAGTTTTTACTTCGGGCTTTTTCCACCAGTCTATCGGTCTGCTTAAAAAATAATTTCCCCCGATATGAGTATGAAAATCAATAAACCCCTTATCTTCACCCGTATAAATCAAACCGTTTCCGTCTTTTGTTAACTCAAAATACCCGAGTTTAACCAGGTCGAGTATGTCATCAAAGTTATAGCTCTGCTGCATTTTCATTCCAACGTCCAATTCTACATCAAACCAATTATTGTCTTAAGGTGAATACCTGTGTCCGAAGTGAAATCCTTGGAAACCGGATTGAGTTATCGGCAGGGTGAATGTCACTCTTCCGTGTTCAATTCCGTTTTGATCGACCCATCTGGTAATTCCGTCTCCGATGTCCCCTGAGAAGAGCCATCCTGCTCGCCCTTCATCCACTATGGTGTATGTTCTTCCGCATACCAAATTATCAAATCGGAACGAGTTTGGCCAGTTAAAGAGCGGTGGATTCCACACACTATCGGCAGTTATTGTCGTCCTCAACGGTGTAGCTGTTATTGCAGTTCCTTCGAACAGGTAAACTCTCCAGCTTCTCACCCCGTCCATGTTATCAGGTGGGGAGATCCATCTCATATTTGCATCCACATCGTTGTAAACTTTGCCTCCGATTTTGCAAGTTTGTACCTGTGGTGTTGGGGTGGGGGTAGGTGTTGGTGTGGGTGTTGGCGTTCTGGTAGGTGTCGGCGTCGCGGTGGGAGTAGGACTGGGAACAATTGTTGGAACTCGCACCACTGTTAATCCTACTTGGCAGGTTCCGGAAACAGTTTGACCTGTGTACTGTAAAAATGACGAATTAGAAATAGTTGCCGCTGAATTGTCGGTTATGGTTACGCGAATTTCCCGGTGGCTGGTAGATTGAGCACCTATAGTCCCGATATTGCAGTTCACATCGTTCGTTGCTGCCGTATAACTACACCCCGCCGAGGCATCAATAAACCGCGCTCCGTCGGGTAAATTATCTACTAGTCGCGCGTTGTTTACCGCAACTGAACTATCATTAAAGTAATTTATCGAATAAACCACATTCTGACCTACCGTAACTCTGCCGCCGTTATTAATTTGTCTTAAAAGATTATAGTTGCCGGCTGAATTTCCGCCTTCATCCATAAACGCCTGTTTATTCGAACACGCTGCACGCCCAACTGCAGGTGTGGGTGTGGGAGTTGGGGGGGTCACAGAATAGAGTGAAATCTTACAATATGTATTTGTAGTCAGACCTTTATAAGTTAGGCTGGAAGTGTTAACAAAAGTCTTCAAACCTGGTTTAAGCATCACTCTTATCTCCCTGCTAGATGAGGTTTTAGCGGCCAAATTTCCCACGTTACATGTCACGACCCTCGTTGTAGCGTTATATAAACATCCAGGAGAGGCGTCAAGAAATGCCACATTTGTCGGCAGTGTATCCTTTACAGCCGCGTTTGTTACAGCCGTGGTCTTATCATTTGAAAATCTGACTGAGTAAACAATTACATCTCCAACATTTACCATTGAATCCGGCGCAATCTGATTTTTAAGATTGTAATTTCCTTCTGTATTATCCGGCTCATCTTTCCAAGCCGTCTTAATCTTACATACAGCTTTTGCAGCCGGTGTGGTGGGTGGGGTAGACGAACAACTGGTCTTATCACATACTGAGGCTGTACATCCTATACTCAAATCAAAGTCTATTTGTTGAGAGCCACAGAAATTCTGGGAAAAACATACTGAATCCACTCCTCTAAAGTCTTCCCGGTTTTGTCCACATCCGTATAAAGGATCAGCAGTACACGTATTTGGACAACCGAAACGAGCAGCAGAGAATTTCAAGGGATTATTGTTTTTATCAAATTTTTGGAAACATCTTCCACCGGAATTTGGAACTTGTTTAATTTGATCACCGTTTGCATCTACACAAGTTCGTAATACATCTACTGGTCCGCCTACACCCGGGCATTTTGCATTATCAATAGTGCCGCAAGACCACACTGACTGAAAACACATCGACTTTAAAGCAGCGCTATAGTGGCTTTGGTCAACACATTTACATAAATATCCATTATTAACACCAGCCGTATTTTGCTGGCACTGTGTAGCTCCCACCTTACATTTATCGTTTTGGCCCTGGTCGGTACAAGCTGGCCAATTGGGATTACTGGTTGGTTTGGGTGTAGAAGACTCAGGACAGTTTTTAGTTCCTGCGCACGTCGAGCCTGAATTGCAGGAAGGATGAAACCAGGTGCCTTCACATACAGACTCATCTTCAGGATAACAGGCACATGCGGCTTTGGTAGCAAGGGACGTCTGTAACTTTGGATTGGATGTTTGCTGGGTTGCAAGAGCCAACGTTCCTACCAGAACAGCAAGTGTAAGCAGTGATGATGCCACTCTGACTCCAGGTCTAGAAAACGTGTTTCTCAGGTTAAATACCCCTTTCTTGGCCATGCAAGTACCATGATACAGACATTTCAAAACAAAAAGCAATAGGGGTATCCGGCAATAATACCTATTTGATTTCCATATCACCAATAAAAAATTATAATTATTTTCAAATGAAAACGATCATTTTTTCAGACACCCATTTAACTGCTAAGTTTGAAGTTAACAAATTTAATTATTTGTTAAAACTTATTAACTCCGCGGATCGGATTATCATTAATGGTGATTTTTGGGACAGCCATCTTATTGATTTCGATCGCTTTATATCTTCACCCTGGCGTGGTCTGTTCCCGGCTTTACGTAAAAAACAGACCATCTATATATATGGTAACCATGATCGAGCTAAAAAATGCGATCACCGGGTTAAACTTTTTTCGGCTAAAGCTGTAGACAACTACGTCTTTTCCCAATCGGCTAAAACTTATTACTTGGAACATGGGGATCGTTTGCTTCAGGGGAAAAGATCGTTTTTACTCGAACTCTATTACTTTTTCCTCCGCAGGAGTGATGATACTTTCCTGGACAGATTAATCCATAACATGTTACATTTTTTTGAACAACTTGGTTACAAGTTGATCGGTTCCTCACTGATATCCAATTCAAAAATTGCCAGACGCAATAACTTAATAATTAACCAGCTTCATACCGGTAAAAAACATTTTCTTATCTGCGGCGACACCCACCTAGCTGAAATTAACAAAGAAAATGGTTATTTAAATACCGGGTATATAGGTCATGGAGTTGCCAGTTATTGCCTTATCAATGACGGGCGAATCTCCTTGGTTAAGGAAAAGTATTAATTACCAATCCATTATTTTTTATTACTCGACCAAATCATCCGTAAGCCTTTTTTGGACAATCCATAATCAGTAACTTAAAATATTCAACTATGGCAGATTTAGCTACGGATAAGACCCATTTAATTTTGGTTAATGCGGTAGTGGAAAAGGACGGAAAAATTTTGATATCCCAACGAAGTTGGGAAGAAACGCATATGCCGGGAATGTGGACAATCCCTGGTGGAAAAGTAGAAAGAACATCTGGCAATGTGTGGAATATTTTGGAAAAAACTTTACGGGCCGAAGTAATGGAAGAGACGGGAGTTGAAATTACTGACGATGTAAAAATATTAGCCAACAACACTTTTATTAGATCGACAGGTCAACATGTAGTGGCTTTAATTTTTCTTTGTCATTGGAAATCTGGTAAAGCTAAACCATTGGAGGATACGATAGATATTAAGTGGATTACTGAAGAGGAATTAAAAGAAATTGAATTTCCACCTAATGTTTCAAGGTATATAGAACTGGGTTTTAAATCGTTAGCGAAGGAATAGAAAAAGCTTTAGTTGGTAGGTACGCATTTTCAGTAGCAGTGAGTAAACAATAAATTACTCAAAGACTGATACAGGAGATGAATCTCGCTACCCCGTTAATGTTCTTTTGCTTGTATTGATATAATCTTACTTATGAGTAAGAACCCCATTGTTAATGCCCTTTGCGCTTCAGCATATATCATCTTGGGAGTGACGATCATGACTTTTGTGACACAGCCATTAAAGAACAAACCCGATACCTTTTTTGCTCCGGTCGTATTTCTGTCGCTTTTGACCTTA
>CAZQBH010000081.1:0-4338 GCA_964591645.1 uncultured Pseudomonadales bacterium | reverse complement strand
ACGCGGGTGGCGTAAATAGGGGACATCGTGGAGTTGGCTGGTTCCAAACGAACTCTAGTCGCTTCTTTGAAAAAACGTTTTAAAGTAGCCATGCCATTGTCCAATAAGGCAACCACAATATCGCCATTATGAACCTCTGGTTGTTCCTCGATAACAACATAGTCTCCATCCAATATACCTTCTTCAATCATACTGTCGCCCTTGACCTTCAGAACATATGATCGCTTCTGGCCACTAACCATCGCCGGTGAAACGGTAAATTTTGCATTAGGATCGGTATAGGGTTCTATGGGTTTACCGGCAGCAATAAATCCCAAGACGGGTAATTCAATCCCATTGGCGTCTGAAGCGTACCGTTCATCAGTCAATTCGATACCTCGGACAGCTCCTTCGTATTTTTTCAACACGCCCTTTTTGATTAATGACTCCAAATGTTCGTGAATGGTTGCCAAACTTGACACATGAATTGCATCAGCGATTTCCTGCAACGTAGGAGAAAATCCATTCTTCTGAATATATTGGGAAATGAACTCGACAATTTGTCGTTGTCGGCGATACAGTGTTACTGGCATATATTCCTTATTCTTTTGTTATTTGTGAATTTATGTTTTGTTATTTGCTTAATTTTTGGGTTTACTTCACCCACATACTACCCGAAAACAAATCCCGCCGTCAATCACCAATATGTCATCCCGGACCCGATCCGGGATCTTTCTTTGTCATCCTGAACTCCGATTCATGATCTCTCAAGTAAATAGATTCCGGCTCGGGGGCCGGAATGACATTGTTGTCGCCCTGAACTCTGATTCAGAATGACGACTAATATACGGGTATTGTTTGGTTTATTATAATTTGAGATAATAACTAACTTTATGAAATTTCAAATAAAAACATCATTCCAAGCCACGGGAGATCAACCAAACGCCATCAAACAGCTGACTCAATCAATTGCGGCTGGCCGCCCGTATCAAACACTGCTCGGCGTTACCGGTTCCGGTAAAACGTTTACCCTAGCCAACGTTATCCAGAATATTCAAAAACCCACGCTCATTATCTCCCACAATAAAACCTTAGCCGCGCAACTCTATCAAGAATTCCGGGACTTTTTTCCCGATAATGCCGTCAATTATTTTGTTTCCTACTATGATTACTACCAACCGGAATCATATTTACCAGCTACTGACACATATATCGAAAAAGAAACCGACATAAATGATGAAATCGATAAACTGCGGTTATCGGCAACTGCCAATTTGCTTACCCGTCCCGATTGTATTGTCATTGCTTCGGTCTCGTGTATTTATAATCTTGGCTCACCAGTTGAATACGGCAAAAATTTCCTTGAACTAATTGAGGGTGAACTAATAGAACGCGAAACAATCACTGCTCGCTTGATTGACATGCAATACACTCGTAACGATTACGAATTAAAACGAGGTTGTTTTCGCGTTCGGGGAGATACCATCTTTATTTGGCCGGGAGATGCTAGTTTCGCTATCCAACTAGAATTCTTGGACAATCGAATTGTGAAAATGTGGTCCATCGACCCGGTTAGTGGTGAAACTATTGATATTCCAAACCGCGACGGTTCATTACTGGCGCAAAAAACACCCCGGTTTACACTCTTTCCAGCTAAACAATATCAATCTGCCTCCGGAGATCGAGAAACTGCCCTCAAAGCCATCGAGTCTGATCTTAAAAATCGATTGGTCGAGCTCAAAGCCCAGGGTAAAATTGTGGAAGCTTATCGCTTAGCTCAACGTATCAAATACGATATCGATATGATTCGCGAAGTAGGGTACGTCAACGGGATTGAAAATTACTCCCGTTATTTTGATGGCCGCCAACCGGGAGATCCGCCCTTCTCGCTCCTTGATTATTTTCATTACAATGCCAAAACATTTAATACGGGTGGGTTTACGACAATTATCGACGAATCGCATATTACCTTACCCCAATTGCGAGGCATGTATGCTGGCGATCAAGCGCGTAAACGAACCCTGATTGAATATGGCTTTCGTCTCCCTTCAGCGTTGGATAATCGCCCGTTACGCTATCGAGAAATTATGGAGCGGTTACCCCAAATTACCTTTGCTTCAGCCACTCCCGACGAATACGAAAGAGGCCTAGCCAAAGATAATATTGCCGAACAATTAATCCGTCCTACCGGTCTGGTTGATCCGGACATAGAAGTTCGCCCCACCGCTCACCAAGTGAACGATTTAATTAATGAAATTGCAAGACGAAAATTAAATGGCCAGCGAACCTTGGTTACCACACTGACCAAAAAAACTGCCGAAGCTCTCACCGACTATTTAAACGACCAAACTAACTGGCCTTCAAACGATCTCACTTCACTCCCGAAGGTAGCTTACCTCCATGCCGATGTTCATACACTTGATCGTTCAGATATTTTGGATGATCTGCGAAAAGGGGAATACGATGTGATTGTGGGGATCAACCTGTTGCGTGAAGGGCTCGATTTACCCGAAGTCTCACTGGTAGCTATTCTTGAAGCAGATAAAGAAGGGTTTTTGCGTTCCCGTACCTCTTTGATTCAAACTATGGGCCGAGCCGCTCGTCATGTTGACGGACATGTAATTATGTACGCTGATAAAATTACTGATTCCATGAAAGCTGCCATGGATGAAGTCAGTCGCCGCCGAGCAATTCAAACTCAATACAACCTTGATCACGGTATTACCCCGCAAACTATTGTCAAATCCATCCGAGAAAAACTACTTGTTCGTCCTCCAGAAGAAACAGAAGTAGAAAAGAAAGCTCCCAAAGAACTGAAGAAATTTGGCTGGCATACCTTAGCCGATATAAATCCGGATACCCTCACACCAAAGGATAGAATTACCGTTTCCAAAGAATTAAAAAAACTTATGCATGCTGCCGCCAAAGCCTGGGATTTTGAACTGGCGGCTCATTATCGCGACATGATCAAAAAACTTGAATAGAGCCAAGCGAGCTTTTTTTATGGTATAAAAGAGGAATGTTTAAAAACCCTATTCGATATGTCATCGAGGCGCTCGTAACCACCAAACAAGCAAGTGATCAAGATATTCATCTAGATATTGACACCATTCATCACGGTCATCATTTGGTTACCTACAAAGACATAAAATGCCTCAAATGTCCATTTGATTATGTGATGTATCAAATGCTTTTATGGGAAGTGAAACCTGATTTGATTATTGAAATCGGTACACTGACCGGCGGGGGAACGCTTTACTTGGCCGATATATTGGACACGATTGGCAAAGGAATCATCCATTCAATAGACATCAAAGATGAATCAGATAAATTAGTAAAAAAACACAAACGCATTAAGCTTTTTTATGGAGGCTGGGAAAAGTACCCTGTAGTTAGGTTAAAGAAAAAGTTTAAAAAAATATTAGTGATTGATGATGGTGCTCATATTTACGAACAAGTCAGAGATGCACTGGAAAAATTTTCTCCGCTTGTGTCCAAAAATTCTTACTACATTATTGAAGACGGCATCGTCAGCTACATTAAGGCTCCTATCAAATATCATGGAGGACCTAACCGAGCCATCACTGAATTCCTTACATCTAATCCAGAATTTATTGTTGATCGTCATTGGTGCGACCTGTTTGGTAAGAATGCGACATTTAACGTTAATGGCTATTTAAGGCGTACATAGTCTTTCCAGTTTTTCGAATGGAATATCGATAATTTTCAAAAAATCGCATAAAGTATTTTTCAATTAAAACACTCGCGATCAATGAGAGGCCATAGATAATCATAGTTCTTGTACCAGAAGACAATATCAATATCCTTTTCGACTCAAGAACGTTAAGCAACCATATAACCTGAAAATGAATCATATAAAGGGGATAAGTCAAAGGCTCTAAAATGTTTTTTGCAATCGAAGATGCGATATCAAAACGAAGCAAACCTATCACCGCAGGGCCAATTATATTGCCCAACAAAACCTCTCTGACATATGGAGTCAGCCAAAAATATGGAAAGAATCGCCATAAGACGAAACTCAAACAAAGCTGAAATAACAGCCACAAAATAATACTTCTTCCATGTTTGTTGTTTTTAAAATAGATAACCTGTGCAAGTTCTTGCCCGATAAAAAACGAACCATATACCCCTGGCAGCAACAAGTACACAAAACTTAACGTAGGTAATAGGTGAAATACTCCACTCAAAAAAACTAAAAACCCAACTACAACAAAGCCGTAATTCCACCATTTTCTTGGATAGAGCCACCAATGTAGTATGTAATACTGCAACAATAAAGCTGAAAACCAAGCTTGGGGCACCAGAATTGCTCCCGAAGTTGGTACAACCGCATAACAC
>CAZQBH010000080.1:1845-4356 GCA_964591645.1 uncultured Pseudomonadales bacterium | reverse complement strand
TTGTTCAACGTTGCATAAATACGACTGAGTGAAAGTTGTTTGCCTATCTTGGTTGTAAAGCCAATGTTATCTAACCATTTTTTAATGGTTCTTCCGCTATGTCCCTGCTCACCGACTCGCTCAAACATTTGCTTTATTACCCAACTTCGCTCTGGATCAGGAACTACTGTGCTAATTCTGTTTTCTCTCAGAATATTGATGTATCCAATAGGTGCAACCCCTGGTCTGATACCCATCTGACACTTTGCTCTGAGGCCTCGCTTTACATTTACACCTCGGTTATCGTTTTCAAGTTTTGCTTGAGAGCAGAGAATCATCAGCAGGAACTTTTCATTTGGGCTATCAGTAAAGCTCTGAGAGAAGGTTTGGATTTTGAGTAATTTTCCCTGATCCATGAGATCCACGAGAGATCCTAAATCTCCAGCATTTCTACTCAGTCTATCTGGTGCCCAGGTAAGAATGGAGTTGTATTTTCCTTCCCTAACTTCTTTGAGTATTTCAACAAACAGTGGTCTAGCACCTGACGCTTTGGCCGAGTGACTTTCTCGTTTGGTTTCAACGATGTTAATTCCTTCACGTTCAGCCAAGGTCATCATCTCTTTAATCTGTGAATCAATAGACATTGTTTGTCGCTCATCTGACTCTGAAGATTTGCGGGCGTAGAGGCAGTACTTAAGCTCGACCATTTTTACCTCCTCCCCTCACAAGCAATTGATGAAGCCGTTTAACCGCCCATTCCAGCTCATGCAGGTATTTTGGTTTTCGAGTTCCTACATAGAACTTTAATGCGAGTGAACACTGTTCGAGAATATCTACGGCCTTTTGAAGTTTCTGATCTGGTATTATGTCTTTCATTAGGACACAAGGTACCGCGATTCTTGGGTAAGTCTAGTCGTAAAGAGAGTCCCTTTGGTTGAATCCATATCTGTCATTTTCAAGCGTTCGAGGATTAAACTTCTTGCTCGGACTGTGAGTTCGAATTGCCCAGTTCATGAATCCCCCAGGTATTATCATCGGACCACTGTAGTCGTCAGTTTCAGACGGAATAGAGTCATCATTGGCAAACTTCATGACCTGCATAATAAGCAGTGTAAAAGCGTCTACAAGGTCGTCATGGAGTTCAGCTCCAAAGTTGACGATTTGGTTGACGAGGTCGGTCGCTCCATCTGTTGGGAAATGGATCATACCCTTACGAATCCAGTGAACGACAATTGCTAACCGCTCCTGCTTGCTCAAATTTCCAATTTTAGCCTCGTGAGCGTTAATCCCTTCTTCCCGTAGCTGTTCGATGAGTGATTCTTGATAACCAACACTTTCTACAAATAGATGTGTTCCTGGAAAGGCACCTTTGAAATCGTGCAGGAACTCAATTGTTTCTCGGAAGTTGAAACGTTTATTGATCGGGTTCCTTTGAATGAAGATGTGGTAATCTTTGCCGTTTCTATAGACTTCAGCTGAGACAATTGCTGTGAGGTCTGAGCGAAGACTTTTGCTAATGGCTAGGTCAACTCCAGCGGCTCTGAATCGGAAGTATGGCTCCCAACCACTTGGGATCTCGTCATACCAGCGTATGTCGTTATACGTCACAAGTTGATCTTCTTCAGGAACTACCTTCAACATGTACTCTTGCATCCAAATTCGATAGTCAGCTACCAGCTCTCTGAGTCTTTCGATATCAACCATAGACTGGAATTTTTGAGGCCAAGCAATTTGTTGTTCGTCATTTACGAGAGGTATGAATAATTCTTTACCTCGACCTTTAAAATTTCCAGATTTAAGTGTTTCTCGCAATGTTGTTAGTAGCGAGTTTGGATGCAGGTAGTTACCAACCATGATGATCTTGGTATTGATATCACCAAGCGGTGCAATCTCACTGCTATACAGCTCATGAATACGCTTTCTGCCTTCTTTGGTTTTAACAGACGAGGAGTCTTCAATGTCGTCGCAAATAATAATGTCAGGACGATATTGCTTGTACCGTAAACCACGAATACTTTGGTCGATAGAGACTGCAGTGATTTTTGCTCCATACTTTGAAAACTCGAGAGACATCGAGTTCCAAGTAGTATTGGTTTCTTTGAATGGTCCTAAATCGTCACGTAGCAGTTCATTTGCCTCTAACTCAGCCTTGATGCTCGCCATGTGAGACCGAGCCTGCTCTTGTGTCTGACAAACAATGAGAACGTGTTTCTTCTGTAGAATACCCATGACGTACCACAAAGGTGCGATGGTGGTGAAAAGCGTGGATTTCCCTGAACCACGAAAAGTAATCGCAATAGCAAACTCGATTTTTCGATCTTCCACAATCCCAAACATATCGTACTGGAACTGTGCAAAGCCGTAGACAAAGTAGTGGGGAAAGTAGATCGTTGCAAAATATATGGCACTTTCTCTAGTTAAGCTTGAGCGTAACTTTCGATCATTTAATATAAGTTGTAATGTTTTTTCATTGAGTATCGGTGTCATGGTTTTTTCCTTTCATGATGGGTGCAGCATGTTCCAATGCCTTGG
>CAZQBH010000080.1:0-1835 GCA_964591645.1 uncultured Pseudomonadales bacterium | reverse complement strand
ACTTCTAGCTTGTTGCTGTAAGCCGAATGTCGATGATTGAGCCAATAAAAAATGGCACTAATATTCCGGTCACGAATGGCTGAAAGCAATTGACTCTCCGCCATATCGTTGATAAGTGAAACGCCTTCAGCGAGTGCTTGGTCTGCAAGCTTTGCAAATTCTTTATCTTCTTCACGCCACCTGTAGTAAGTAGAGCGAGAGACACCGAGCTTTTCGCAACAGATCTGCACCACTGGTGTTTTCTTTAACTGTTCCAGCATGAGTTGACGATTCTGTGCTGTGCGGTCTTGCAGATCTTTAGTCATGTGACTCCTCTCTAATTACAGCTTTCAAGCTCGTGAGCTTTTCCCATCGGTCTACAATAACCTGGCAATATTCAGGCTCCAGCTCGATACCGATACATTTGCGAAGTGTTTGCTGGCAAGCGAGCAAAGTAGTTCCGCTACCCAGAAATGGGTCATACACCACGTCCTCAACTTCGGTGCTGTTAAGAATCAGTCGCCTGATAAGCGAAACGGGCTTCATGGTGGCGTGATACTTACTCTTCTGAGGTTTAGGGCAAAACAGGACTGACTTATCCTTGGCTTTATGAAATTTGTGAGTACCAAACCAACCATAGGCGATAACTTCGTGCATGGGGAGATAATCGAGCCTGCCGATGACAGGTTGTGATTTGACCCAAATGAGCAGTTGAGCAAACTTAAATCCCGACCTCATCATGCCATCCCGTAATGCGAACAGCATTTTGTCTGAGTTGAACAAATAGGCTGAGTTTTTCTTAGCCAGAAACGGCTTTACTGCTTCGAGCCAGTCCTGAGTGAATTTGGCATATTCCTCGTCAGACTGAATGTGATCGTTGGCAAGCGGTTTGTGATTGCTTGGATTGAGAGAGGACTCAGCGATGGCTACGCCGTAAGGTGGGTCACTGTTTATCGAGCTGATTATATTATTCCCAATAACTTTTTTAACAAACTCTTTGTCCGTACTGCTACCACAACCTAAAGTGTGCTCACCCAGCTGGAGGATGGTTCCTGGTGTTATTTGCATAGTTGTGCTTCCTTACCTGTGAGTTGTTGATAGCGGTCGATGATCACATCGACAAAGACCGGGTCGATTTCTAGGAGAAATGCTCTGCGTCTGAGCTGTTCGCAGGCGATAAGAGTTGAACCACTACCGCCAAAGGTATCGAGCACCAGATCTCCTGGTTTCGTACACCGCCTTAATGCCTTTTCATGAAGGGAGGGCAACTTCTCCGTGGGGTGCAGGTAATCCTGTCCAGCTTTCCGTTTGACGAGCCAGAGTTCCATGAGATCAAGAATGTCGTCGTGGAGTCTGTTCCCAGTACCAACTTCTTTGTTTAAGATCTCGTTAAGATTTGTTAGTTTCGGATTACGGTATGGTCTGCCACGGGTGCCGTAAATCGCAGCCTCATAACATTTGTTGAAACTGGTATTGGGTGTCATGTTGAAATTGTTTTTAATCCACAGACACACTCGTTCGTGCTTAATACACAGCTCCATGTAGAGTTGTTGGATGAGCCAAATCCAGTTTTGATCCATGTAGTAGAAGTAGTGAGCATCTGGTTTGCTCACGGCAATGGCATTACTCATCGCTTGAAATAGAAACTGCCGAAACTCGTCAGTTGTTTTGGAATCTTGTGTCTTCGTTGCACCGTATTTACCCTTAGTGCTGATGCCATTGGAGTAGTTCAGGCTGATATTGAAGGGACTATCCGTATAGACCATATCGATCTGATTTTTGCCCACCAGTCTTTTGACATCATCAAGCGAAGTCGAGTCACCACATAACAGAAAATGCGCCCCGAGTCTGTAAAG
>CAZQBH010000079.1:0-4490 GCA_964591645.1 uncultured Pseudomonadales bacterium | reverse complement strand
CCGGTAGAAGTTGATCTGACGGTGGTGAGTGAGGATATTTCTCCGTCATTATCGAATAGTTCCCAAAGTGAAATGACCTTGGATACGGCAGGGGAATTGTTGCGACAGGAATATGCGTTAGTACAAAAATTAACAATGCAGGCGGTTGATGAAGTCCGGGTCACTAATGAACCGATTTCGGCATATCAACAGATGATGGATAGTTTTGGTTACACCGCCGATGATTGGATCCAACTCGATCATACAAAACGGACTGATTTTATCGGACAATTAACTAAGTTATTGAATGAAGCAAAATTGATTGCAAACAGACACGTTGAATTTGATGAGAGTAGGAAGATTGTTGATGATTTGGATGGAATGAATGATGTATTGGAAGTGGAATTGAACAGATTTTCAGTAACTGAACAACAGATGAGTATGTTGGAAAATGTACCAGCAGAAACTCAAGATCAAGATAAGGTAGAAGCAACAGACGATCAACAATATCAGGTTCCTGAATGGGCGAGTAGCCTGGGAATGGGTAGTCAAGTCGCGGTAAATATTAGTGAACAAATGGCTCGTTTTATCCCCGCTACTCAACCGGTTCATGATACTGCGGTATTGGTCCAAACAGTGATTGATCAAATTCTGGATACCGTTGATTCAGAGATTGGTAAATTAACTGATAATGAAAATATCCAAACACTCATTCGAACAGCAGCCAAAGCCCAACTGGATACGCTTTGGTTGACTGTCAGTCCCACCTTGACTTCCTCCACTCTAGTAACCGAAATGGTCTGGGATGCATATTTGGCTTATCAAAATGTGGACTTGGGCAAACCAACCAGAGGTCCGGCCCAAATGCCTGGTTCGTCAACGATAAAGAATGAAAATAAAAAACCGATAACTGAATTGGTTCCGAACATGCCTGTTTTTTCACCAGAAGAGGGCGAACATATTAAAGTGGTGTTAAATGAAGCCGGGGTACAGGTTCCAGAAAATATCGATTCTTCTGACGCTGTCGCATTGGCTTCATTTATTGCCACACACACTGATGAGTTTGAGTCAATGAATCAGCAATACATTGAGTGGCTGGCTGAATTGAGTCAGTTAACTGATGGAACAATGGGATTGCTTACTGATCTGGTTTCTCTATCGACGAGTGATGATAAGAAAATGGAAGATTTAGCAATATTATCGTTACGGTTGCAGAATGCACTACAAGAAAGAAATAACAAAGATGCTACAGATATATTAGTTTCAATTCAAGACATTCTTAATTCTCAGATGGACTTGTTACATTCTGAAAATAATACACTGAAAAGTATTCAAAATGAGGTTATAGATTTGGCGGAATCGGCTGATAAAACACTAACTCATGATGTAAATAAATCACTTCAGCAATTTGAAGAAACTGTCAAAGAACAAGGAAATCAGGGATTAGTAGAACCGGCACTAACAACTCTATTGGCTCCTGGGGATAGTTACACGGTCGACCAGCTCGATGAGTTGGTTCACAAATTGAAGCCATATATTTCAACTGATGTAGCTGAGGGTAAATCGGCTTTGTTGGAGTCTTTAAAGCAAGTATTAGAGGAGGAACGTAATGAATTAACAAGTCGAATTGAAGAAAGATTACGTCAATTAGTTAGCAACTATCAAGGTTTGATCGATATCAATGGGGTTGATGGTGCATATCGACTGGAAAACGAAATTATTCCAGAGATTCTGGCCGGTCTTCGTTCGGGTTCGGACAGTGAATTTATTCAATACAGACTTGATGAATGGATGTCTGGTTTTGAAAGAAAGATACAGGTTTTTAGTAATTACACTGATACCGCGGATCGTGGCCAATTGGATATGGCTAAAAATGATATTCAGGAAATATTATTAGTAACTAATCGTTTGTCTGAAGCGGCAAATTTACGTCAATCCTTCAACAATGCTTTGGAACAGTATGCTCAAGTGAATGATTTGGATGTGAACACACTTATGCGGGTGGCTGGTGGTGATGAGGCGTTCAATAACTTTTTTATTACAGCAGTTAAAGGTGGAGAAACACGCATTAATGATGAAGGAATTTCTGATTATATCAACAGTCTTCAATTACAATTGACCGTCCGGAAAAACGATCAAATTATTCCGGCAATTGAGACATTGATTCAGGCCTTAGAAAGAATTGTGGAGGAGCAACAAAATCATGAAACGTCACGTTTATTATGGAATAAACTGGCAAAAAGTGAGGTCTTATCACAGTATATCCAATGGATTTCTCAGCCAGATGAGCGTCGGCAAGCGGAATACATTAAGGAGGTAATAATTCAAAGATTGGCAACGAACACTTTATTAACTGAAAAGATTGATAGTTTGGGTGTTCAATTAACGGTATTGAGTGAGATAGTGAACCAACATCCCGATTTTAACGAAAATGAACTCAATCAGCAGCTATCAGCCTTGCAGTTGGCGAGAGAAACCATAGGAGAAAATCATCCTATTGGTAGTGATGTTTTGATAAAGACAGAGAGTGAT
This sequence comes from uncultured Pseudomonadales bacterium, assembly GCA_964591645.1. Lineage (GTDB taxonomy): Bacteria > Patescibacteriota > Microgenomatia > UBA1400 > RBG-16-45-19 > CAZKMY01. The sequence continues at coordinate 1,979 of CAZQBH010000079.1, read as the reverse complement.
GGGGTGATAATAAACGAAACGCAGCAGAATCAAGTTCCTGTACTGAGCCAAACAGTGATTGATCAAATACTCGAGACGGTCGATGCGGAGATAAGTAAGCTAACGGACAATGAAAACGTACAAACATTTATTCAAACGGTAGTAAAAACTCAGTTGGAAACTCTTTGGTTAACTAGTCCTACCCTGACTTCCTCCTCTCACGTAACCGAAATGGTCTGGGATGCATATTTGGTTGCCAATAAACAATTGATAACTCAACAGATTCTGGACCAGCCAACAACTCTGCAACAGGCTCAAGAATTATTCGGTGTCGATAGTCAAATTGCTCAGGAAATCATTGCAGAAACCTCTGTAGCCGAATCGAACGCCCGGAAACAAGAGCTGGCGGCGTGGGAACAAGAGATAAATGACCGGTCACAGGCCAAACTGCAGGAGATGGAAGTATTGGTGGTTGAAGAAGGTAAGTTACGTACATCGTTGGGTTTGGTGGAATCTGCATTGACCAATATAGAAGATGCGTTTGATAGCGCAATTGTGGCAATGAAGACCGCTCGAATAACATCATTGCGCGAGGTATATGAGGCATTATTACGAGCGACTAATACTGTTTATGATGCAAAAGACAGCTCAATCACTACAGGTTTTGTTTTTGCCGGGATTACTACCATTGAGGATTTTGCTACTCAAAACCACGCTCAGTTGAAATCATTGTTGGAGAATAAGGGAGTGGTTTGGACGACGGAATTCGAACAGCAAACCGGCGTTTCTCAAGCGGAATTCGATCAGATAATTGTGCCAAATTTTGGTAAAAATATTGCCAAAAAACTCTTTGGGATGAATGTTGTGCGTCAAGCTACAGTTGTTCGAAATAATATTAATTCCAATGCCGAAGCGTTTTTGCTCAGTACCGATAAACCTCAATATATTTCCGACAGATTAAAGGAATTGGGGATTTCTTCTAAATCATTTATATTGGCTGGGTATTTCGAAAAGACCACTATTACACAATGGGCAGAAAAATGGATAAAACTGGAGGGGGTGGTGGCTAAACAAAAGGAGATGGCGGAGGCCAAGAAAATTATTGATAAGGCCGAAAATTTAGCACGTAGGCAGGCAGAAGTACCCGAGGCGGTCGAACCGGTTGATCTCCAGTCATGGAGTGTTGCCCACCAAAAGACGATTGTGGCGGAACTTGAGGCCACTCTGAAAAAATTTATTGCTGCGTATGGTGATGTTGTCTCCAAACGACAGAATGCTTTGGAAGCTGCTCGAAGTACTGCACGGACACTGGAGGGAAATTTTGAAATGACTGCCAGTGTGAGTCCTTGGGATAAAAGCAGTAAACCAGATTTGGATAGTAAGAAACTGATGAAATCAATTCAATTGACTCAAGGTGGTCAAAAACTAAAATTTATCGGATCAGGGGCTAGTCGGGCCGTGTTTGAATATTCATACAACGATAAACCGGCAGTAATAAAGGTGGGGTTTTCGGCATCAGACGCTTGGTCTGAGGAATATGAATTTAAATTATTGGAAAAAGATCCCAATTTTGATCACAACTTATTAAAACACCTGCCAAAAGTATATGACCATGGCAGTTTTACAGTAATGTATGAAGGTAAACCCAGGACGGCATACTATGAAATTGTAGAACGATTAACTCCTGAACCGCTACGGTATGAAAACGATCAGCTGAGAGATACTCCAGAAGATGAACAGACTATACATATGAATGTGGCTAAGCAACTAGGACAATTTTTGGGACATATTGACACGACGGCAATAAAAAATTGGGGAACTCGAGCTGATGGGACGCCAGTGCTTTTAGACTTGGTGGATTGGTGGCAAGTAGCACTAGAAAAGCTTCAAATAAATCTCCAGTGGAGGTTGGGTGATGAAAACCAAGTATTGACATATATGGAACAAGCAAATAAACGTCCCGTTAACCAAATTTTGATGATGTCGAAAAGAAAAACGGC
>CAZQBH010000078.1:1531-4555 GCA_964591645.1 uncultured Pseudomonadales bacterium | reverse complement strand
TGCGATCGTGGACGGATACAATCGCTCGACTTCACCCGCTTACGCATGAGGGTCTCCCCCCGATGACAGCCCTCGACGTCTTCCAGAGCTACTTGCGGACCCTCGGCGAGGGATACCGCGAGAACAAGGATGATAAGGAAAGAGTGATTGCCGTTTGGCGATTTAACAATTGCCCATCCGTTGTCTCGTGTCCGGACGTCCGCCACGGCGACGACTGGCCCGTCTACTTCGTATTCACGCTCGGGGTGATGGGCCCGACGTTCACGCTCCATTACACCCTGCCCCTGGCGGAGTCCATGGGATGCCCTCCCGATATCGCTGCTATCGGAACCAGCCCAGCCGCGGCACCTACCGAGGCATCTGCCGCTACTGCGGACAGCCCATCGCGGCCGGAACCGGCCACCCCCGATGCGCGGACGCAGCCGACCGCGACCTTGACCGCTATCTAGCCGAAGTCAAAAAGGAGACGGCTGATGGACAGGGAAGTCCAACAGATCAATGACAACTATCATTGGGCCATCTCGAAGTGGAGTCGTTTCCTGCCCCGGTCCGACGGGCGTGGACCATTCGACCCGTGCGGACTCAGGCGTCTGCAAGCCTGGGGGAAACTGCTCTACTTCAAAGACGTCGCGAATCACTGGAGAGACCGCAACCCATGCCTTCCATCCTCCGCACCCGCGCCCGCCAGGTGGCGGCGAGACCCCGCCCACGCCCCATCCGGCCCGATGACGACGTCGTCGCCCGGCTCGTCGATCGCATCGAGGCAATCGAGTCCGAGAATGACGAGCTAGCCGCGCAGCTGGCCATCGAGCGGGCCGAACGCGAGGCCCACCGCCGCTCCATGGCTGCGTCCCTGGAGATGCTCGCCGGGGAGGTGGTCAGCAACCTGGCCAATCTCCGCCGCCAGAGCGAATCCCACCTCGCCGAGGTGAGCGATGCCCTGGTGAAGGCCATCCGCGAGACCCGCGCCATCCCCGTCCACGCCCTTCTCGACCCCCGCCCGAACTGACACGGAGGCACAGTGAAGCCCTACAAAACCCTCTGCCGGGACATAACCGGCGAGAGTCGGTTCCGGATCGATATCCCCGGCCATGCTCCGATCTACATCGCTTACGGCAAGGGGTATCACCAGAAGAATAAGCGGATCGTCATGCAGGCGACTTCAGACTGCCGCATCACCTGCACCGTCCGCGACGGCGTCAATCAAACCCTCCCGCCCGGCATCCCCAAGAGCATCCTGGACTATGAGACGAATTCCCTACGGAAACCAATCCCAATGGCTGGCAATGCGCCAGAACGGGATCGGGGCCAGCGAGGCGGCCCAGGCGCTGGGGCTCGAACCGTCCCCCCTCGAAATCTACAACCGCAAGCGGGGCCTCGAACCGTTTCGCTCCCCCACCATCCCCCAGCGGGTGGGCCTGGCGCTGGAAAACCTGATCCTCCGGATGTACGAGGAGGAGACGGGTCGGGTCGTCAATGACACCCAGATACTTGGTTCTTCGGTTGCTCATCCGTTTATCCTCGCCACACTGGACGGCATGGATAACGAGGGCGATATCGTCGAGTGCAAGTCGATCACGCCCCGCCGGCTCCGCGAACTCGGCGATCAGGACCTTGAGCAGATCCCCGACGGATGGAACTGCCAGGTTCAACAGCAGATGTACGTCGCCGAAAAGGACCGGGCCACGGTCGCCGTCCTGATCGGCAACGAGGACTTCCGGCTCTATCCCGTCCGCCGCAACGAGACGCTCATCAAGATGATCGTCGAGGCTGAGGTCGAGCTTTGGGATCGGATCCAGTCCAGGCGTCCGCCCCGGGCCATGGAGGATGACGAGTATGGCACCGTCATCCGGGCCTATCAGGACTTCACCCCGGCCGAAGCCCTCGAACCCATCATGGAGCGCATGGTCCGCCAGGCGTACCAGCTGGGTAAGATCGGGTCGGCCATCGACAAGGCCCGCGACTCGGTCAAGGCCCGGATCGCTGAATGGCTGGGGGACCGCGAGGGGGCCACCTCGCCGAACGGATGGGCCATCACCCGCAAGAAGATCAACAGAAAGGCATACACCGTCGAGGCGTCCAGTTACATCCAACTGAATCTCAAGCCGCCGAAGGGTGAAGCGGATGTCACAGTCGAAGGAATTGCAGCGAGTATCATCGACCGCCTTGAAACAGACGCTCCTCAAGGAGAATTCGAGCGTCTTGCGGGAGGCGCTCCCCGCCAGCTTCCGCGGGGAGATTGACCGATTCGTCACCGCGGCGGCATGGGCGATCCAGCGGGATTTCAAGCTGCAACAGTGCACGATGGGTTCCATCGTCCAGTGCGTGGCGGACGCTGCCCGCTACGGGCTCCAGGTCAACACGGCGAAGGGTCATGCGTACCTGATCCCGTTCCAGGATCGCAAAAACAACGTGACGATCTGTACCCTCCAGCTGGGGTACAAGGGGATCGCGGAACTGGCCCGGCGGAGCGGACATTACGGCACGATCGAGACGCACGCCGTCTACATCGGCGATCGATTCGATCTCCGGAGGACGACGAAGGGCACCAAGTTCCTGCACGTCCCGGATCTCGATTCCGAACGGACGGACAAGGAAATCACGCACGTCTATTCGATCCTCCGCCTGAAAGAGGCGATGGATTATCCGTTGATCGAGGTCATGTCGGTTAGCCAGATCGAGCGGATCCGGGCGGTCTCGAAGTCCGGCCACGTCTGGGAAACCCACTGGGGCGAGATGGCCCGAAAGACCGTGCTCAAGCGGGGACTCAAGGCGGGCCCGCTCGGGGACGACCTGGCCTCGGCCATGGAGATCGACAACGCGATTTACCGGGCCGCCACGGTCACCCCGTCCGACGCCCGGGGTTCCGACTCGATCGTGAATCGCCTCCAGGAAAAGAAGTCCTCCGCCCTGCCCGCCCCGCCCGTCGAGGATGAGCCGGATATGGTGATCGAGGACGACGGCCCGCCCCTCGAACCGCCGCCGCCCAAGGCGAAGGCCGGCGGCAAGGCGAAGGCCGAACCC
>CAZQBH010000078.1:0-1521 GCA_964591645.1 uncultured Pseudomonadales bacterium | reverse complement strand
GGGCTCGACGATCCACGCGAACTTCCTCGAGAAATTCTACAAGGACTCGACCGCGCGGCTCTATCCGACCCAGGAAGAGGCCAATCTCGACCTGCTGAACGGTCGCCTCGACTACATCGTCGCCGACGCGCTGGATGACGAACTGATCGATGAAGACTAGACGCAACCAAGGGTCAATCATGCGAAGGTTTGAACGCTCGTTAGTCCAGGACATCCGCGCGGCCGGCGGCTTCCCCATCACGGGGCCCGGCCCGACCGCCGCGCATGACATCCTGATCAGCCGGTTGGACCCCGGGCATGTCCTGGCGGCCACCTGCTACGTCAACGGTTCGGCCCAGGTGGTCGAGGTCGAGGATGCCGACCGGCATGCCGCCCTCTGCTCCGCCGTCGTGTCGAGCGACCCGGCCCTGAACCGCCACAAGCCCAAGCCCAAATCGGTCCCGGCCCACCAGGAGAAGGCCGAACAGCTCGCGTTCTTTTTGCTCCGGCTGGAGAAGCTCAAGAGCGGAGAAGCCCAGCCCCCGGCGCATTTCAGCATCCGGGCCGGCAATGACTGGGTCCGCAACAAGATGAGCGAGTACAGCTCGGAGGTCCATTTCGCCAAGTCGCACCTGCGCCAGGCGATGGACGCCGCGAACGTCCGGACGGTCAAGTCCGGGATCTACACATTCGCCGTCACCTCAAGCGGGCAACTGGAAATCCATGAGCATCGAGCATCCCTCGCCGGGGGCCGGGGGGAGCCCACCGCCGGCCACGCCACCGTCCTCGGCGTCCCCATCCCAAAGCGCACCCTCGATACCCTCGTCAATCAGAAGCGTCGGTTACAGTCTCCGACCGCCCGGCCAGATGTCGCACGACTCAAGGCGGATGGTCGTCAACCTGGCCAAGCTGCTCCGCCACCCCGGGATGCCCTTCGCGGCGGTCGATGAGATCGGACATCTCATCGCCAACGAGGTGATACCCGGCTCTGACATCCGCAAGAGCGAGCGGAAATGAGATCGGCCCCCGGACCGGAACCCGGGGGCCGACCTTGAGACTGGGGGCAGAGAAGAGGGGTTGAGCCGGCCAAGCATGCGAGGCGGAAGCCGACTCAGCTTCATCCCATCGGGCGGGTCATCATGGACGATGCCCCCGCCCGATGTTGACCGTCGTTTGCCGTTATCGGTTCGCCGGGGGTTCGACATGGGCGGATGGGGACAAATCAACGGCAACGCGTTCCGCGCCCAGGTTTCGCTAGACCTGGCCCGCGCGTTCGACGCGCTCGCCGCGACGATCCCCGAGCGGATCATCCTCGGATACGTCCGGGAGCAATCGTGGAATCGCTCGATCGTCCGCAAGACACGCGCCGCCGACCCGTGGCCCGACCCGTTGCCCTGCTCCGTGGATCTGGAATTCCTGGCCGACCACACCGGCATCGCACACCGGGCGCTCGTCAAGGCGTTCGACTCCCTCAAGTCCGACAGGCTCATCATCCAATACCGGCACGGGTACACAGTGAATAAGGATGTGGATCAGTGGGCG
>CAZQBH010000077.1:1467-4723 GCA_964591645.1 uncultured Pseudomonadales bacterium | reverse complement strand
GGCTGTAACAAGTGGCGGAAAATAGATACTTTATTGGGTCGAGGAGGTCGATTTTTCATATCAATCACGAACAGTACGATTAAATTCAACAAGGCAATCGTCAAAATTCCGCTCGCCACTTGAGGTAACGTTTTACCCATTACCGTCTGTGAAAATTTTGGATTTAAAAGCGGTGGAATTTGGGCTCCTAAAGTGACTGCAAACCAGTTAACCGGCCATAAAAAATGACTTTCCAATACATGGAATACCCGCATAGTTTTTTCCCAGAATGGCATATACGGGACAGTAATCCACTGCTTGATTACATAGGCATCATCACTGACTCCCCAGGCCCATCGCTTGATTTGTTCATACTGGTTGACCATCGTTTTCCAGAAACTACCCGCTTCAGCCGCATCTGCCGAAATGGCTAAAAAGATTGGTTCAACAGACACTTGTCCTTTGGTCGCAAAAAAAGCCTTAAAAAACAGTCGGTAATCTTCTGGAATCACATCAGTATCCCAATAACCGATCTCATCGATCAATTTTAAACTAACTGAATACGTTGAAAAATTAATTAAATTATCTGGACGCATAAGCACATACAACTGAAACACGGAAAAAGTAGAAGCTAATACCCGCACGGGTGAAGGTACTTTCCAAATATTGTTATAAAACATGATGCCTGCTTGCCAGATTCGTCGGTATCGTTGTGGTGAATCAAGGAATTGATAGGTCAAGGCTGCAAAATATTGGGGATCAAGCAAGGCATCGGAGTCCTCGCTGGTAATCGTCACGTATTCAATCGGGATACCGGCCTCATCAACTAATAATTTTTTAGCTGTCCGAGCCCCCCAGCAAGTATTAGAGGATTTTCCCTTAATTTCTCCTTTGATATCAGGATGAAACGTAGTCCAAAAATGACCAAAAACAGATGAATACTTTTCAGTTAATGCCTGAGCTTTAACCTCAATATCCGGGCCTTCCCGTTGTTCAAAGGACACCATAATAGCCAAGTTAGATAAGGGAAATGTTTGTTTGGCCAACGTATCCAGCGTTCGTTCTAATGTTGTGATTGGTTCTTTGTATGTCGGTATCACCACTACATGGTGGACCGTTCGCCAATCGGGGAAATCTCGCACATCCAACATCCAGTTGTAGGCTGTCGACGCCTTGAGTCGAAAATGAGCCACGACCGCCAAAACGGCCATAGTAATTGAACGATACAGCCAATAAATATTAAAGGTGATAATGTAATAAGCCACGATTTCCGGGATTACAAATGAGCCCCAGACAGGGAATAAAATTAAAAACCACGAAAACGCTCCCGGCAGTATTTCTAAAATACGCTGGGATTTAACCGGGTGTCGGGTGACCCAAGTACGTACAGGACTCATAATGGCTGACCCAAAGATGGAAATAATCGGCAGGCATTCTCGCCGGTTGTTTCCAACACAGTTGTTAATTGAATAGCTTGTAAGGCTGCTAACTTCGCGGCCACTATTGTAACATTTGCCGGTGAATTAACTCCCCGAGGTCGAGGTTGAGGAGTTAGCCAAGGGGCATCTGTTTCCAGAATAATCGAAGTCAGCGGAATAGTCGACACCAGCTGTTGTAAAGCTGTTTGGTGGGTATAGGTTATCATTCCCCCAACCCCAATCATGCCTCCCAATGCCGCAACGGTCTCATAAAATCCCTTGGATCCAGAAAAACAATGAAACACCCCCTGGAATAGGTGGCTACCGTAAACCAATCTAATCTCAGCCACGACGTCAATCATGGCTGCTTCAGTGCGGGAATGAATGATAACAGGCAACTGACGTTCTTTGGCGATTGCCAATTGTTCTCGAAAGAGTAGTCGTTGCGACTCAGCGGGAGCTGTGTGTTGGTAATAATCCAAACCAATCTCACCAATGCCGATCACCTTTGGTTCATGACTGAGCCGCTCTATTTGAGCTAAATCATAACCATCGGATTCAAGCAATGTCTCAGGATGAATCCCTACGGCCGAGAAAATACGTGGTTCAATCTGTGCTATATTCACTGACCGCTGGCTGGATGAAAGATCGACTCCAGGCACTACTAACCGGTCCAATCCGGCCAATTTCGCCTCGGCCACCACTTCCTGCCACCGTCTATAGAGCGGCGCTGCATTGATATGAACATGGGTATCTACCAACATGGCGTGCTAACCTGCCTGAGTCGTTGGTAATCGGGGAAATAAAGGGGTCGGCGCAGGTACATTTGGAGTTCCGAACAAATGCAATATGGCTTGAGCAGTTTCAGGCATAAATGGTTGCAGGGTATAACCGATCGTACGTAATTGAGTCATCGCATCAATTAAGAAGATGCGCAACGGTTCACCCGATAACGTCCACGGTTTGACTTCATCGATTTGTTTTTCCAAATGGGAAATATCTTTCCAAATTTCCGTCAATGCTTCCGCAAATCGATAATGATCTAGATGATCGACTACCGATGGTTTCATCGCCAGCGTCTGTGGAAGATCAAAAGAAAAAGAAGCGCGTGAAGCCAGGGTAGCAATTCGTTGGACCGTATTACCCAAGCTATTAGCCAAATACCCGTTGTAGCTCATATCAAATTGCTTCCACGAGACATCCATATCATCCGACACAGGTCCGAGCGATAACAATAGATACCGAGTTCCATCCACTCCATACCGCTTCACCATTTCCATGGGAGAAATCACGTTACCTAGTGATTTACTCATTTTTTGACCTTCAACGGAAATAAATCCATTGATGAGAACCTGTTTTGAGTTAGGTAACTGGGCTGATAGTAGCATTGCCTGCCACATTGATGCCTGTTGCCGTAAATTATCTTTACCAGCGATTTGAATACCGGGCCAATATGCTTCAAACGTCGTCATGTCCTCAGGCCATCCCAATGTGGAGATGTAATTAATTAAGGCATCGAACCAAACATACATCACTTGCTCAGGGTCACCGGGTACTTCGATACCCCAAGGCATTTTTGATTTTAAACGGGATACACTAAAATCTTCCAAACCATGCTCCACAAAAGCCACGATTGCCCGCATTTTGCTTTCCGGCTGGACAAAATCAGGGTGTTGCCGATAAAAGTCTAACAATGGTTGTTGATATGACGAAAATTGAAAGAAATAATTTTCTTCTTCAATTACTTCAATATCTTTATTCGGATGCAAAGGGCATTTTCCATCTACCAATTCACTTTCGGTTTTTTCCAATTCACAACCGACACAATACTTTACCTTGTACATCTTTTTGTAAATATC
>CAZQBH010000077.1:0-1457 GCA_964591645.1 uncultured Pseudomonadales bacterium | reverse complement strand
GAGGGTCAGTTGTACGTATAAAGTGGGTGACGGATAAATTAAGCAATTGGTGTAACGCTTTAAACTGATCCGCATACCCATCGACATATTCCTGAGGTGTTTGATGGTGCGCGGCTGCCTCTCGAAAAATTTTCAAACCATGTTCATCGGTGCCAGTATTGAAAATGACTGTTTCGTCTTTCAGGACATGATAACGGGCTAATACATCGGCCGCCACAATTTCCAGAGCAAAACCAATGTGTGGTTCAGCATTTACATATGGCAATGTCGTGGTTACATAAAATGTCTTCATACTCTGGTATTCTACCAGAAAACTTAGGGTCGCTTCCGATGAAAAATCGCAAATAGACCAGTAATTTTACCCGTCCATTCATCGGCTAAGGTGTTAATCCGCATTTTTTCAATGGCGAGCTGTAATCCTCGTCGACCCATCCGTTCTTGCATGCTAGCAATTGTTGCCGAAGATACATTAATCATTTTTCGAATCTTGTCGTAACTCGTTCCTTTATCTAATAGCATCGCAATCCCCAAACGTTTCATAATCGCTACTCGTTCAGTTTCCGACAACAATTCTTGCAAGACTATTTGAGCTTCCTCAGGGGACTTGATATCAGCAACTACGCGGCAAAGACTCCGGTATAATTCTCGACTTAATTTTGGTGAAATGTCCTGTTTGGATATCTGCATACTAATTACCTGTACTATCACACTGAAAAAACACTGAGTCAACGGTGAAATATATTAATTGGTCTCAGGCGGACGACACAGATGCCAGTAATATTCCCACACTCCGCCAAACGCCAGTAATAAGCCAAGATTAATGAGAGTAAAGAGACTATGAATGCGTAACCAAAAGGCAATCAAGCCAATACTTGACCACAACAGGCTTCGTTTCCATCTGCCAGTCAAACCCCACCCTAACCAAAAAGCTCCCAAAAACCAAATCACGAAAAAAGGGAGATAACTATCTCTCCAACCCACATTCTGCACGAACATCGGTCGTACCAATAACAGTATCAATCCAAACACAAACCACGTCCCCCCGGCCATTGTGAGCAGTTGTTTTCGATAGGGATTATAAGGTAAAGCTAACATAGATTGATTGTAACCGATATAATCATGTCCATATGACCTTGTTTGAAATCATTATGATCTTGTTGGTAATCGTAATCGGTGTGGTTATCTGGTTTTCCTTGGAACAAATAAAAGCCAAAAACACGTCTCAAGAACCGATTATCGAATGGCTTAAAACTACTCAGGCAGCCATGCAACAATCAGACAAAAACGTTACTGATACCCTCCAAAAAAGTTATGGCGCTCTCAACGAACGGTTAGATAATGCTACCCGGGTTATCAGTGAGTTGAAAAATGAAACGGGTAAATTTTCCGAAATCGGTCGATCCATGCAATCACTTCAGGATTTTTTAAATTCTCCCAAACTCCGCGGAAACATAGGT
>CAZQBH010000076.1:2977-4914 GCA_964591645.1 uncultured Pseudomonadales bacterium | reverse complement strand
GGGCGCATCGGATCGCATCGATCGCGACATCTATGCCCTGGGCATCTCGTTTTACGAATGTCTGACCGGAAAATATCCCTTCGATGAGCCGACGCCGCCGATCAAGGGCCAGCCCACGGATCCAAAGCAGTTCAAGGGTTGTGCCGACCTGAGCACGTCGCTGATCAATGTGCTCACGAAGATGATTGCCCCGGAACGAAAGGATCGTTTCGCCACGGCGGAAGAATTATTGACGGCATTGGCCGAGGTCAAGCGCTATCGCTCAGGTAGCACCACGGGCGAAATCGGCGCCGGCCCCAAGGTGATGGCGAAGTTGGGCTTCGAGCCGACGCAGCCAAATTCCAACCCCTTTGTCACGCATCTGCTGACCCTCTATAGCCAGAGCCAGGTATCCAATGCCGGCACGCGTGGTCTAGACGAGGTTGGCAAGGCCACCTATGTGCCGACCTATCTGGATGAGAAGCTCAAGCCCGCGCTGCTCACGGGTGAGTTTCGGTTGGTGATCATCAGCGGTAACGCCGGTGACGGGAAGACGGCGTTCATTCAGCAATTTGAGGCGTTTGCCGAGAGCAAGGGCGCACAGCTACAGCGCGGCGCGAACGGTGCAGTTTTCCAGATCAAGGGGCACACCTACCAAAGCAACTATGACGGCAGTCAGGATGAAGGCGATGAGCGCAATGATGCGGTGCTTCAGAAGTTCTTTGCTCCCTTTGCCGGCAAGGATAACTCTAGCTGGCCCGAGAATCAGACTCGTCTAATCGCCATCAACGAGGGCCGCCTGGTCGACTTTTTCCTGGAGCACGAGGACGAGTTTCCGCTGCTCGCCAAGCAGATCCAGCAGGGCTTGGCAGGAGCTGCCCCTGAAAGCGGCATTGCCGTAATCAACCTCAATTTGCGGTCGGTGGTTGCTGAGCCTGAAGTCGATCAGCCCTCTATTCTGGAACGCCTGGTTACCCGTATGGCCCAGCAAGAATATTGGCAGGCTTGCGAACAGTGCGATCTCAAGGGTAAATGCTACGCATACCACAATGCACGGACCTTTCAGGATCCAGTAGCTGGCCCCAAGGTGATTGAGCGGCTAAAGATGCTCTACACCATTACTCATCTGCGCGGCCGCTTGCATATCACGATGCGAGACCTGCGTTCGGCTTTGGCTTTCATGCTGGTGGGCACCCGAGATTGTGACGGAATCCATCAGCTTTACCAAAGCGGCGGTGAAGACAATCAGAACCGCATTCTGGATGGCTTTTATTTCAACTCCTGGCTAGGCGGTGGCGAAGGCACAAATGACCGTTTGATCTCACTTCTGCGGGAGATCGATATCGCCGAGGTCAGCAACCCCGATCTGGATCGGGAATTGGGCTTCCTCAATCCAAAAACTAAGGCGATGAGCCGCTTCTCGTTTGCCGATCGAGATGCGTACGACGATGAATTGGTTGAGGCGCTATTCCGCAATCTACCTCGTGATTATTCGTCAAAGAATCGCGCACGGCTAATCGCAAAGCACAGGAATTATCTCTCCCACATGCGTCGCCGGCACTTCTTCGAGCGTAGAGATGCAGGATGGAAAGAGATGCTTCCCTACGGGAGTATCGATCCCTTCCTTGCTGCTATTGAGCTACCTGGAGCGAAAAGCGCTGAAGAGGTGACCGTTATTCTTCGGGCCATTAATCGGGGAGAAGGACTAAGCGATCCAGCACGGTTGGGTAACCAGCTAGCGCTTCGGGTACGCCAAGTCGAACAAGGCACTATCCGCAGCTATCGCTTGTTTGACGGCGCGCACTTCACTCTCCGGACCGATCAGGACACAGCGGCCCATCCCTTCTTGGAATGTTTGTCGCAGGCCCTGGTGCTTCACTATGCATCAGGGGACGGCCACAAAGCCAATCTACGCATCAATCTGGACATTTCCGAGATGCTAATGCGGCTCAATAACG
>CAZQBH010000076.1:0-2967 GCA_964591645.1 uncultured Pseudomonadales bacterium | reverse complement strand
CGGCCAAGCATCGAGGAACAAGAAGGCTTTTACCTGAGCTTGGCGGTTTTCAAGAATCTGCTCGCCTCGGTGCCATACAAAGAGGTGCTGCTAACAAAGGCGGGCCACAAGTTTTACGAGATCAGTCGAGAAGACAACGGTGTCCTGACCATGAAGGTCTCGGAGAAGGGAGCTGAATATCATGTCAATTAAGGGCAGAGACAAAGAATTCAGAACCCCCAAAGTTTCCTACCTAGACTTCAAGCACATTGAGATGGATCGTGTGCTGACGATGTTGTTTCCTCGGCTGAAATATGACGGCTATGCAAGCCGTAGACCCCCGCGCGGAGGCGATCTATCGGTAGATGAGTTTTTGGCGGACTTTCTGGAACATCCCGAGTGGTTTTCTGGGTTCGACCAACATCCCGATGTTGTCCGCAGCTGGATAGAAACCGATCTGATGGATTTGGTGAATCGAGGCAAGAGCAACCAGGCCCTGGCCGCGCCGAGACCACTACATGGGAATACCTATAAGTTTCGTAACGCGAAGCACACCCGTGACTACGGTGCAGCGGAGCAAGCGTACTGGATGCTTTTTTATGCTCGCAAGGGAAAAGGACAGGCGGCTCGCGACGCTCTGAGGCGATTCTTTTTCCCTGGAGTCGACCTGGTAACAGACCGCTACGATCCTAGTGCATCAGTTGATGTGGAGACGCAGGCAATCCTGCGCCTGGATCACCAAGTTACCCAGGACATGAAGGACTCCAAGGAGCCCTCGCGATTCCAGCCACTATGTATCGGCCAGGCCGACATTATGGCGGACGACATTCTGCGGCTGTTGGCTTACGAGCCATACATCCCTCGCTCCGTGCTGGTGGACTACCTCAAGACACTGATGGCATTCCACCTGGCGCTTTACCACCTCAAACTGTTGCAGATGCTTCCCAAGCTGGTAAAGCAACGTGCCGGCAATGATCTCTGCACAACGAAGGAGTGCCCGATCAACCCTGGCATGGACAATGCCATGGAAGGATGTCCCTACCGTGTCGCGTTGGTGGTGGACATGGGTGATGTGAACAACCCCCACATGGCTGAGCTGGCTCGCAAGTCTACTGACCGTCTGTATCGCCAGATCCCCTCCTTTGTGCAGGCCAATTTCGTCGTCAAGAAACTCGATGAAATGGCGGAATACCTGAGCAAGAAAACCGGCAAGCTGGCCTCGCCAACCAACGGGACATTTTCTGTCGGTGATCTCGTTGCCCTGTTAAAACCCGAACACGATACTGAACGACAAGCCTACTTCAAATTCCGCCTGGCCAGCCTGATCGAAGAGTCCTCCTCCGGGAGCGAGGATGTTGATCCGGAAATCCGCGCAGTGACTGCGATGGGCCTTGGGGAATTTGAATCCTTCATCGAAATATTTATGGCCTATCGTGGCAAATACCGTCGTCAGTACATCACCAAATGCCTGGACTCCCTGTTGTTGAAAAACAAAGAGACGGGGCTTTTGGCCCAGTCCCGTACCAAGGGCAGTGCTCGCCGATTCGTGCTGGGCAGCAAGCTGCTTGAGGTACTCCTCCAGATTGCCGTGCTGACTCAGGATGGTGGGCGGTTTGTCACGCGGGAAGTGCGTATCGAGGAACTGTTGGGATTCCTGAGAAACCGCTATGGCCTCCATATTGATCGACTACCGGAAAGCGGCCAGAGCAATAGCAGCATTCTGGACCGGCGAGCCTTGCGCTTGAATCTCGAAGCCTTCAAGCGTCGGCTGCGCGAAATCGGTTTCTATGAGGATCTGTCGGATGCCTACGTGACCCAGAAGGTGTCTCCACGCTATGCAATTGAGAGAAGCAATGGAACGGAAAAGAAGGGGAAGCGCGCATGAGCGACGCGTTCACTAAGCTGGCACAGGGAAAACTGAACGCGGCGGTAGCAGGCCTGTTGTGCCCTCGTATCGAGGCAATACTGAGCGATCGTGGCCCAGGCCACTGTATGCGAGTTACCGACCTTGACGACGATGTGATGGAGTCGGTCTGTAAAGAGCTGCGCCGAACTCGCCCTGACGGGAATATCTTCATCCTGGGTGGTCACGACCAGGAAGGTATGCCTTTTCGGGTGACATCCACCAAGCTGGTGGAGCTGCGAAATCCAGATGCGAATGGTGAGCTGCGCCAGCCTCTTCTGGTCTTCATTCCAACATCTTTGCGCACCAGCGCCGAGGACTCCTTCGGCGTGGCCACATTCGAAGATCTGACCTTTACGGCGATCTACGAAGATCTGACCGATCTTCTGCTTAATCGACTACCTGCAACGCTGCTTGGCCACGTGCGTGACCTCTTTGGAATCATTGCAGAAGAAGCGTGGATTTTTGCTGATGACGTTTCCCGCGTGAGATATCTACTCACGGCGCTAGAAAATGGAATTGACGGCGAAACGCTCGGAGCCAGCTTGTATGAATTGACGTTGATTCCCGACTTCAAGCTCTTTGCTGACCCCGGCATGGTCAACAGCAAGATCAGACGGAACCTGAGCAGCGTTCGAAATTTGATGGCCTCTCACAAATCCGTGCGTGGACGCATCGCGGATTTGGGGCTCAGTGATAAGGCACTGGAAGCATCACTGTCTAGCTACTTTGAAAAGTACGACATCCAAGAACCGGAATCGTGGACTGCGCCCATCGCAACGGACAAAAACTGGTGGGGTATTTCGTTCGACAAATGGACTTTCCAAGAAGAGCTCTCTCTCGATAAGGTTTTGCTGACGGTCTTGGAAACCGATTTGCCGGTCGTTCAGGAGAATGAAGCCAGCGAACAACTATCTGGCCTCATCGGACAGCAAATATTAGTTCCTAACGATCGCCGCAAGATGAATCTGGTTTTTGAGGTCCCCCCTCACCCAGCTAAAGTCAGTGGGCTGGATCACTTTACGGTTCAGATCGTTTCCCAGAACGATGGCCCGGTCGGGAAATCAAAGAAGGTCAAAGCCTGG
>CAZQBH010000075.1:4666-4947 GCA_964591645.1 uncultured Pseudomonadales bacterium | reverse complement strand
TATTCTACAATACTCACTATGAATACGCTCATAAGACTCTTTTACGACCTCTCCGTCTACAAAGAGATTATTCAAACCAAGCTTCGATCCAGTCTCGCTCGATTCAGTGTTGCCTACCTCATTATCAGCATCGGTCTTGGCTCGTGGCTCAGTGTCCAATATCTGCCCAAAGTGATACAGTTCATAACTACCAACACACAAGCGGTGATGGATCAAATTCCTCCTGCTGCCACGTTTAACCTGCAAAATGGTATTTTCACCACCTCCAATGTACCGACTCC
>CAZQBH010000075.1:3454-4656 GCA_964591645.1 uncultured Pseudomonadales bacterium | reverse complement strand
ATTCACGCTCTCACTTGCCAACACTCCCATCCTTTTTTTGGATCCCAACGCTGATCCATCCGCATTAGCTTCCTCATCTGCACTGATCGCAATGGGCAAAACCCACATGCGCGCCGTCACTTCTGCCGAAAACACCGTCGAACTTATTAATTATCAGCAAGCTGAATTTCAAAACACAACCTTTACTGGAGAGCATGTTCATACCGCGCTTCAAGCAATTAACCGCTTTATCACCAGGTATAAAACCGTCTTTCCTCTGGGTATCATCCTCGCGCTAACTATCTTTTTATGGCTCCAGCGGTTGCTTCAATCCCTGTTTTATGCCCTCATTTTAAATCTTTTCGGATCATTGTTTAGCCGCACCTATCGATTTACACACTATTGGCATATCACGCTCCATTCCATCATCGTGGCAGAAGTGATAAACACCCTTGTTCTGGTTACCTACCATCAAACCTACCCCTTCGTGTTTTCGTTGACCTTTATCGGTGTTACGTTACTCGCGTACCTTAATCTTCCCGCCTACTCCAAAGAAAATAACAAATAACAAATCCACAAACATCAAACCAAACACAAATAACAAATACTAAATGGTTAAATTTAATATTTGTTATTGATTTGTGAATTTGTGTTTTGTGATTAGTTATTTAGAGTTCAAGTCGTGAATATTCACCCAACTGAACATTTTCACCTGTTTTGGCTGATAGTTGCTTTATCAAATCTGCAACGGTTACTTTGGGATCTCGAATATATGGTTGATTTAAGAAATCTTCCTTAGATTCAGGATCCATACTGGTAACTTGCATCGCCAATTCCCGAGCCAAATTTTTGAATTCATCAGTTCTGGCTACGAAATCGGTTTCACATAACAATTTTACCAGCGCCCCTCGTTTACCATCGTGATGGACATAGGCCCCCAAAGCTCCCTGTTTAGTTTCTCGATCAGCTTTCTTTTCAGCCTTTACGATACTATGAGCTGCAATCCATGCTTCGGCAGCTTTCATATCGCCGTTGGATTCCTCCAAAGCTTTTTTGGCTTCCATGATTCCGGCTTGCGTTTTCTCTCGAAGCTGTTTGATTAATTCCATTGAAATTGCCATAAAACTCCTCTCCTTCGTCATCCCGGACTTGATCCGGGATCCATACTTTTTGTATAGATTGCGGATCAAGTCCGCAATGACAACACAAGGCATTATTTCTTC
>CAZQBH010000075.1:0-3444 GCA_964591645.1 uncultured Pseudomonadales bacterium | reverse complement strand
CTGTTTGATTAATTCCATTGAAATTGCCATAAATCCTCCAAAACTAATAACAAATGTTTTAAATAATTAATTATTTGTTATTTAAAATTGACTTGTCATTTGTTATTTGTGTTTTGTTATTTATTAATGTTATTTCTTTCGTTTTACCAGTACTACTTTCTTCTTGGTAGCCTTCTTTTTCGTGTCAGTGGGTTTGATAACTTTTTTGGGTTTAATCGCTTGAGCGACTTTAGCAAAAGCAGGGTTGACTTCTTTTTTAATTTCTTGTGTAGCCACCGTTTCTTTTGTAGTGGGGGTAACTGGTTTCTTTACTTCCATTTCCATGGATTTCTTGACCTCTTGAGGCATATCCTTGGCTCGCATGGTTTTACCATCAGCGTAGGCCTGGGCAATTTTTTCTACCACTAGTTTGATCGATCGAACCGCATCATCATTCACCGGAATCGGGAAATCAACCGCTGAGGGATCAGCATTGGAATCGACCATACCGATCACCTTGGATCCCACTTTGCCTGCTTCATATACAGCAGTGGCTTCACGATGGGTATCGACAATAAACAAGGCTTCGGGACGATGAGTAATTGTGGCAATGCCGCCGAAAAATCGTTCAAGTCGGGCAATTTCTTTATCGATTAATACGCGTTCTTTTTTGGTATAACCGGATAAATCACCAGAATCGCGTTGTTTTTTAAGTTTGGCCAATTTCTTCAACCGTTTATCCATTTCATCCCAGTTGGTCAACATGCCGCCCAACCAGCGCTCAGTCACAAATGGAGCTCCTGCCTTCATGGCTTCTTCACGAACAATGGCTTTTGCTTGACGTTTGGCACCGACAAAAACCACCTCTTTACCGGCTCGGACTGTGTCACGCACATATTCCATTGCCTTCTCAAGTGTTTCACCAGTCTTTACCAAATCGAAAATATGAACCCCATCACGTTGTACGTAGATGAACTTTTTCATCTTAGGGTTCCAACGGCGGGCTTGATGGCCAAAATGGCATCCCGCATCCAACAATTCTTTTAAATCCACTTCATAAGCGGACATAAAACTCCTTAATCCACCACGCAATCATGACAACTCAGGAGTTTTGATCACGTGTGAGAAATAAATAATTAACTCGAAGTATCCTATCACAACCTCTGGAAAAACTCAAAAAGAAAAAAATAGTTAACATGGGAGATGGGTTTTGGGGGCATTTTGAAAGGTAAAAGTCTGACGACCTTTACTCAACACCCATTGACCCTTGTCAACTATTTTTTGAGATTACCCCTCGAGCAAGCCAAAGGCCTCAATAAACTTCAACGCGGCCTGTTCGATTTGATACAGCGCTGTTTGATGTTTCTGCTGCATTGATCCCTGAGGAAATGCCAAAGAAGAATCTAATGCACCTCCACACAGAGAACAAATTTCAGGCATATCTGGATCAGGAACAAACTGGTGATGATGGTTTTCCTGACCATCCCGACATCCCTGCTCGTAAATCCGGCGAAAATCAAGAGCGCAAGAATGTAGCGTGACAGTGTCGCGACACATAACCGCGCTCAAAACCAAACTTCGATATTTATCCAAAACCGTGCGTTTTTGGCCCTTCATGACTCGCTCTCCTTTGTTCCTGAAATAATCGAATCAAATGTATATTACCCTTCAAAATGCCCGCCAAAACCGCGAAATATCCCGATTTCAGCGGGCATTTTGATAAAATAGTTGTCTCCCATGTTAACGTGCATTATCAAAATCATTTTTGTTTATTCTCAGAGCATTTCCAAGAACAACCAATAGACAATGAGTCCGATAATTTTTGCTATTGTATCATAATCCCCAATAACCTGAGCTGTTCCTTAAACTACTAGTAAACAGATAGAATTTATGCTAGAATTTCGTCGAGGTGAGCCATGAGGTGTACATGAACACAGAAATGTATTCCGCAAGAAATTGTTATGAGGTTGGTTTTTCATCCACCCAAGGAAAAGAAGTATTTACATTACCTCAGGTGTACCACACCGAGCTCAATCCTGTCGCCTTTGCCGCTGCTCATCAGCCCATAGATAGAAACGCTTTTAATTTTGCCCCTGAAAAAATACGAAGCAGACTAGCGCTGACTGATAAACGTTGGTGCCGTCTGGGGACAATTTTTACTCCTCCTCACGATCATTTATCCCTAGACGAACTCAGACAGCAACTTGACTTTTTCAACGAAATTAATAGACAACAAGGGCGGCCAAACGACACAGATATTATTATTCGTACGTCTGCAACCCGAGTAACAAACAATAGGTTTGTTTGGGCAGAACCTGCTTTTTTAATTCAGCATGTCGGGACATCAAGAGAATCAATCATTGAACTTCAAGGACATCAATCGGTAGATTTTGACAGGGTAATGTGTAGCATATCCGATAGGTGGAAATTGTACCATTCTGATAATTATCGATTACAACAACAGGCAATTCACGGCAGGTTGGTTATTCATCCCACTGAAGGCGTGCGTTTGGATATGGGCACGGGTATCTCACAAGCCCGGTCATTGGAGATAGGACAAAAAACCAAAGTGGGCCATGTGATGTTTTTCGACCAAGATGACGCATATAGACCGAATACATTAACCCTTCAATACAACGGTAACGTCAATAACCAACGAGACCTGGTGCAAAAATATCCCGCGCTTGGTTTACAAATTAAAACGTTTCTTGATACCGTACCCCTCGTTATACAGCGTAATCCGTATTGGGCTGAATTCCGCTACTACACCTCGCACTGTTACCCTGATGAACGATTCCATGTGATGGACTTTGGTACCACATTTTAGCTGCATCAGGCCTGAATCAACCCTCGCAACAAAGCAGTCATCCGCTGACTGCCTTGTTCAGCTTCAGCCAACACTTCTTTATGATCATGCTTTACAAAGGCTAAATTGGTCACAAACGACAAACCCAATGTCTGAACACCCAATGACCGAGCCATGATTGTCTCTGGTGCGGTACTCATGCCCACCACATCGGCCCCCAAAATCTTAAGTGCCATTTTGTCGGCTGGCGTCTCAAATTGCGGGCCATGGTAATACGCATATGTCCCTTCGTGAAACAGGATTTGATTTTTTGCACACGTTTCAATAGCCAATTGCCTCATTGATTCATCAAAACACTGCGACATATCAGTAAAAGATGGTCCACAAAGCGGAGAATCCGGCGACAATAGTAATGTGATTAAATCAGACAATATCACCAAATCCCCTACTTTAAATTTTTCATTAATCGCCCCACAAGCCGACGTCACAACCAATTTCCTCATCCCCGCGGCCTGAAAAGTCCGAACCGGTAATGTAGCCTCACGGGCCGAAAAACCTTCATACATATGAAACCGACCGCACATAAACGCGACTCGCTTCCCCTCCAATGATCCGATCAACAATTTACCCGCATGTCCCGGTACCGTTGATCGCACCCC
>CAZQBH010000074.1:3709-4957 GCA_964591645.1 uncultured Pseudomonadales bacterium | reverse complement strand
CATTTCAGGGAAATGGCAATACAAATCCCAATTACTCTGTTTCAGATTCTGACTTTTTGAGCGTATCAATGGCTGGAATAGACGGAGCGAGGGGGATTGATGGCAGCCTGCCGGATATTGACTTTTTAAAACTGGCGTCGGGGTCAGATTTAATAGATGGAGGCATAGATGTAGGGCTGGAGTATTCCGGCGCAGCACCCGACCTGGGGGCTTTTGAATATACCGAAGAGGCTTCTACTATACCTATTATTACCACTACGTCTATTTCGTCAATCACCTCGACAACTGCAAAAAGCGGGGCAACGATAATATCAAATGGCGGCGAAACAATTACAGCCAAAGGCGTGTGCTGGTCAACCACTCTTAATCCTACCACGAGCGACTACAAGACATTAAACGGAACAGGAAACACAAGTTTTACAAGTTCACTTACCGGACTTACTCCGAATACTTTGTACTATCTGAGGGCTTATGCTACTAACTCGGTAGGAACAGCATACGGAGAAATGGTTTCGTTCACTACTTTGACGGCTATTACTACTCCTACGGTTTCTACAAAATCAGTCACAAGCATTACGCAAACATCGGCAAGATGTGGTGGCAACGTGACTTCCAACGGCGGCGCTTCTGTTACATCAAGGGGGATATGTTGGTCAACTTCACCTAATCCTACAACTTCAAACACTAAGGTAATTTCCGGTTCAGGTAACGGGGCTTTCTCCGCTACTATGGCAGGTCTTTATCCGAACACAAAATACTATGTAAGGGCATTTGCCACTAACTCGGCAGGTACTTCTTACGGCTCACAAATATCCTTTACGTCAAAAAAAAAATGGTAGCCAAACCGCTAAATATAGGAATTGATATAGACTTAAACCAATTCCAACTCTTAGACGCAAGGTTGGAGAATGTTGATTTAAGCACCATTGACCAAAACTCAAAGGGTGAAGGGACTATTATTTATGACACCGAAGCGAAGTTACCAGCATTTAAAGACGATGTAAGTTTCAAATACCTTACTGTACGCATAGAACTTCCATCAGGGACATTTAAAGGTATCGCCACGACTACTACAAATCCGGGAACACCCACAAGCGACGAGTGGTGGACGGCTCAACAGACAGGGGTTTACACCCACTTTGACGGGGTAGAAGTTGACACCATTACCAACGTGTACAACTGGCTTGTATGGGACAACGCCACTACTTCCTGGTCGGTACAGCAAGTACCCGTAGGGATGATGGAGAC
>CAZQBH010000074.1:2239-3699 GCA_964591645.1 uncultured Pseudomonadales bacterium | reverse complement strand
GTCACCGGCGGCACAAATCACCAATCAAAACATCATAGATTGGAGTTTAGACACTTCAAAAGAGGATATTTCTTTCGAGTTCTGCGACATAGAAGCCGGAACAGAACAGACCTACACGCTTGACATAAAAGCACAATTCGACTACGAAATTAATTCGGCTGTGCTTGAAACCGACGACGGTACATTGGTTGACGTTCATGTGATAATTGATTCAACCGATGTAACAGGTCTTGCGCTTATTGAAGTAGGCACAAACGCAACAGAAACAACCGCTACCGCCGACAACTTGGTAGAAGCCGGAAGCAGGGTTTACATAAAGACCACTACAAGTTACACCGGAACGCCAACTATTTTGAGGGGCAAACTAAAGACCACAAGGGTATGAGGCTGATTTACATACCGAAGAAGAACAGGATAACACCCATAAAGTATGGGCTGTTATATAATTGGTATGCTGCAACAGATGTAAGAAATATAGCAAATACTGGTTGGCATATACCAACAAGAACAGAATTTGAAACATTAGTTACTTATTTGGGAGGTGCAACTGTTGCAGGAGGAAAATTAAAAGAAGTAAGTGCAACATATTGGGGAGTCCCAAATGTTGGTGCTACTAATGAGTCTGGATTTAATGCAAGAGGTGCTGGTCTAAGGAATCATGATGTAGGAAATTTTTATAATATTACTTCTGAAACAAGATTCCTTACATCTACTTCACTACTTGCTAATTATTGCTATGTAAATCAATTATTATTAGCAACTGCTGCTGCTGCGGTAGTAGGCACTTTTAAAAAGGTTGGATGCCAAATAAGACTAATAAAAGATGACGATACTTTGGAATACTATACAGGTAATGACGGGAAGATATATCGTACCGTAAAAATAGGAACACAGGTTTGGATGGCTGATAACCTGGCCGAAACCAAATACCGCAACGGCGACACAATACCCGAAGTAACTGATAACTCCGCATGGGCGGCACTCACCACAGGTGCGCTATGCGCTTATAACAATGATTGGTCAAACGTATAAAACAAATACAATGGAAAAGCCACGCTATGTAGATACCACAAGTGCCACCGTAATATACGAAGGCTACGACTACAACACTACCGAAGGAATAATGAAAATCTGCAAGATTGATTTAAGCACACCGGTAATCACCCGCACATGGGCGTTTGCCGATTGGGACGACAGGGCAGATGAACATACAGTTTACGAATAAGGAGGTATATCATGGTAGTAAAATATGACCCTATACTTGGCGAGTTACGAGAAGCCGATACCACAGCTTCAAGCGACCTTACTTCGGATGAAGTAGCGGCTATTCAGGCGGCTAATGACCCCGATGAAAGTAATCCGTTTGCAACCACAGACGATTTACCCTCAGAGGTAGTAGTATTTGATTCCGGTAGTGGCACATCACACACGTTTGCTGCGGCTGACAACGGAAAATACAT
>CAZQBH010000074.1:0-2229 GCA_964591645.1 uncultured Pseudomonadales bacterium | reverse complement strand
TATCACGCTTACGCTCCCTTTGAACGCTACGGTAGAACTTCCTGTTGGATTTTCATGTACGGTAGAACAGGGAGGTGAAGGAGTAATAACCGCAACGGCAGCAGAAAACGTGACCCTTACCGGTGACCCCGTAAGTGGTGGTCAGTATAAAGTTTTATTCTGTGTAAAGAAAGCAACTGATACCTGGAACGTAATCGGAGGAACAACCGCATGATAAGAGGACTATTATCGGCTGCAATACAACAAGGCTCAAAGTTGAACCAAAATTTTGTTTTAATTACAAATGGTTATATAAGTGATGGTTGGAATATTTATTTAGAAACGGATAGTATTTTTAATCAATCAGATATTATTGATTCTGAATTACATTGGCACGTATTCGTTAATAACTTAGAAGTAACTTTAGATGGAATAGATAGTCAATTAGATAATCATATTATTGAATTATATTTGCCAAACGAAGTAACAGCTTCTGATGTTATTACGATAACTCTTAGTGAATATTCACTTTTAGATACTCAAGGCGAACCCCTTCAAGCAGTTTCTGATTACTTGGTTAATAATATTATTCCTCAATGGTTATATAGTGGTGTATTAACTCTCGGTACAGATGGAGAATATTATGGTTGGTATGATACATATTATGGGAGTATTACACCAGTGCCAATAATAAATGGATTTAGTGAGTGTAATGAAATATATTGGGTTTATGATGAAGAAGCTGAAATGGGATATATTATGGTTTATGATATTGATAGTATGGCAGCAGCAAATAAGATAAAAATAGGAGGAGATGATTTTGATTTAATAGATGGAAAGGCAGAATCTTTAAATAACCCTTTCTACGTAAATGTAGGCGAAGAAATACCGATTAAACTTTTGTAATTAGTTCACCTTTGGAACAATGAGAACTCTGATAACGATATTACTTTTCAGCCTTTCACTTGCCTGCACCGGGCAGAAGTGGAAGCCGGAAGTATTACCGTTATCGCTCGTTTACGTTTCAGGTGCAAGCAAGGGAGTAGCCGACTACCTACAATTCCATTACACAGGAAACAGCCAATTCTGGCAGCCTGATATAAGTTGGCAGAATAAATGGAAGAACGGTGATAAGCAACAAGGCGAGAAGTTCCCGGGCAGTTCTACGGTGTTTGTTTCTGTTAGCGATGGATGGCACTTAATGAATACCTGTAATAAGGTCTGCATTATAGGGGCTATTTGTTTTAAAATTGGGGAAAAACAGAAATTCAAATACTACCTGTTGGATTTTGTGGCTTATTCTGTGGCTTACTCGGCAGGATTCTGGACTACTTATGAAATAATACTCAAATAACATGACAGAGAAAACGAAAGACAGGATAGTAGAATTTAGGAATTGGTTTGATACCATTGTATTATCAATATTATTGGTTATTACCGGATGGTTGGCTAAGAACTCTTACCATCAAAATGCCGAAATATCAGTAGGGAAAAGCGAAAGAGGGGTAATAAAGGAACAGGTGCAAAAAAACACAGTAGATATAGAAGAGTTGAAAAAATGTAGCCAGGAGGTAAAGAGTAATTCGGCTACTAAAGAGTGGGTAATGCAGAACTTCCAGCAGAAACGTAAATGACTATTAATATTTGCAAAAACGCCCCAAATGACAACAGAAATTATCAAAGACAGCAATGGCGATTACAATGTTTATTGTACATCTTGCCCCCGCAGGTGCTACCTGTACACTCTTGCCTTTACAGGTGCGCCATCCAACGAAAAACGTGTAGTGAACCTTCCGGCAAATTGTCCGCTACAATAGTTTCACCTAAAACGTCTTTATGACAAAACTTGATATTGCAAGGGAATACATAGTAGCATACCCTTCAATTAAAAACAAGACCGAACTTGCCCGGATAATGTTCAATGAAAGGCCTGATGCTTTCAAAGATATTGAATCGGCAAGACACACTATAAGGAATGTTACGGGGTGCAACGGAAGGTTAATGCGAGGGGTAATAAGGGATAAATCTTTATTTAGTCTAAATAAGAACTTCGAGCAAGACCTGTCGAAGAAAATCCTGTTTATTGACATCGAGACAGCACCGAGTAAGGGATATTATTGGAGTAGGTATAATAACAACGTTTCACAGAACCAAGTTATTTCGGAGGGGTATATTCTTTGTTATGCCTACAAATGGTTGGGTGAGCCAGTTCAGTCCGATTCGCTTCCTAAGTACAAGTACCTATACTCA
>CAZQBH010000073.1:0-5009 GCA_964591645.1 uncultured Pseudomonadales bacterium | reverse complement strand
CACGCAATGTTGTCCGGAATTCAGACCCGCCAAATGGGACAAAAAGACATTCCACTGGGACAATAAAAAATTTATTAAAGATTCCATGCCAACGTTATTTCATATTCCGTTTCCACCCATGATTGGCAATAAAATCACCCGGATGTGGAAAGCGGTGGAGAACATTGGTGCAGCCGCGCCAGCCAAAGAAGATACCTTAATCCTATTTCACGACCCCTCAGCCTTTCGTTCAGAAATCTACATATCTGTTGAGAAAGATGTTCCTGCAGAGAATAACGTGGCAATTTCTGGAGACATGGTGAGCCGGGTTTTTGATGGCGACTATAATGCCATCCCCAAATTCATCAAAATCATGGACGAATATCTTGCAGAAACGGGCAAACATGCTCAAGATTACTATATCCACTATGCGTATTGTCCAAAATGTGCGCAAAAATTCGGGCATAATTACATGATTATGTTTGCGAAAATATAAGCCAACCAAAACACATGCTGGTAAATCATATAAGCAGAGTATGTTCAAACAGAAACAGTTTTCTGAATCAGAATTAAAGGGAGAAAGTTGTGCCAATGAAACCTTTCAAAAATGTTCATTTGGCGGAGCACATTTAAAGCTTTCTGATTTTAATCATTGTGTCTTTCATGACTGTGACTTTTCAACAGCAGTATTCGAAATGACGAGCTTCAATGATTGCTCATTTCCGGGCAGCAAATTAAGCAATATTAATTTCAGTTCCGTAAAATTTGATGGCTGTAATTTTGAGACTGCCATAATGCAAAACTGTGTATTTCAAGCGCTGAAAGCGGGGAATAAAAACATCCGCAAAAAATTAGATCTGAGCCACAATATTTTTAAAAAGGCTAACTTGACTAATTCTGTGTTTATTATGTGCAACTTAAAAGAAGTGATTTTTCAAGAAACAAATTTAGAACGGGTCGTTTTTGATACATGCGATCTCACCAAAACATCATTTTCAAGTGCTCAAACACAAGGTTTAAACATTACTAATTGTCACATCGAAGACACTATATTAGATATTGATGGTTTTATAAATTTTGGTGAAGGTAAAGGTTTTATCCTCGCCTAAATGCGGTACAATAAGACCGCAAATTTGATTAAGTAGATACACCAAAATTTTAAGAGAAAGAAATCCTATGCGTCACACTAAAATTGTTGCCACCATTGGTCCTGCCAGCGAATCAGAAGAAAAAATTGAAGAAATGATCCTTGCGGGCGTTGATGTGTTTCGTTTCAACATGAAGCACGGCAATGTCGACTGGCACAGCGAAAAAGTTATTCGGGTGGAAAAAGTCTGTAAAAAATTAGGTAAACGGGTCGCTGCTTTAATTGATCTTCAGGGTCCCGAAGTCCGGGTCGATGGTATTCCCGAGTCTCCTTTTTTGTTGAAAACAGGTGACGTTTTTTGGTTTACTGGTCCCAACTCCACCAGGAAAGGTGTCATTTTGGATCATCCCCAGGTTTTCCCTTCTCTGAAAGAAGGTAGTACTATCTATGCCGATGACGGTTTCTTGGAATTCAAAATTATTAAAGCCACCAAAGAGGGTGTCCAAGTGGAAGTAGTTGAAGGCGGGGAATTAAAAAATCGAAAAACAGTTAACTTTCCCGGCATATCCTTAGATTTTCCCTGTTTGGTTGAAAAGGATATTGAGTTACTTTCCTTGGCTGCTCGCCACACGATTGATTATGTTGCGCTCTCATTTGTCCGCAATGCCGATGACATTCATATTCTTCGCGAACAAATGGATAAAATGAAAATTAACTGCGCTATAATCGCTAAAATCGAACATCCGGATGCAGTTCAAAACTTCGAAGAAATTTTAGCCGCTTCTGATGGAGTTATGGTTGCTCGAGGCGATCTAGGCATCGAATATCCCATAGAAGAAGTGCCTGCACTACAAAAAATGATCGTCAATCGTTGTATCGAAGAAGGGAAGCCAGTTATTGTCGCCACTCAAATGCTGGAATCGATGCATACCAACCCTCGACCCACTCGGGCCGAAGTCTCTGATGTCGCCAACGCTGTCTACGATCGAGCCGACGCCACCATGTTGTCGGGTGAATCGGCTGCGGGAAAATATCCCGTCAGAGCCGTCAAAATGATGGCTGCAGTGCATGAAAAAACTGAACCGTCTGCCGATCAAATTTTTGGATGTCCAGTAGATATCGAACCCGGTAGTCAGACAGACGCCTTGGTTGCTGCTGCGTATGAGCTATCGTTAACGTATGATGGCGACAATCATGTCAAAGCCTTTGTGGTGTTAACTGAAACCGGTAAAACTGCTCAACGGTTATCTCGACTTCGACCCAACTTGCCCATATATGCACTTTCAGGAGAACTCCAAACCCTTGACCGTTTGAAGCTAGTATGGGGAGTTGAACCAGTAGCGTACGAATATGCGAAAGATGAAGAAACCAATACCCGAGCAGTCCTCAAACAGTTGACAGAAAAACAATATCTCCATAACGGAGAAAAAGTAATTGTTATTTATGGTGAACGATGGGGCAAATCGGGTGAGACCAGTGTGGTTCGAATCCAAGAAGTTTAAATACATCGGCATCAGTATCCTAGGCCTGTGTGCGTGTATCGCCGCGGGCCTTTTGATATTTCAGCCACCCCAACACACAAATCCCATCAAGCCCACCCTAAGCCATGCTCCGGTGCTTACCCCTTCAACCACGATTCATCTGCGCGCAGTGGGAGATGTTATGTTGGGACGATCTGTGGCCACCCGAATGGCCAAATATCAAAATTGGTCCTGGCCTTTTGATGAAACCTTCCCTCGTCTTCCGCCTGTGGATAGCACCATAGGTAATCTCGAAGCACCCATCATCCAATCATGTCCCTCTACTGATGAGGGTATGATTTTCTGCGCCCCCAAAGCTGCACTTGAGGGATTAGCTAAAGCCGAATTCTCCCTCCTTAGTCTGGCCAATAATCATACCTACAATCACGGCCTTGATGGATATCAAGAAACCAAACAATTACTTACTGAAACATCAATCAAAAATATTGGCAATGGTGAAACAGTCACTCAACAAATAAATGGAGAAACCATTGGATTTCTCGCACTCGATGACATTTCTAGTGCCGTAGACATCAAAAAAGTCAATGCAATGCTTGCTGATCTTGCCCAGCAGTCAAATAGTGTTATTGTACTTATCCACTGGGGTAATGAATACGAGTCAAAACCCTCAGTCAGACAGAAATCCCTCGCGAGTGAAATGATCAGTCACGGGGCTACTATTATTCTCGGAACCCATCCGCATGTGTTGCAGCCTATTGTTACTGAAGGGAATTCCCTTGTTGTCTATTCCTTGGGAAATTTTATCTTTGATCAAATGTGGTCCCAGCCCACCCGGAAAGGTATGATACTTGATATTGACCTTACCTTTGAGAATCACCAGTTAAAAAAGATTACCTATCAACCCATCCACACCACCATTTACGATTATGGTCAGCCGCGGATTGATGATGATCAATGATACAATGCCTCTACTATGCCAGACAGCCAGGTAGAAGAAATTAAATCTAAAATCGACATTATCCAAGTCATCGGTGAACGCGTAGCACTGAAAAAATCTGGTCGCAACTTTAAGGGGTTATGTCCCTTTCACGGAGAAAAAACCCCCTCATTTTTTGTCACTCCCGACATGCAGATATATAAATGTTTTGGGTGCGGAGCCTCTGGTGATGTTTTTAATTTTATTCAAAGTTTTGAAGGGTTAACTTTTCCGGAAGCTTTGGAACAATTAGCTGAACGTGCGGGCGTGGTCCTCGTTAAAAGAGAACAAACTTCCTCCGAGCTCCAACGTCAGCGAATCATTGAACTGATGCATTTAGCTTCAGAATATTATCATTATCTATTAACCGAACATTCAATTGGTAAGCCTGCCCTTAAATATCTCAAAAATCGAGGTATTTCCAACCAGTCAATTGAAGATTTTAAGATCGGTTATTCGCTCGATAGTTGGGACGGATTACAACAATATTTAATCAAAAAGAAAGGCTTCAAACCTCAAGAGCTAGAAGCCGCTGGACTCATTATTAAACGATCTAACTACCCAACTACCTCACTATCTAACGGATACTACGACCGTTTCCGTTCTCGGATTATGTTTCCCTTGTATACCTATGCCGGTAAAATCGTTGGTTTTTCCGGGAGAACTATGGACCCTGACGCCAAAGAAGCCAAATACATCAACTCTCCCGAAACAGACTATTACCACAAGAGTGAATTATTGTTTGGCGTTCATTTAGCCAAGAAAATGATACGAGATAAAGACAGAATCGTTGTGGTTGAAGGTGAGTTTGATGTCATTAGTTCTCATCAAATTGGGCTCAAAGAAGTAGTAGCTATTAAAGGTTCGGCTCTAACGGATGAGCAGGCGAGTCTGATTCGTAGTTTGACTCAAAATGTCATCCTCGCACTCGACGCTGATGCTGCTGGTCAAGAAGCGATCCGTCGGGGAATTGGGGTGTGTGAAAAACAGGCACTCAATCTTCGAGTGGTTAAGATTACCGGTGGTAAAGATCCGGACGAACTCGCCAAGAAAGACCCTAACACATGGAAAGAATTAATTCAGTCTGCCGAATCGGTATATAGCTATCTCATTGACAGTGCCTGTCATCAATATGATCCCGACAGTGGTCAGGGCAAAAAGCAAATTACCCAAATGGTAATGCCAGAACTGACCAAAATCGAACATGCTGTTGAGCGGGAATTTTATTTAAAAAAACTCGCCGAAGCACTACACACCTCCACTGTCGCGCTTAATGAAGAATTCTCCAAGACCAAACGCGCACTTCAGATTGGGTTCAAACCGACTCTTGATTCAGATTCGACCAAGTCATTCAGTCGCCGTGAACTACTTGAACGACAATTACTCGGACTAGTACTCCAGTCTTCAAAAACTGCTGACGCCTTGGTTGATATCGATGAGACCTGGTTTCTGGAGCCTCATTTGAAACGACTTTTTGAAGCCTTAG
>CAZQBH010000072.1:0-5100 GCA_964591645.1 uncultured Pseudomonadales bacterium | reverse complement strand
CATGTATTTGTAGATTTTTGGTTTTGAGCACCTTTCGACTTTGCTCAAGGTCATAAATCTGCAAAGACAACAAAAAATCTGGTGAAATTGCTTTACCGGAAGACATGTAGTTGATGTAGAAAAATGATGTGCCGCAAAGTGATGCATCGAATGGTGCGTCGTGGCGACCGACTGATTCATAAAAGAGTGTGAAAAGATTATTTGTTGGCTACTTTCCTTGAAGGACTTGGTTATATTGAATGGCTTGTTTGAGATGCTGCTTGTTTATGGTTTGCTGGTCAATATTTTCTTCAAGTGATTGAACAAGCGCAGCATTTGGGAGCGCGATGATGGTTATGCCCTGATTGATAAGTGAGCCAAACGAAAACGTGTCCCGTAAAATTGCAGCTTTGTCGTAGTATGGTGATTAACTCGGAGAGGTTTGCTTGCGGTGGGCTGCTGTCAACCATAATCCCCATCGGTTCTTGTGAGGTGGAACATAATTGTTGATAGGGTTCGAGGTCAATTTCTCCTTTGAGGTTGCTGTTGGTTCCTGGAAACCATTTAACTAGTGGAACTAGATTGTTGATCTGATAGGTTTTGGCAATCATGAGCGAGAATCCATGGTCGCGAGGAACATTATTGAGCTGATCGTAGATAGAACCATTACTTCTTTTATCGATGATTGGACCCAAGATGGCGTTAAAACCGGCTTGGGTTAGTTGTTCGGCTCGAGTGGCAGCCATTTCTTCGGCCTCACTGGAGGATTTGAGCGTACCGGGATTAACTCCATTAAACCAAGGGATAGGGGTATCCTGACCCCCCTCAAATGAAATAGCGATAGTGGGGCGTTGGCCACTGATAGTAGCGGTGGCTTGGATGTCGGCGATTAAATTTTGGAGTTGATCGGTATTTTGGATATTCTTTTTACTCAAGACTATTCCGTTCGCGTTAGCATTATTTAATAGCTGTCTTTCTGCTGGAGTTAGGCGAGTAGTCGTGGGAGTAAACCAGATTAATTTACCTAGTTGTTGACGGAGTGGAACTTGAGCGTTGTTGTCGGTTGAGAGCGTACGGTGGAAAATGCTAATGGGTTCTAAAATATATGGCACTTGTTGATACAGGGATAAAATTCTATTCTGTTGAGGTAAAGGGAATGTAACAGCGATGGATTGGGATTGCTTTGCCTGTTGGATGATAGGGAGAGAATGCGTCATCAACCCTTGATTAATTGTGTCGTCGAGTAATAACCAATCAATGTTTCCTTGGTGATTTATTTGTAAATTTTTTTTAACATACGGATCCGATTCAACTTTGGTATACCAATCAGTATTGGGGAACTTGGGTGCCAACAGCGTGTTGTAGCGTAGGTTAAGGAAGAAATAATTGTCGGTCACGATCACATCTTGAGGGTTCGCATGACTCTCAATGTAGTTGTATGCTTCTAGTTGGTTGTGGGTAACATTGGCGGTAAAAGCGGACCATCCGGATTTGAGATTGTAGGCTACGAGTAGCAGTAGACAGGGAATTAAATAGACTGTTTTGATACGGAAGTTTTGGGTAATTTGACTTAAAAAGAAACCGATTTCGAGTGCGAGTAGAGGCAAGAGAGGAATGATGTAATAATCAAGAACTAGACCGCCGCGAATAAGAAAACCAATAAAACTGATAGCAATAAAATGAACAACCATTTTTTGTTTATTTTTTGGGTCGGTAATGAAATTTCCAAGGATAGTCCCGAGTCCAAGGATGAGAAAAATGGGGTCAAGATAGAGCCATGATGATAAACGTTGGCGAAATTCACTGGTAGAACGCCACCAGGGCAGGTAATTACCACGTTCTATTTGATGCCGCATAGCGGCAAGAAGTGAAATCTGACTGGCACCACTGGTGACGAGTTCGCCTTTTAAATAAGCCAGGAGGGGAAAGAGGGATATGGTACAGAAAAGGGTGAGGGTGGCTAAACCAAACAAAGCAAAACGATGGGTTTTGGGCAGTTCAAGCCAGCAACCAATTAAGTAAGCTGGAACAGTAAAAAGTAATGATTCTTTGGTAAGAATTGCTAGACCGTAGGTTAAGGCACTAGGGATAATCAAATAGGGTTTTTTTGGCGCTTTGACAAATAGTAACCAAAGAGCCAGGATTAACCAAAATAGGCTGATGTTTTCTAGTAACACTTGACGGTGAAATACTGTTGAGAGGGGGGAAAATGCGTAGGCAGCAATGACGATCAAGCCAATAATTTTTGAATGAGAGATTTGCTTAATAAGGTCGTAGAGTAAGACAAAACTACAACTTACCAACAGAATAATAAACAAACGGCCGGAAAATTCGGCAACACCAAAAGTAAATGGTCCTCCGGTAAGTTTTTGCCAAAGTCCGAGCATAAACCATCCGAGGGGGAAATGATCGTACCAATACGTATAGGGACCCAGTTTGCCAAAACCAATTAACCACCAGGCTTGAGATATGTAAATACCTTCGTCACCAACAAGCTTGGGGTAACGAGTATAACCCCATATGAGCGGAAGAAAACTGACACACCATATGCCAATATATTCAAGGTATCCAAGGAGTCGCTTCATGAGGTAAGTATATACAATTTTAGGCGATCAATCGATGAAGGTTGAAGTGGTTAGTTTTGTCCCAAACAGTTTGGTGTTTTAAACTGTTGACAATAGCTCGGAATGATCCAAATGACAACATAAGTTGATAGGGAAAGAAGAGGATTAAAACAAGCGCGTATCGCCACGGATTAAGTGATAATTGATACCTTTTAGCGAGGTTGTTGAGGCCATAGACATAAAGACCGAGTTGAACTAGAACAAAGTATGTCGGTAACCAGGAGTAGAATGCTACTAGTACATGTGGCTGGTGAGGTGAAGCGTGAATGACCAGGGGAATGATAACCATATTGATAATGGTAATATGCCGGAACAGTGGCTGAATTAAGGTGTAGATAATTAGCAATTTTTGTACCAAGGGAAGTGATCGCCAGTTGCCTTTGGTGAGTACTTGTAAAAAACCCTGATCCCAACGGCTTCGCTGTTTAATAAAGGCGATTTCGTTTTTGGGTGTTTCTTCAAATGTGGTAATGGTTTCGTCGTACAGAAATTTGATTTTGGTGTGTTTAGCGTCCAGTTTTACCCCTAAATCGGCATCTTCAGTTAAACACGATTCATCCCACCCGTCGTTATCAATAATGGTTTGTTTATTGATAAAAACAGTGTTACCGGCAATGAGACCAGTATTAAATCGAGATAAAAATGGCAAAACACTTTTAAACCAAAAATAGTATTCTAGACAGTTAATAGCGGAGAACCAGGATGAGTTCAGGTTAATGAGCTGTACGGGAGCTTGAATAACCTGCAAATGAGGGTATTTGACGAATTCTTGATTGATGCGGTTTAAGATGGCGGGCTGCGGTTCATCCTCAGCATCAAAAATACCGATAATTTGGTGTCTGGTAAAATGAAGGCCAAGGTTAAGAGAATACGCTTTAGTATTGGTGTCACCATCAAGTTGAAGAACACGAATATTGGGAGACTGAATTTGCTCTAAAGCGTTGTTGGCGGCAATGATAGTGCCATAATCTGATGCAGGAATAAGAATAAGCGCTTCGAATTTGTCCTGAGGATAGTCGATTCGGCTTATAGCTTTGATGGTATCTCCAATGACGTTGGCTTCGTGCTTGGCGGGTATGAGGAGGGAAAAGGTGGTTATGGGTGGTGAGAAATGAGTCGTGAGTAATGAATGATGGGTCGAGGGATTGGTGATAAACGTGTAGCTCATGGCAATGGTAGAAATGGTACCTTGGAGCAATAAAAGGGTGGTAAAGAGTACGATGATCCATTCAGTGACGGTTAGACTAGGCAGATGAGCGATCATCATGATGCTGATAGCACCAACTAAAATGAACCATTTATAACGCCAAATACTTTTTATTGCTTGAGGCAACGATATAAGTCCATGAATACAGATGAGGAATAAAGTAGGAAAAAGAGGTAAAAAGTACCGATCCCAATTGAGAGGAATGTAGAGAAGGAGAGCAACTAATTCAATCGTGCCAAGCAGTACGATGGCTTTTGTTTTGCTGTTTGAATGAATTGCGGCAACAATACCGGCAAAAAAAGAGACACTAAGGCAGACAAAGAGAATATCTTGATGAATGTAGGGAAATTGGCGATCGGCGATGACGGTGATGTTGGTTTTGATAGCCTGAATACGATCGAAAGTATTGATAAGCATAAGTTTGGGGTTGGCTTTTTGCTGGTTTTGATAAGCATAGGTTCTGGATGTCACCATGATTTGGGTGTTTTTAATTGGATTCGACCAAAGATACGGATTGAGACCAATAAAGATTGTGGCAGAAATTGCTCCGGTGATAAGGATATTTTTCCACTGCCGGATGTTGGTTAGGATGTAGGCGATCACTAGCGTTCCGGCATTAAATTTTGTACTAACTGCGAAGCCGAGAAATATGCCGATGAGGGGATGGTGTTTGTGTTTGATAAGAAACAAAAGGCCAATGCTATACCAGACAAAGAGGAGGGGATCAATCATACCCATGATGCCTAAGTGGCCAAACAAAGAGAACCAGCCGATAGCGATGACAGCCAGCAGACTACCGATAGTGCCGATAGATAAGATGCCAGTGAGAGCAATAAATCCGAGGGTGATACCTGTGGCAATAGTGGCGACGGTACGAGTTCGGTAGAGCAATTTTCGCGCCAAGGCTAGTTCATGCGGAAATTCTTGGGGAGATTTGCCATCAATACATTGCCAATAATCATAATGTTGAGCGGTTTTTCCAATTTCAATTTGATTTCCTTGGCAGGGATAATAATCACCCAATAGGTTAGCTTGGTTGAGTAAGCTGGTATAACCACCATATTGGTAGGCATAATCTGATAGGAATAAACCGTAAATGTAGGTGGCAACAGGTGGTTGATCGTAAGCATCCCAAGTTTGCCAAATGGTACTCGTGAAGTCGCCGGTGATGTACTTTTCAAATAGTTGGGTACGTCGAATGTAAATTAATTCGTCATTATTGAGGCCGTAGGTGTATATACGGGGAAGGTTGGTGGCAATGTAAAGTACCGCCACGAGGACGGGAAGAAG
>CAZQBH010000071.1:2473-5266 GCA_964591645.1 uncultured Pseudomonadales bacterium | reverse complement strand
AGTAATTTGATGACTTCCTGCAGGAACTAGATACGTGATCACACCCCGGTAATTGGGATCTTGGAACTGAATATTTACCGGCTGGTAATCAACATAGACTTTCCAACCTGGGAAATAAAAAGTGTAATCTATCATGCGGATTGATGATTCTGCTATCACCTGATATGTTCGTCGACTATTTTTTTCCTCCCGCGCGATAATTTTGCCTTGACCTTCAATAATATCTCCCTTGATATCCTTAACAGGGTAGTCTGTTGTTGTGCCTGTCCAGATAGTGTTCATTGAATCGAAATGAAGGTTTTTTATAGTTTTAGTGTAATGTTCTTGAGGGTAAAGGGTAAAATTTTTACCGTAGATCTGGGGAAATCGGTACACAATAATCAATATCACCACCACGAGTGATAGCCATTTTTTGGCCGGTAGTTGATCCAAAGACACCGCCAAAACCAAGGAGGGCAGGAACATAAGTGCAGAAAACATTCGCCAGGGAAATTGAATTCCGTCAAGATAAGGAATATGGAGATACAGTGGCAAAGCTCCAATCGTGGTCATAAAGACTAAGATAATGATCGAGCTGGTAATAAACACCAAGAGCGGCAGGTTGGTTTTTTTATAATTAAACCACAACCAAAGGCTTCCAATCGTCATGATAATTGTTTCAAACAACCCGAAAAAAATGTGGTTGGCTCTGACAAAAATGTCATGTTCGCCGAAATATTGCCAATTGGAGATGAAATAGTTTTTCCAGGTCATAAACTGATCATTAACTAACTGCGTTGTATTTCGTGAAATCACAAAGTATTTCATTTCGGCAATAAGCGGGAGGATGTACCAAGCGCTAAGGCCAATAGACACTATCCAGGCTAGTACAACCATCAAGGCTGAATGCCAACCACCTTTTGAGTGGCCCATCATAACGATAAGGTAGGGAATAAGTATAAACAAACCAACAACAAAAACAAACGGATGAGCCAATAAAAGCAATGTGGTACCGACAATGGTCAAAATAAACCCTTTAGGTTTTGTCTGAAACAAATAATATATTCCCGTGAGGACTACTGGAATAAAAGCTGCCGCAAAAAACTCTGGTAGAGCACCACGAATATAGAGATTACTAATTCGATAGGCGGAAAAATTCAATAAAATTGAACCGACCAAAGCACTTTCTTGACTAGCGTATAGTCGAATAAACCAATAGGTGGTAACGCAACCAAGAAATGCTCCCACAAATACCAACAGCTTATATGACAGCACGGGATCGTGCGTAATAAAAGTCAACAAGGCGCCTCCGTATGAGGTTAATTGTTGACTAACGATGGGAGTTGGTAAACCATAGTTAGCAAAACCATCCGCCCAGGTTACTGGGAAATCGCCATCTTTTAAAGCCTGATAATACTGAGCAATATTCGTAATGTGAATTGGACTATCAAAAGTAGCTGCCTCTCCCGGGTGAAGAAACAAATCAAGCGATAAAATGAGGGAAATGAGTGCCAGAATAAACATTCGCATATAGTTTATTATATCTGTCTTTGATGGAAATCGGGTATGATATGCAGAGAACTATGATCAAAAAGTCTTTGTTGATGTTTAATGTCTGCGTAGTTTTCCTGCTTGTGGTCGGAGTGGCTTTTTTTTATCCTCGGATTCGATATGTCTTTTTTCCAAAATTTGCCATCAAACAAATTCAGCAAAGCATATCTGCGCGAGATTATTGGATGACACGAGATTTAACTACGTATGGTTATTCTGTTTTTACCTCTCTACCATCAACGCGTTATTCGTCTTCTCTACTGTCTGTTGAGGACATGATAGAATCCGCCGCAACAGCAACAATGGCGGGAACGATGACCCGCTTGTATGATAATAAAGAAGCTTTACAAGCGAATGGTTATTATTTTGAAAACCAAACAGCATCTGGTTCTGTCTGGCTTTCAGTGATGACTTGGCGGTAATACTATGATTCATTTATCTGTAGTGCTTGCAGTTCATAACGAAGCCGCCTGTTTGGCTCGGTGTCTTGATTCGGTTAAACATATTGCTGGCGAAATCGTTGTGGTTGATGGCGAATCATCGGACGATACCGTGGCTATTGCCAAGTCATACAACGCCCGGGTCATTGAAACAACGAATAAAGCCATGTTTCACACCAACAAACAGATGGCGATGGATGCAGCTACGGGAGATTGGATCCTCCAACTAGATGCTGATGAGGTAGTTGATGATGAATTATGTCAATTCATTCAGCATGAGCTAAATAATTCATCGTATGCGGCGTTTTGGATTCGACGGAAAAATTGGTTTTTGGAGCGGTTTTTAACCAAGGGTGGTCAATACCCTGATCCAGTTATTCGGTTGTATCAAAAAGGTAGGGCTACTTTACCGCAAAAAAGCGTACATGAACAAATGGTGGTTGACGGCGAGGTGGGTTGGGCAAACGGCCACTTACTACATTACAATGCCCCGACTTTTAAACGATACATCACTAACGCAAATCGATATTCCGGCTTGACCGCAGCTGAATTGTATAAGAATAATGTTCGATTAACTTTTGTGAACGATATTCAGTATTTAGTGTTGAAACCTTTTACCACATTTTGTACTCTATTTTTTCGTCACCGGGGCTACGTAGATGGATTTTCCGGTTTTGTGTTTGCCCTTTTTTCTGGGTTACACCATGCGATTGCCTATATGAAACTGGGAGACATATATCGTCATTCCGGGCATGACCCGGAATCTATAATAAATAAGCATGGATCCCGGATCGGGGTCCGGGATGACGTGTTAATACGATGA
>CAZQBH010000071.1:570-2463 GCA_964591645.1 uncultured Pseudomonadales bacterium | reverse complement strand
AGGCATTGGCCAATATACACGATTGTTAATCCAGGCAGTAAAACAGTATACCGACTTAACCCTCGTTGATTCAGAACTAGAAGCCGACGTGGTACATTATCCGTTTTTTGATTTGTTTTTTCTCACCTTACCTTTTTATAAGCCTCGACCCACAGTGGTTACAATTCATGATGTCATTCCCCTTTTGTACCCGGAACAATATCCCAAGGGAGTGAGGGGTACCATCAAACAAATGATTCAGACTTTGAGCCTTAGTGGCGCAAAAAAAATTGTCACAGATTCGGATTGTTCAACCAAAGATGTGATTCATTTTCTCAAGCAACCTAAAACAAAAGTACAAACCGTTTATCTGGCTCCAGATTCTCACTATGAACCAGCAACCAAAGACCAGATTGCCTCAGTAATGCAAAAGTACGATTTACAAAAACCTTATTTTTTATACGTTGGAGATATTAATTACAACAAAAATCTTCCTGGATTACTAAAAGCGTTTGTTCCTTTCAAAGAACGGTTTTTACTTGTATTGGTAAGCCGGGCATTACGACGTGATAACCAAGCAGCACAGTTCTTGTGGCAAGAGATTGATACATTAGGAATTGAATCATCTTTGCGCATACTTACAAATGTGCCCCTAGAACCTTTGGAAGAAATGCGGAGTCTTTACACCGGAGCATTTTGGTATATACAGCCCTCATTTTATGAGGGGTTCGGATTGCCGGTGTTGGAAGCCCAGGCGTGTGGTTGCCCCGTCGTTTCTTCCCGAGGTGGTTCTCTAGTTGAGATTACCCAAGGAAACTGTGTTGATTTTGATGAAATTGCTACGATCAACAAGATAGAACGAAGCCGTTACATTGAAAAAGGCTTCCAAAATGTTAAGCGATTTTCTTGGCAAAAAACAATTACTACTATGGTTCATTTGTATGAAAAAAGTTGCAATTAATTTCCGTTCTCGTTGGTTATGGTTGTTTGTCCTGTATATGATTATCTCTTTGGGAGTGCGTTTTTGGAATTTCCGTGAAGCTGCATATTTTATTTATGATGTTGGGCGCGATGTTGTTGTGCTTCGGAACATGAGTCGGGGAGATTTAAAACTAATTGGAGCAACTACTGGTATTCCGGGTTTATTCTTGGGACCACTATGGTATTACGTCGGTGTTTTTGGATACCTGTTTACAGCCGGTAATCCATATGGAATTCAATTGTGGTATATCTCGGTGGCTTCATTGGCTTTACCTCTTTACTGGCTCTTAAGTGAACGATTGTTTGGGAGAACTATCTGGGCAGTTCTAGCAGCCTGGTTGCTATCTTTTGTCCCCGGTGGTATTACTGGCACAAATTTCGTGTGGAATTGTATGTTGTCACTACCACTCATGGCGGGATCACTTTTGTGTTTACTTGAGTCAAAACGGTCAAAGTGGTATGTGATAGCTGGTTTTTTCTTGTTGGCACTCACATTGCAGTCTGAATTTGCCTATGCCATTTTTTTTGTGGTGACTTTGTGGCTATTTATTCCTTGGCTGAGGGGTAAATTCGAATGGAAAACCATTGCCCTGGCGGTGGTAGCAATGGGAATTACATTGGTCCCCCAATTACTGTTTGAAGCGACTCACAATCTTTCAATGACAAAGGCAGTATTGAACGGCACGAGCCGAACCGGGACCACCTTACCCTTGCCTGTTTTATGGCAGCAACGACCATTGCAGTTATGGCAATCAACCATTCCCTTTTTTGTGCGATCTGATTTTGCCCGCACTCCCTTACTTATCGGTGTTGTTGCGAGTTTGATTATTTCTTCCGTAACTGTGGTTGTTAAGCATCAAAAAGAATGGGTTCTTGTTGCTGTTATGGCTGTATTACCCTATGGTTGGTACATGTTTTGGAATGGAAATTATG
>CAZQBH010000071.1:0-560 GCA_964591645.1 uncultured Pseudomonadales bacterium | reverse complement strand
GAATACTACATTACTCCTCATTTTATCTTTGTAGTCCTTTTACTCGTATATGGATTAAGGTCATTTTTTCTATTGTTTAAAAGTATTTTGTATCGGCTATTTGCAGGCTTAATTATTACCGGATTGATTGGATTAATGGGAATTCATAGTTTTACACATTTAAATAATTTAATTCTTCGACCACATAATAATGCGGGACTCCAGGTGATGGAACGGGCGGTGCAGCAGCTTTATGATTGGAGTCTTGCCGATAAGACACCACATGCGATTTTTCAAATTTACACACCCAATTTCGCCACCGATAGTTATGATTATTTAATCTGGTGGCTCTCAAAAACTAAGGGGTACACGCACCCATCAACAATTCAGACGCCTACTGATACTGTTCGGTATGTAATGTATGAACCAGACGAACAGATCCGGGAAAAGCGATTTTTACCTTGGTATAAAGAAGCGACCGACGGAATGAAAATGACTCGTCAAGAGAAAATTGGGATTTTAACCTTGGAAACTTGGATTCGGAGCGAAAAATAATGTCTGCCAAATGCTGGAAATTGGGT
>CAZQBH010000070.1:0-5323 GCA_964591645.1 uncultured Pseudomonadales bacterium | reverse complement strand
TCTGTCGTCACCTGACTGTGGAATTTGCCAAGTGATGTTATGTTTTGTGTCTATTCCAATGGTTTCATCGCGTAGCCTTTGAATGAGTAGGTGGGCATCTGGCTGGTCTCCAGCGTGCATATAGCGATCTATTCGTACCTTATTTGCGTGATAGATGGGGTTGTTGGGATTCTTTGCCGGTGCATAGACGTGTTCTAGGTGGAATGATTTGCCAGGTATCCGCAAAAGCCTCCAGCCATCAAGGACTTGAGCCGCAATCGCAAATGCTCCATCTTCATGCCCCCAGCCCACAAATCCAGTATCAAAGCCTCGTACCGTCTCCCAAAGATCTCGACGAATAATCATGCAGCCTCCAAGCGGAACATCTCGTGTATACTTGGTCATATGTTGCTGCCAGTTACTGGCTGTGTTAGTAAGGAACATTTTGGTTCCTGTGATATCTAGTTCCCAGCGTTCGTCGTAAGGGTACGTGATAGCCCCGGTTTCATAGGCGGCTGCTACGCCAGTGATGATTTGCTGTGCAGGAATGATGGTATCTGCATCTTGGATGACTGCAATTTCCCAGTCGCCAGCTTTTTGTGCTGCTAAGTTACGAGCCAGGCTATGGTTGTAGGTTGCGGTAGATTCTGGGAAATGTTCCCCTACATAGAGTGGGTAATTCAGGGTTTGCTCAAGCCACTTTCGGACATGCTGCCAGATAATTACCCGAGATGGCTCAGACGAGCTGAACGGTACTAAGAGGACGGTTTTTGGTGTAGCCGAAGTCATACAGTGACTGTATCACAAATCTCCTCTATGGCCGACGTGTAGGTCGTAGGCGAAGATTGAGTCGACCAAGAATCACTATAACTGTAGCCGTAAGTGCCAGCAGGCCTGCTGTCATAGCAGACAACATTTTTACGTTAAGACCTGTATCGGCTAAGGTTGTGGTTGCTAAGCCGACTGGATCGATGACTGTACCATTGACGGCGCCATCTTGGTCAAGGATACCACCATCAGTAATTTGGTAGGTAAGTTTGAGCATGGATTTACCATTGTAATCTTCGCGGGTAATAACGGATCCAGGGACATCAAGGTAGGTCTGAGTATTCGTTTTGTATTTACGGGCAATGTAGTCACTTGGGTTCCCTGGGAGATCATAGTAGAGCGCAACGGTCTTGGTGGCTCCTGGAGTGGTGGTGAATGTAAATGTCGTCAGGCCGGCCGGATATTTGTTGTCTCCATCTTTAGGGAGAGAGTCGTAATTTACGGCACCAACCGTAGGGCTAGTTACGTCGCTAGGGAGAACGAGGCTGACGGTAGTACCCTTGACCGGGTCTGGATATGTGAGAGTTGTGTTGGCGACTGCGAAGGCTGATTCATAGGCGCCCGCATCAAAGCCATTGCCTTGCGGACGAGTGGCTCCACGCTGGTCGACTGTTAGGCCAGAAACACTCGTGCCGGCATCAATAGCAGGCGAGCCTTCATTTAGAGCTAGGGTAGGCGTTGGTCCTCCGTTGTCGTTCAGTGCTCCCAAGAATGAAGCGAGGCTAGTCTGATTGTGCTGATCGGTAGGATGCGTTAGGAGATCGCCAAAAGAATCATCGCTTGAGATGTTTCCACCGTTGCTGGTGGTAGTGAAGCTCCCCGGGCCACCGGAGCCTGATCCAATAAGAGCTGTAATATCTGTGCGATCATAATTTACAGAGTTGGCACCATTACCAACTGCGTACAGATCGTTCTGGGAAGTGTGATGTATGGCTGCTTGGAAGCCACCGCTACCTTGATACGCTGAAACTTCGCTTATGGCTGCAGACCGGCCATTACCGGTGCTAGTGATATTACTGAAGGTGTTATTAATAGTGGTGTAATTTAAGGTGGAGTCATCATCTGACGCCATAGCCCAGGCAGAAATCCCTGTTGCTGCGTTAAATAGGCCACTGCCGTCAAGGAGGCTGCCAGGGCTGGACATATCCGTAAAGGTACTATTGCGAATTGTTGCATTAACCTCGCTGCTTCCCAGCCCGCTACCGGTTATGTTCTGTATCCATATACCCTTGATGGCTTGACTGAAGGTGGAGCGATCTACTGTGAGGCTTTTATTTGAATTCGCATAAAAGTTAAGGAGAGCATATCCAGAACCCCCGCTATTCATGCTATGGAAGTAGCTATCTTGGACAGTTACATTGCTATTGCCCGCAAAGATAGCCATATTTTGACTGTCTTGCATATCGATTTCGACGTCATTCAGAACCAAGTCGGCATTTTCGATTGAAACGCCAGCCCCGGTCATGTTGACGTGGTTTGCCGTTAGGTTGGAAGAAGAACTCATTTCAACGCCTGCTCCATCCATATTGACATTATTGATTGTCAGGTTTGCAGTGGAGGCATAGAATCCATAGTCTACCATGGTGAGATCTTGAACCTCATAGTTGGTGATACCACTGCCACTGCCTAAATAGAGTCCAGCGCCATTAAGAATGGATTGGTCGCGGCCTTGACCGACGATCTTGATATCCTTGTTCAGTGATCCTATGAATGAGCCAGGACCGGTGATTGTGCCGACCGGTAGGTTAATAGTGTCATTACTGCCGTAGCTACCAACTTCAACACAGTCAGCATTGGTTTGAGCGCCATCATTGATGTTGGTCATGGCCTCTTCAAGTTGACAAACATTATCATTAGGGCTTGCTGAGCTAGAGCCGGCTGCAACATTGATGGTCGCAGCGTGGGCATGGCCTGGTCGACAGACGAGTACGGCGAGTAAGAGAAAGCAGAGGAAGGCAATTTCTTTTGACGTTAACTTAGCTGTGTGTTTTTCGCGTAATGCATGTGTATTAATTGCCATATGGACCCTCGTACTATTGATAGTGTAATAATAATCCTTTTAATAATATGGTTTAACCATAAGCATAGTCAACTCTTGCCAAGAGTAAGTATTCCTGATGAGATATAGAATAGACGGCTTGTTGTTT
Organism: uncultured Pseudomonadales bacterium; assembly: GCA_964591645.1. Taxonomy (GTDB): domain Bacteria; phylum Patescibacteriota; class Microgenomatia; order UBA1400; family RBG-16-45-19; genus CAZKMY01. The sequence goes on along the minus strand of CAZQBH010000070.1, from coordinate 2,369 downwards.
GGAGCTACTAAGCCTCGCGAGCCCGTAAGGCCTGGAGCTCCTCGTAGGTATCAATCTCTGTTACATCATTGGGCATAACTTGTCGGGCGTGGATCTCGTAGTTACCAGTATGTGGAGCGAACGGAACTGACTCGATAAATGCCTGTCGGCCAGAGGGGGTTTCTAGGACGGCTTGGAGATCTGTCCTAAGTTGTTCGACTTCTCTCGGCGCCCAGTACTGAATACCGACATATTTATAGTGGCGGTGATGGTCTGTAGTGCCAAAATCGAGCGCCTGAATTCTTTCTGTTTCGTCAACCGAGAAGAACCAGTCATTTTCGGTCGGGATTGGCTGGCTATACCATGAACTGCGGTACTCGAAGGGTCGCAGGATTGATGTATTTTTCATGTATAAGTCGCCCTCTATAAGGTAGGCGCCAGCCAGTTTATCGATAGCCAGTGCAGCCGAAACGATGGCGCCAGCACTATGCCATTCGGGATTATCAATAAATTTTAGATGTGGGTATTCTCCCAGTAATTCATCAAACATTTCACCCTTGTACCCACGTATAATTGTGATATCACTGATACCAGCATGTGCCAAAGCGTCGAGCTGAGTCTCTATAAAGCGTTGCTCACCAACTTTTGTCATAGGCTTGGGGGCATGATCGCTCTCGGGCCTCAATCGTTCGCCACGCCCCGCAGCTAAAATTACAGCACGTTTGACTCGGTATGGTTCAAGAGCCAGCTCGGCATTTGGGGTCGTCAAGATTTTGTTATGTGTTCGTTTTACGAGCTTTTTATTGAGTAGACCTTGCAATCCAGTCTGATCTGTTGCGGAATTAGGCACATTGTTGTGTGGGGATTTGCTCGGGTTTATGAGCTGCATTAAGATTTCAAATTCTTGCAGGGTTAGTAGATGTAGGGTTGTAGCTGTCATAGGCGACGAATCTCAAGGAACTGCTCAACTAGCTGGCGGTCGGCAGACATGTCATGAGCTGTACCTCGCCTTACAAGGTTGGGTTGATCGTTTTCAGTGTTCCAATCGCTTTGCGGTTTGATCCAGTTTTTCCCGTAGGCTGCTGTCAAATGCCCCTCGGCATCACGAGGAACCCAAAACTCGCGATTCCTAAACTTCCTTCGGATTAGTGGTTTAAAATCGGGATAGACACAATCGTAGTGCCTTGCTTTGTTGGATGTGCTGAATGGCTTATGGAGAAAATAGATACTGTGATAAATTTTTGCATCAGGGTGTTTTTCGAGGGGCTGCGCTAGCGGATAGTAGAAAAACATATCAAGGTGGACGTCAACTCTTTGCACTGAAATAATCATGCCATCATGCGGCTTACCTTGCAGTCTGGCAATATTGCAGTTGTATCGATGCATCAGTTCATGTATCACGCGAATGTCAAAATCGGCTGCCCATACGCCAAGGTCAACATCGTTATCATGGGCAATAAAATCGTTCTCACGCATTGCGCCAAGTAGGGTTCCGTCGCTTAGCCAATATGTGCATCGATATTTTTCAAGTACGCTTGTGACGTCTTGTAGTAGCATGAAGGCTGTTGCTGCATGCATGGGCTTGCTTTTAGATTCTGGTTTGGGCCATGTAATTCCATTTGCTTGGTCGGTAGTAATTGATTCGTTGCGTATTTCGCGGATAATTTTGTGGCCATTCGCCTGATTGCCAGCGTGTACGTAATGATCAATTCGCTCTTTGTTGGCTAAGTATAGTGGACTGTCAGGCTGTTTGGCTGGGGCTAAGACGTGCTCGAGATGAAGAGATTTACCAGGAATGCGCTGTAATAGTTTGCCACTTAACATCTGGCAGGCAATAGCGAATGCACCATCTTCATGGCCCCAGCCTACAAATCCCGTATCAAAGCCGCGCACGAGCTCCATGAGATCTCGTCTGACAATGATACAGCCACCGAGTGGTTGGTTGCGAGTGTATTGTGTCAAATGTTGTTGCCAGTTGCTATTTTCGTCAGTAAGCAGCATTTTAGTCCCGGTAAAATCCAGTTCCCAGCGCTCATCGTACGGATATGTAACGGCGCCGGTCTCATAGGCGGCCTCTACGCCAGCGATAATTTGTTGTGGACCAATGACTGTGTCGGCATCGTGGATAACGGCAACTTCCCAGTCGCCAGCTTTCTGGGCGGCTAGGTTGCGGGCCAGACTGAGATTATAGGTGTCTGGTGTTCTGGGAAAATGCTCTCCGATAGTGAGCGGGTAATCCAGGGTTTGATCGAGCCACTTTTTGACATGTTGCCAGATCAAAATGCGTGATTGATCTTTCGAACTAAATGGCACAAGCAGAACAGTTTTTGGTGAGGCTGCAGTCATAGAGTGACTGTATCATAATCCAGGCCTATCTTCATACCATATCC
>CAZQBH010000069.1:0-5440 GCA_964591645.1 uncultured Pseudomonadales bacterium | reverse complement strand
GTCTGACGGCGTCCGATATTTAAACGACAAACTAAGTTTTTGTGCCGATGCAGGTATTGAAAGTTGAAACACCACCGGTAGCTGTTGGGCTGCTCGGTATTCACCTATCCTTGGAGCCCGATAGCTATCGACAATGGGTCCCCCATGAAATCCATTCGATTGACCGCCAAACTGTTCTGAAGCTGCTAAACGATCTACGCGTTTATTCCAAACAAAACTAAGACAGAGTAATATAGAGCCTATGATCAAACCAAACCACCAACCCCTCCTATCTTCAAAGGTATTGATTTCGAGCCCAGTTGTTTTGTTTGGTTTTTTTATCATCGCCAACCTTTTGCTCCGACAGCTACGTTTTCGTTACGAGTTTATCATGAATCAATACTGGCCTATTAGCATTATTGTTCCCAAACTCCCTGCCTGGCCTGACAGCTGCACGGTATTGTCCATCATCTGCTTTAGTTTTGTACTCTGGTATGGTTTCAAACACAAATTATCCTTCTATAAACAAATCTTCGTGGTCTGGTTAATCGTCCTAGCTACCAATTTGCTTCAAGGTATTGAGTGGGGATACCGCAGTCCTTCCTCCATCAATCGGGATTATGAAATAACCTATTGGCAAGATGCTAAAACCATCCACGATCCTGCCAATTTTCTTAGTCACTACACATTAATTCAACCTAACCTTGGATATCATAGTCGAGTCCATCCGCCACTACCGGCATTCATCTATTATTATCTGCAGCGCATACATCAGAGCCCCATTTTTGCAAGTATCATCCTTTCAACTTTTTCAATGGCAACAGTTTGGTTTTTTTATCACTGGATTCGATCACATGTATCAGAAACTAATGCCCAATTTGTCTCATTATTGTTAGGGTTAAGCCCGGCGTTTCAAATATTTTCACTGGCTTCGATTGATATTGTCATCTGCACGATGTTTACCGCCACACTTTGGGCATATGATCAAAAAAAAGAATCGTCTACCAATCTTTGGCTCAGTATTACGTTTCTTTCTCTATCAGCCTTATTGACGTTCGGCGCAATTTGGCTTGTTCCCGTCCTTGGTGTAATTTCGCTTGTTCGTCATCGAAATCTCCGTTCTTTTTTTCAAACCATTATTGGAACCGTTGCAGTTCTCTTCTTTTTTTATCTTTTCAGTGGGTATTCATATCTCGACGGCTTTCTGATTGCTAAACGGTTTGAACATTCCTCTCTATTTTCCTTTTCCCTAACTGGTATGCTCTCGTATGTAAGTACACGTATCGAAGACATTGCCGAACCAATTTTATTTTTGGGTCCATACCTATCACTGTACCTCTGGAGAGCTTTAACTGTATGGATCAAAAATCTATCCATTCGTAACAAAACCGTACCAGAAATCAGTTTGTATGTATCAAAGCGCTTTATGTCTTTACCTATAATTCATTTTGGAGTTATTAGTTTGGCCGGCATGTGCTCGTTTTTGGGTTTTATTGCATTTGGCGCCTACTATACTGGAGAAACGTCACGAGCCGCGCTGTACATCATTCCACCAATTTTGTCCGTAATTGGTCCTTATTTTGATAGTAAAAAAATAACCCGTAATGAACAAAAAGTGCTTTTTTGCCTCGTCTTGACTCAAACCATCCTCATGCAGCTCTTTTTTGACTTTAGTTGGTAAAGTAACCATGATAAGCTTTAATCATGACCTTGCAGCAAGTCACAATTTCTGTATGTATCGTGTGTTTTTTATTGATCAATCCCGTTCATTGTGTTGCTTCTGATTTTCTAACGACAGTTCAGTCTACCTATACCCTTACTTCCACCAATACGCTTAACGTAAAGCAAGATATCACCATAATCAACAACACCGACACCCGTTATCCTACCGCGTACGACACACGTATAAACTCAACCAACCTTAAAGAACTAAAAATTTCTACTCCGACTGGTTTGACAATAAAACCTCAACAGGAAATAACTTTGGACGGAACCCACGTGTCTTTCACTTTTCCTAACCAAGTTGTTGGCAAAGGAAAGTTTCAAACGTATTCTATGACGTATCAAAGTCCTGATTTTATTCTTGGCAGAGATACTTCTACACAGCTCGTCATCCCGCCCTTACATATTCCTGATCAAAACGCTTCAATCAGCGCTACCTTGATTTTTCCGACCTTACGCTGTCCCTCACCCCAAATAAATCCACCACCCACCGAAACAACTGAAGCAACCGGGATCACCACGATCCACTTTAACTCACTTAAACCTACTTCATCGCTATCGCTTCGTTGTGCCGATATCCGTTATGTCGCCGTCAACCTAAACTATGCCTTGGAAAATACCAACATGACCCCAATCGAAACTCAAATTACGCTACCCCCGGACACCAACTATCAACAATTTGAATTTGCCAGTATTACTCCTCCCCCCATTACTCTGCATACTGATAACGACGGAAACCCCATCGCCACATACAAATTGGAGCCCAAAGAACAAAAACAAATTACTGTTCAAGCCAAAGGTATTCTTTCGGTCATTCCCAATCAAGTAACTTGGCCAAACACACTTGAACACGCGTATCGCTCAAACCAACCTTTTTGGCCAGTTGGCGATAGTAACTATAAAAAAATCACTGCTTCCATCAATCAACCATTCCAGATTCTCTCCTATCTGATGAGTGAAACAGACTATGACCGTACCGAAGGCAATCTAACTGCCCGACATGGAGGAAAACAGCTCCAGACTGATCCGCACCGTTTTTCAGGACAAGACTATGTTGATGCCTTTGTTACGCTGGCACGATCCTCGGGCATTATGAGTCGACGATTAATTGGTTACACCACATCCAATGCCACCAGTTATCCTCAAACAGTCATCCCTAATAAATTGCATACTTGGGCTGATTACTACGACACCCAAAAAAACACCTGGATACAGCTTGATCCTACTTGGACAAAGACCACGCAGAGTGATTTATTTGCTCCAATTCAAGACATGCATCACATTGTTCTGGCAATTAATGGAAGTTCGGATACCACCCCGTATCCCGCCGGATTTTATTACACCGCCTCTAATCCGTCTCCGGAAATCACGGTTACGGATACCAACCCGTTTACCTTGACTCCACCCACCCTTAGTGCCACCATTCAAACTTCATTTCTTTCCACCACCCAGCTCGTTGTCAAAAATATCGGCACTACCGCCATATACCAACAACCAATTAGCATTATTTCCGGTACTGAACACCACCAAAGCACTATCGATCGACTTCCGCTTGGCAGTCAGGTTATAATCCCCATAAAACTGTCAAGCACCCATGAACCAATCAAACTATCGATCCAAAACCAAACAGTCATCGTCGGCAAATCTCCCTTCGCCGTCAATTCCCAATTTGCCATCGCCGGCTTTATGGTCTCAGCAGCCGGTATCGTTACCGTCGTTACCCGGCGTGTATTGGTTTCTCGACGCCGCCGGTAAGGTTATATACGTTGGTAAAGCCAAAAATCTTCACAATCGGTTAAAAAGCTATAGTTTGCTGAACCATTTACTCCCCAAAACGAAACAGCTCGTTGCTCACACACAGGCAGTTAAGTATCAAATTCTTGGGAGCGAATTAGAAGCCTTATTGGTCGAAGCAGAACTCATTCAAACCTATCAACCCCATTACAATATTCTGTTAAAGGATGATAAGTCGCCCCTCTACATTATCACCACTAAAGAGACGTATCCCCGCGTTTTGGCCGTTAGAAAAGGGGACCGTCAAAACTATCCTATTCGACGGAGTTTTGGACCATTCCCCTCGGGAAGACAGGTGAAAGAAGTCCTTAAAATCACCCGGCGATTATTTCCCTTTTGTACTGCATCAAAAACCGACCAAATCCATCATCGAGCCTGTTTCTATGTTCATCTTAATCTCTGTCCCGGCGCATGCACCGGAGTTATCAGCCCAGAAAAATACACCCAACAAATTCAAAGTCTAGAACTATTCCTGGCTGGCAAACATCAAGCGATTATCAAAGAATTCACTCAAGCAATTACCGTGGCAGCTCGTCAAGAAGCGTATGAAACCGCAGCTGCATTAAAAACCAAAATTGAGGCGTTAAAATACATCCAAGCCCACTATCAATATCAAAAGAGTGACCAACCCTTGCCCAATTTGACCAACGATCTCAATACGCAAAAAATAACTGAATTGAAGCGATTATTAAAAACCCACGGTTTATCAATTCCCCAACTGTCCCGTATTGAAGGATATGATGTGGCAAATCTTCAAGGTCAAGCTGCTGCTGTTTCAATGGTAGTGAATAGCAATGGCGCCCCGGACCATGATGCCTATCGGCACTTTACCATAAAAACCTTACAGACTCCCAATGACGTCGGTATGCTCAAGGAAGCAGTTAGCCGGCGATTACACCATTCAGAGTGGGGTCTGCCTGATCTTATTATGATTGATGGTGGCAAACCCCAGCTTAAAGCCATTGCTTCTGTTCTTACCTCCCATATCCCGCTGGTCAGTTTAGCCAAACACCCCGACCGGTTATTAATTCTTACGAATTACAGAACTCCCAACATTATTACTGTAAAACTTGATCCTCACCAGCCAGCCAGCCAACTGCTTATAGCCCTTCGCGACGAAGCCCACCGTTTTTCCCGCCGCCTTCACCATCATCACTTGGAAACCAACCTCTTCGATTAACCTCAACCTCGGAGGTTGTAACCTGGACAACCTCCGAGGTTGTCATTAAGAATCTAAGTATTGTTTAGCTAATTCGTGAAGAGTTCGTTGGTGCTCTTTGTAATTATCGACAAATTCAAAATGCTCTTCAGGTGATGAGAAATGATAATCGAGCAAACTATAATCAATCATCTGATGAACATCTAACTCACGATGTAAATACATCAGAAATGATGAATAGGGATAATCAACTAACGATTGGCTTGAATGAACAATTTTCGCTGTATAGGGATTTAAATGAATATATCTTGATACATGCAACAATATTACTTCCGATGGAATAATCACCGATTTAAATTGCCGCTGAAATAGCGGCCCTATCAATTTATTTTTTATATTAAAGTATTTGGTAACGGCATTTTGAAAATCTGAAACATATTTAGATATCCCATTATCTTCTTGTTGTTTAATCAGCAAATGAAAATGATTTGGCATCAGACAAAAAGCAATCAGGCTCACCTTCCGTCGCTGTAGATCAATTTGTTTCAAATATTGTTGTTGCAAATCGGTTGAAAGTTCTAAGTATCGATTCAAACTCAACGCATGAGGGGAATTGAGATACCACAAATCAAGCAGGGCTCGTTCACAAAGTCATCTATCACTAAACGGAACGTATTGATACGTCTTGTTATAAATATGGTAGTAATACCCATTTATAAGCGGTTCTTTACGTACAGGCATTACTACCAGTATACAACCCAACCTCAACCTCGGAGGTTGTAACCT
>CAZQBH010000068.1:4285-5674 GCA_964591645.1 uncultured Pseudomonadales bacterium | reverse complement strand
TCGATCCACTCCTCGAACTCGCTGTCCGACAGGCGCAGCTTCTCGGCCACCTCCTCGACGCTGAGCCCGGCCTCCTTCATGAACTTCGCGAGGGTGGAGTCGCCCTTGATCTTGTCGATGAGCGCCGACTGGATGTCCCCGCCCGCGGCGACGACCGCCTGGGAGAACCCCTCGGCGGTGCGGGTGCCTTCCCGGAACGCCTGGACCATCTCGGTGATGGCGATGGCGCCGAGCGTCGCGGCGAACGCTCCTGCTGCGACGTTGGCTGCGCCGAACCGGGTGACGAGCTTCCCGATCGCCGAATCCGCCGAGGTGACCTTCCCGATCAGCGTTGAGATGGCGCCGCCGGCGAGGAGCAGCCCGGTGCCCCAGGTGGCGATCGTGCCGACCAGGCCGCCGGTGGCGTCGTCGAGCGCTATCACCCCGCCGAGCATCTGGTTCACGACGCCGAGGACGTCCTGCATGACCGGCAGCGCCTTCTCGCCGAGCTTCGCCTGCAGATCCTCCCACTGCGCCGCCATGACCCGCTGAGCGTTCGCGGCGGCGTCGGCGTTGTTGACGAAGTCGCCCTGGTAGCGGTTCGTCTGCTCGAGGATCAGCTGCAGCGCCGCTTGCGCCTTGCCGTGGTTGTCGACCGCGGCGGTGGTGTCCGCCAGGCCCATCTCGACGGCCTTCTGCCGCACCGCCGCATCGGACAGCATCACGTTGTAGCGGCGGATCGGCTCCGTCTCGCCACGCAGCGCCGCACCCAACGCCATCACGGCATCGGCGGGGTCGGTGTTGAACGCGGAGCCGAGATCCGACGCCAGCTTCGTCAACTGGATCGACGACTGAGCCGCCGCCTCGGCGGTGAACCCGAGGTTCTGCAGCAGACCCCCGAACGTGGCGGTCGCCTCCCGGGCGGCTCGCTCGGACTGGCCGATGCTGCTGGCGGACTTCACGAACTCGTCGACCGCGCCGCGGGCGTCACCGAACGTGATCTCGGTCAGGTTGACCGCTTCGTTCAGGTCCGACGCAGCGTTCGCGGCCTTCGTGAGCCCCAGCACGGCGACACCGCCGGCGGCGAGCATCGCCGCACCCGCCTTGGTGAACCCCGCGGACAGCTTCTCGGAGCGGGACTCGGCCTTGCCGAGCTGACGATCCGCGGTGTCGCCGACCTTCTCGAAGCCACGTATCGCGTCGTTGACGTCCGCCTCGAGCAGGAAGCGGAGCCGCTCGGTTATCGCCACGGCTCACCCCTTCCTCTGCGCCTCCACCGACGCGATGAAGGCGCTGACGCTGGACAGTGGCGAACAGCACGCATTCGCGACGGCGGCCCTGGCGCTTCGCTATGGCGAGCGCACCGAAGGCCAGCCACCGGCGCCGATCACGGCCGAGCAGTTGATCGAG
>CAZQBH010000068.1:3011-4275 GCA_964591645.1 uncultured Pseudomonadales bacterium | reverse complement strand
CGTGCAGGAACACCGACAGATCCCCGATCCGCTCCCGGCGGATCTCCGACGGCTTCCACGGCCGCAGACGAGCTACGACGTCGACGTAGCGGGTCAGCGGCCAGCCGACAAAGGGGGACGCTGCACCACCACGTCCTCGATCCGGTCGAACATCTCCGACCCGGACAACGCACCCGCCTTCGCCTTCGCCTCGTCCAGCGACAACTCACCCAGCTCGGAGCGGTGGTGGTACAGCGCCGTGATCACCGCCCGCATGTCCGTCGCCACCAGCCGCACCTGCAGATGCGCCCACGACTTCCCGGCCAGCTTCTCCGCGGTGGCCCACTCGTCCAGCGTGATGTCGTCGCGCAGCACTTCGACGTCGCCGATCGTGATCTTCCACGACGTCGACGCGTCCATCTCCCGCACCCGCGACAGCACCGCGGTGAACAGGTCGGACAGGTGGTCGTCGTAGCCGCCTTCCATCAAGCGGTCGATGACGGCGGTGAGGTCCGTGGCGGGTTGATCGGACACGATGCTCCTATCCGGTGAAGATCGACGCCAGCTCCTTGCGGCGGGTCTTCATGTACGCCTCCGCCGCCGGCTTCCGGGACGCCTTGACGCCCTTGCCGAACGACCCGGTGCCCTTGGTGCCGGGGTGCCGGGCGTACGCCTTCGGGCCGGTCCCGGGCAGGATCGCCGCCCGCACCCCCATCTTCCCGGCGGCGGTGATCGGCCCCATCGGCAGCTGCGACCGCCCCTGCCTCGAGGAGGCGACCGCACCGAACCGTGCGACACGGGACCGGCGGGAACCGCCGATCTTCTTGGGGACGATCAGATGCGGTGACGTCGGGTTGGTGAACAGGTGCGCCGGCGGCCTCGCCCGGACGAGCACCTCCCGGTCGGACTTCTCCTCGAACCCGACGCCCTTCCACGGCCGACCAGCGAGCGTGGACCCGACCCGCAGCCCGTCCTTGGCGAACTGGCCTTCGATGCCGCGCTTGAACGCAACCGCCGCCGCACGCAACGGGACACGGTTCTCGTCCCGCAGCGTCCGCTCCGCACGCTCGATGCGTGACACCAGGTCGGCGACGGAACGAGCCATCAGGCGACGGTGCCGTAGGTCGCCTGGTCGTTCACCTGCAGCGAGAACGACATGTCGACCCGGCCGCCGACACCCGAGCTGAGGTTCAGGCCCGACACCCAGCACTCGCCGGTGACCTTCGCCTCACCCGACGCGGTGCCGCCCGGGTAGAACTCGAACGAGCTCGTCGCGTCCGCCTGG
>CAZQBH010000068.1:320-3001 GCA_964591645.1 uncultured Pseudomonadales bacterium | reverse complement strand
GTGTACACGGCGGCGTCGTAAGGCCCGGACGCCTGGAGCGTCTCGTTCGTCAGGCCAGGGATGAAGCAGCGGCCGTCCTTCCCGAGGGTCGTCACGTCGGCCTGCTCGACAGCGTTCGCCAGCGACGCCGTGTCCACGTAGGGGGTGATGTCGACCAGCGACCCGCCCGAGTCGTCGAGCTTGCAGACGGCCTTACGGCCATGCTTGGCAGCCAATGGGGTTCCTCCTGGGGATCAGCTGCGGGCGAACGCCACAGCGAACGTTGCGGACGTGAACGTCCCGGACCACGTCGCACGCAGGTACCGGTTCACCGTCCCCGACACCGCCTTCAGCTCCTGCCCGGCGGCGGTGAGCTGGGTGAAGGTGACCAGGTCGGCCCAATCGCTGTTGTTGGCCGAGTCCTGGATCGTCACGGTCAGGTCCGTGCCGGCGAACGCGGTGCAGTGCAGGATCCCCCACCCGCCCGCCGAGCTCGACGCCCCGCCGTCCACCGACGACTCCGACGACGCCCCCGTCTCCGCCTCCAGGTCGTGCAGCGACACACCGTTCAGCAGCGGCACGTCGTGGATCTGGAACCCGGCGGTGAACGACACCACGTTGTTGTGCGGCGCCGAGTGATCCAGCTGCGACTTCCGTGCCTGCGTGAAGATCACCTCGTTGCCGGCGCCGTACCCCTCCGGCGCCGTAGACACCAGCGCCGCGTCATCGACCTGGACCAGCGCCGCCAGGTCGGCGAAGACGTCGGCGTCGACCATCCCGTCGATCCGCCACGTCCCCGTCAGATGCCCCGGCACCCAGCGGCGGCCGTCCGCCTCGAGCGGCGTAGCGTCCGCCAACTCCCGGGTGACGTTCGCGGCGACGGTCCGAGCATGCGACGCCAGCGGCCGGGTGTTCACGATCAGGCGGGTGAGCCGCGAGTGGACAGCCATCTACTCGTCCCCTTCCACCGGTGCCAGCACCCCGGAATCGACCATCCACTTCACCGACCGGGACTGCACGTCCTCCACCACATCGCCCGGCTCGGCGCGCTTGGCTGCGCCGGCGGCGGTGGTGTAGTCGATGCCGCGCAGCACCCTGTACCGCTTCGCCATCACTTCCTCCACAGGTGCTGCCGGGCCCGGAACCTGGCGTCGTCGTCCACGACGGAGTCGCGGCCCTTGGCGTAGGTGGGGTCGATCTGCGCCTTGCCCCACAGCCAGTGGATGTGCTCCACCACCGACTCCTGGCACGACACGAACTGGTTGCGTGCCATCGCCGTCTGGACCACCTCGGTGTCGGTGTAGTTGTGGGTGTAGCCCTCGTGCAGCAGACACCCCGGCGCGTCCACGCAGCCACGGATGGCGTAGTCGCGGCGCACCAGGTAGTGGGTGGCGTGCCGGCCGGCGAGCACGTCCGGGTTCGCCAGGTCGTTCGTCCCGACCAGGCCGTAGTCGGCGAGCAGCGGCAACGCGGCTTCGAGCCAGCCGGGGTGGAAGTGCAGGTCGTCCGCGCCGCAGAACAGCACCGGCTCGTCCGTCTTCGCCAACCCCGTGTTGATCGCGCCGGCGTAGGAGGCTGCCCGGTTGTTGATGATCAGCCGGGCGTAGGGGTGCTCGGCGACCGCGGTGATCGTGGCGTCGTCGCCGCGCTCGGCGATGAAGTAGCAGTGCACCCCCTCGGGGGAGGCGGCGAGGACGTCGGTCCACATCGTCGCCACCCGTTCCGGGCGGCCCAGCGTCGGGATCAGGACAGCGACCCGGAGCGGCTCGTTCATGCCAGGACGGCCTCCCAGAAGCGTTCACCTGCGGTGCCGGTGAGCTCGGCGAGGGTGCCGGGGTCACGCCACCCCGCCAGTGACGTGACCCCGACGAGCCGGTTGGCGGCGACCTTGCAGCCCGACAGCACCGCCTCGATCACGGCGCGGCCCTCGGACTCGAACTCGCGGGGGAGATGCACCATCCACTCCGCGTTCGCGAGCGCCGCCAACACCACCTGGCGTGGCTGCCCGGTGATCGTCTGCAACGGGATCCGGTGGCGTGCCGCCCACGCCGCCGCCAGGCCGTGCCCCTTCAACGGATGGTTCCGCGCCGCCCACACAGCCACCCGCTGCCGCTCCGCCGCGGCCGGGGGGAACTCGGCGGGATCCATCGGCGACAGGACGTGCACCACCCGCCTAGGAGCCACCCAGCGGCGCTCCCACGCCTCATGAGCAGGGGTGTGCACGATCAACGGATCCGCCGCCTCCAGCAGCGCCTGGCGGCCCGCGGTGCGTTTCTGTGCGTGATGCAACGCCACCGCCGCCCCGTGCTTGGCGAGGCGCCGCATCGCCTTCTCCGACAGCAGATCCGTCCCGGTCACCACCACCCGGTCCGCACCCAACGCCTGCTCCCAGTCGTCGGGTGCGACGAGCTCGACCTGCACGCCGGCGGGTGCTGCGTCACGCCAGGCGGCGTCGGTCATCTCCCCGCCGCCACGATGCGGCCCCGGCAACCACCCCTCCGCCGGATTCCCGCCGCCGACGTGGTGCGTCACCCACGCCACCCTCACGGCACCAGCGCCTCGAGGTCGTGGAGGCGCCCCTCGAGCTGGTCGAGGGTGGGTTTCCAGCCGGTGCGGTAGACGTGGTCGGCGTCGTAGGCCTGCGCGAACTCGGCGGCCTTGGCGGAGCGGGCGTCGCAATGGACGCGCAACGACCGGGCCGC
>CAZQBH010000068.1:0-310 GCA_964591645.1 uncultured Pseudomonadales bacterium | reverse complement strand
ACTGGAGTTGAGCCTGTCCAGTGGCAAACGTGTGCGCCTGGACGATGTGGCCGACGGAGGGGACGTACATCCACGCCCCCATCCCGTTCACCCACCAGCGTTGCGCCGGCACCTTCCACCCGTCCCCGAGCAGCTCCGGCTGCGCAGTCGCGTCCGACACGATCACCGGGGTGCCGCAGGCTTGCGCCTCGATGACGGCGATCCCGAACCCCTCGCCGTAGCTGGTGGACAGCAGCACGTCGGACGCGCAGTACATCTGCGCCATCTCCGGTTCGAGGACGAGGCCGTTGACGTAGCGGTGCTGATCGAC
>CAZQBH010000067.1:4899-5680 GCA_964591645.1 uncultured Pseudomonadales bacterium | reverse complement strand
AATTTTCTTTTAACAAAGAACCATTAACCCCGTCGCCTGACGGGGTTTTTGTTGCGGACAATTGTCTGCTGGGCCAGGCCCGGCAGTCCAAATTTTCAACTCCCGGCGTTCTATGTAATCAAGCCTTCGAGCGAGGGAAGTGATTTTTTATATTTTCGTATATTCTATTAAAAAAGTATTATTAGGTCCTTGAATATAATTAGGTGCCTCAAAATGATGTCTAAGTAATTCTTTGTGGAATTGAAGCATGCTGAAAGATTCGGGATGACCGCCACCATTTGCAATCGTACCTAAAAGATAAATTAACGCCCGTTTGGCGCTTTGCAATGAGCCGCTAAAAATTTTAGGGACTACTTCGTCATCATTTTTTGTGGCGGACGATTGATAAAATGTACCACCCTTGCGGATAACTCGACTTAATTCGCGAACAAAACCAACCGTTTCTTTCGCGGAAAGATAGTAAATAAGTCCGTTACTAACAACTAAATCCATGCTGTGATTTAGAAATGGTAATTCATCGGCTTTTCCAAGGACCAGGGAAGCATTTTCAGGCAATCCCAGATCCTTAGCTGATCGAAGTGCTGAAAAAGTATAATCCACCCCAAAAACATGATTGCAGTAAGGGGCAATACTTCTCAATGTATTGCCTGTTCCGCTCCCAATATCTGCCGCCCTCGTCCACTTTATATCCGACGTTTCTACTTTTGTTTTAATAACCTCTTCGGTTAAAGCAAATAATGCTGCATTATCATCCCCGAGTAAAACGTCATACCACAATCTT
>CAZQBH010000067.1:0-4889 GCA_964591645.1 uncultured Pseudomonadales bacterium | reverse complement strand
AATGATCCACCCCAAGCCCAATCGATGACTGGTTTCCCGAACTTGTTTTTTCAAGCAGCAACGTGTATTTATCCTCAATCGATGCGACCTGTTTAAGTTTTTCCCCAAAATTGCTGATTTCACTGACAGTGAGGTCAGGAAAGCGGGTGTCAATAATGCCTTGTGCTTCCTCGGTTTGCGCAAGAGTAATTGCCTCACCCCAGAAATCAACCGGATGATCGGATTGATCAATATTTCGTACTAAATTTACAATTGCTTCGTTCGGGGTGATTGTAGACAACGTTTCCATATATCACTTTCTTTTATCTGAATTATTTTATCTGACTCACCATGTATTTTACAAAATATTTATCCAAAAACCCCACAGCAATCTGGGGTTATAATGCAGGTACCTATGGAAATAAATGTCGCCGATCAACGCATTCTGCTTTTTTCTCCTCAATTAAATGGTACGGAAGCTCAAGAAAAAGCGTGGCAGAAAAAAACTATCGCTTTTGATACCTTAAGTAAAGTTTCCTCCTTTTTATCTCCTCCCAAAGACGAAGACTTTGAACTCACCTATCAAGAATATCGTTATCAGCCTTTTTGGCATGTTATTGCCAAAGCCCATTATAAATATGATCGCACCAACCAATATCAAGTCCCTACCTCCGCCAAAGAAGTGGAACGGTTAACCATCAACCAGGCAGATCACGAAGTAATTCAGGGACATATCCACTTATCCGTTGTGGAACATTGTGTTCAAGAAGAACAAGATGAAGTCTTTGTTGATGGCCTTAGTGGTAAAACTGAACCCAATTTAAAAAAATATCTTTCACATACGTTTGAACAAGTTAAAACCAAATTGGAAACCAAGATTCCCTCCGAAGCCATTTTAGTTCCACCCCATGCTCGGGTATCGGCCATCATGCGTGATTCTCTTTCCAAAATGATCAAAGGCATTCAAGCCGATACCATTCTTGAAGAAATAGTCGAAGTTCCCTACATCGATTTGTATTATCATCCCGTCTATGCGTTCCAATATCTTTGGAAATCAAAACAAAAAGAGGCCATTGTCGAAGTTGATGGCCTAACTGGTCAAATAGTAGCGGGAGATCGCACATTCAGTGAATACCTTGGCAAAGTTTTGGATACCAACTTTTTATTTGACCTTGGAGCAGATGCGGCCGGTATGTTAATCCCTGGCGGCAGTATTGCCGTTAAAGTTGCCAAAAAATATCTTGATTCCAAATAAGAATAACTTACAAGGTCGGACCCCGTAGGTAAATAGGATTTAAAATGAAACTATGAACGATATTATTGCCGCGGTTCGCCGGTACCTAACTGAAATTGCCGATCCGCAATTGGCAGAATCCGGCCAACGGTTTTTTAAAAATTCCACCAAAATGTACGGTACCAAAACTGCCGAAGTGGAAAAATTTGCCAAAGCTACATTTAAACAGGTCATATCCCTTCCCAAATCTGACATTTTTGATCTGTGTGACACATTGTGGCAATCAGGCTATTTAGAAGAATCCTTTATTGCCTGTAATTGGTCATATGCCCTTCGATCCCACTATCAGCCTGAGGATATCGATCGGTTTGAACAATGGGTTCAATCTTATGTGAGTAATTGGGCCTCATGTGACACCCTATGTAATCATTCAATCGGTACTCTAGTCGACACCTTTCCTTCACAACTGCCTCGATTAATTTCCTGGGCTAAATCAAACCATATTTGGTCCAAGCGCGCTGCCGCAGTAACCCTCATTATACCCGCCAAACACGGTAAATTTTTACCTGAGATATTTCAAATTGCTGATATTCTATTACATGATTCAGAAGATCTGGTTCAAAAAGGGTACGGGTGGATGTTAAAAGCAGCCAGTCAGGCACATCAACAAGCAGTGTTTGACTATGTTATGCAGCATAAAAACACCATGCCTCGAACAGCCCTTCGGTATGCCATCGAAAAAATGCCTTTGGAAATGAAACGAACGGCGATAAGTAAATAATTACTATTCCGATCAAACTCAAGCTGTATCGTCATCCCGGTCCGGCTCAGCCGGATTATCCGGGATCCATGTTTATTTATATTTTTATTGATCTCTTGTTATAGATTCCGGGTCAAGCCCGGAATGACGAATGTACGAAAACCCCGTACAATACGAGTATGGATGAACAGATAAAACAAGAAATTGAATCATTGCGGCAGCAAGCGACAGCGGCTCAATTACCCCCAAGCCTGCAAGAAAAGATAAATCGAATGTTAACCGAGCTGGAACGCTCAGTCACCTCCAACAATTATTTTGAAACCTCAGAACGAATTCGTCATTATATTGACTGGGTTACTAAAATTCCTTGGACTTCCATTTCTGTTGACAAACTTGATCTTAAAACGGCCCGTGCAATTCTTGATGAACATCACTACGGTATTGAAGACATGAAAATCCGGATTTTGGAATATTTGTCAGTACTCAAACTCGGTGAACAACGAGATGTTGCTGTTGGTCTGCGGGCCCCCGTGTTGCTGCTCGTGGGTCAGGCGGGAACCGGCAAAACCACCTTTGCCAAAGCTATTGCCGAAGCAATGGGTCGGCCGATTGTCCGAATTCCCTTTGGAGGTTTAGGTTCCGCTCGTGATTTACGCGGTCAGTCTCGCCTTCACCTGGAAGCCGAACCAGGCCAAATTGTCAAAGGCTTGATTCGCGCCAAAGTAAGTAATCCCGTTATCCTTTTGGATGAAATTGACCGGGTTTCCAAAGAAAATCTTTCAGATGTGATGGGAGTGTTGGTTGAACTTCTGGATCCAGAACAAAACGCAGCTTTCCTAGACTATTACATTGATTTCCCGATTGACCTTTCCCGGATTCTTTTTGTAGCCACCTGCAACAATACCACGAATATTGCCACCGCTGTCATGGACCGGATGGAACCCATGATGATGCCTTCTTATACCGATACAGAGAAAGTCGCTATTGCCAAACAATATCTCCTGCCACGCGCACTAAAAGAAGCCAATTTGCCGGACAATTGCATTCAATTTGAAGATGGGGTTTGGCCACAAATTATTCGTCCCCTGGGGTATGATTCTGGTATTCGGACTCTTCAACGCACTATCCAAGGCATTGTAAGAAAGATCGCCAAACTGATCGTGGAACAGGGGAATCAAACGGTCAATATTACCAGTACCAATGTTAAAGAATATTTGCCTACCTACAGAACCGAACTGCTGTAAGATATGCATAACAAGGAGAGATGTCTATGGAATCTGAACTAAGACTGCTGCCCATCGGCGGGGTTGGCAATGTTACCAAAAATATGTATGTCTACGAATACGAGGGTAAGATACTCGTTGTTGATTGTGGTATCGGATTTCCCGAAGCCTCAATGTTGGGAGTTGATGTCCTTATCCCTGATGTCAGCTATCTCCAAGCTAACGTAGACAAAATCGTAGCCATGCTACTGACTCATGGTCATGATGACCACATTGCTGGTTTGCCCTACATATTACCGCAGCTGAATGCTGATTTCCCAATATATGGTTCCACTCTAACTATCGGCATGGCCAAGGATCGGGTCCGCGAGTTTGCTTTAGAACCGAATTTTCAAGTTATACCCAATCATGAATTTGATTTAGGTCCCTTCAAAATCACCCCTATAAAAATGACTCACTCCGTGCCTGATACCCGCCACTATGTCATCAAAACTCCCGCGGCTACTGTTTACCATGGTTCTGATTTTAAATTTGATCTCAATCCAGTTGATGGTGTTTTACCCGACTTTCAAGGTATCGCTAGAGCAGGCATGCAGGGTGTGGATCTGTTGTTGTCTGATAGTTTAAACGCCGAGAACCAAGAGTTTTCTGATTCCGAATCAACTCTGACCGATTTATTCGAACGGGAAATTCGGGGTGTAGCCGGAAAATTTATTGTCACCATCATGAGTTCCAACTTGCATCGAATTCAACAAATTATCAATGTTTCTGCCGCCCATAGTCGAAACGTTGCGTTCGTAGGTCGTTCCGTCGAACAAAATGTAAAAACCGCCGCTGAATTGGGATTATTAAAATTGCCGAAACACATCATTAACAAACGAGAGATTGTGAACGCTCCCGCCAAAAACCTAACGGTAATTATCGCAGGTTCGCAAGGCCAAGAAGGTTCTTCACTAACTCGTGCCGCAGCCGGTGAACATGATTTAATCAAAATTGATCCCGAAGACAAAGTAGTTTTTGCCTCTGAGCCTATTCCGGGTAATGAAAATAATGTTTATGCCGCCATTGACGCTATTAGCCGTACCGGGGCTGAGGTCACCTATTCTGACATCGATTCTTCGGTCCATGTTTCCGGGCACTCATCTGCTGTCGAGCAAAAACTGTTAATTGCCATGACCACTCCAACTAGTGTTGCTCCCATTGGTGGTACCTATCACCACATGATCCAATACCGCCAATTAGCCCGGTCGATGGGGTACAAAGATAACCGGATCCTGTTATTAAATAATGGCGAAGTGTTGGAAATCAATCACCAAAATACCAAAGTAGTTGATACGCTTGAACTGAAAAATATTATGGTTGATGGTTTAGGGATTGGTGATGTCGGCCCGGCAGTATTATTTGACAGAAAGAAAATGGCTACCGATGGGGTACTGATTGTTATCGTTCCTATCGAAGAAGCAACGAGTCAAGTTCGGGGAGAAATTGAAGTTATCTCCCGCGGCTTTGTGTTCATGAAGGAATCATCAGCTTTAATCGAGCAAATCAAAGACAAGACTATCGATTGCCTCGCACCCTTCCAGGGCCATGTCTCTGATTGGCAAGCCTTACGTCACAAAATTGAAAAATCTTTGGAAAAATTCACCTACACATCCACCCAACGCCACCCCCTCATCCTACCGGTAATTATTGA
>CAZQBH010000066.1:3458-5692 GCA_964591645.1 uncultured Pseudomonadales bacterium | reverse complement strand
GTTTGTAGGGGTGAATGCCATACACCTTCATCACCCTTTGGATCCGTTTCTTACCCAAGTTTAAGGCTAGAGCCACTCTCCGGTAACCGTAACTGGAGTGTAGGTCCAAAACCGAGAGAATTTGATCTTTGAGGAGATTGTCTTGCAACTCCCGCTTGGGCTGGTAGTAGCCACTTGATCTCACAAAACCAAACACGGCGGCAATCAAAAGAATCGGGAGATGAGGCAACCGCTCCCGAATGAGTTTAAACAGATTACGTCGATTTTTTTTTGGTTTTCTCCAATTCCAAGGTTAATACCCCAATGATTTGTTTTAACTGTTCATTTTCCTTTTTAAGTTTGGCGTGCTCCATTAAGCTGACGCTGCCCTCCACCTTTTGGCGTAACCAGTTGTAGACACTTTTATCGCTAACACCATAGTGGCGGGATAACTCAACAACTTTTTCTCCGGCCTTAACCTTGGCAATGATCTCGGCTTTAACCTCTTTGGTAACTCCAGGCATAGATCCCCCTTTCATGAGACTGATTATACTTAGAATCTATGTCTAATTTACCGGGGTCGGGTCAGTTCGCAATGAGAGTCTGAAAAACCTCACTGATCAACTTCATGATATTGAAAGGCAAGAAACCATTCTCAAAAATCGATTCTTCAGCTCTGATAATGAGGACGGCGGTCTACTGAGCACTGACGAATTCAAACAGAGACGTGCTGTGCTGGTGGAAAAAAGAACTCAGATAGAAGAAGTCGTGTCTACAAGCTCTCAAGCCCATGACTCTAGCGTCAACATCATTACCGATGCTTATGATTTTGTGCAAAAAGCAAAGTATTGGCTCAAAAATGGCAGTATTCAAGAGCGACGCCTGATAGTGACTACGGTAAGTTCGAACCCACATCTTATAGAGGGAAATATCCTGCTAGACCTCAGGGAAGAGTACAACTCTCTTCAAAAAGGCAAAGAAGTTTGCGAACAGACAATACAAATGTTTGAACCCGATAAAAAGATTGATGGTACGGTTGAATATGGGGATTGGATGCTAAAGAATCCTACAATGGGTGGCCGACCGGGTTCGAACCGGCGACATCCTGCTCCACAAGCAGGCGCTCTACCACTGAACTACGGCCACCATGTCAAAACGGTATTATACCTTATCGTAACCAAAAATTTAACGATCCGCTTCGTCTTCATGTACTTCTTCGGCGATTGAGTAGGGCTCACCAGCTTTTGGTTCATCTCCCGTAGCGTCTTCCATCATTTTATCGATATCATTGTTGGAATCTGGATCATCAGGATCAATGTAATCAGGATCATAAGAGGAATTTGAAATCATATAGTCTCCGTTAATTAAATATTACGTAGATAGTGCCTCTGGAAGGAATCGGACCTTCAGTCTACCGCTTAGAAGGCGGTTGCTTTATCCTTTAAGCTACAGAGGCCATCGGTAAACCAACCTCATGCATTACGTATTATACACAAGACAACACCTGGAATTTAATGTGAGCTAATACATTAATTTTCCCTGATGCAATCATCCTAATTTTCGTTATACTTCTCATAGTCAGAAAGAAAAAAATGATATTTTTACTCGCTAGCTGAGAAAAAAATTCATTTTTAGTCGTTGCACCTTTAAATTTCAGTTTTGAAGGAGAAATGTATGCTTACATCAGCAACGGAAAACTGCTTTTTCTACACCCGCTTATCTCCCGAAGGAATGGTGACCGGTAACATGTATGCAATTTGTTATCGGAACCCAAGATATCCTGACAAGGACGGAGAGTGTGTCATCATTGATGCCGGAATTTATCTCGAAGGAAATGCGTCCGGTTTCAAAATCCCAGATACAACATATATTTCCGCACTCAGAAAGGGGACCACTCCACTCGGCAAATACAAAGTTGTGGGCTTGATTATTTCTCACGGTCATGATGACCATCTCGCCGCATTACCCTATGTATTGAGGCAGTTAGGATATCCAAAGGTATATGGTTCTCCGTTTACCATAGAGCTTTGTAAATTGCTGGAAGGATATGATAACTTCAAGTCACTGCTTCAAGTTGTTAAACCAACGGATAATGCAGTCAAATTAGGCAATTACTTCAAAGCCTATTTGGTCCATGTCACCCACTCGATACCCGACGCATCCCATATTGTGCTCGAGATAGCCGATCAATTTACCTACTATCACGCGGCAGACTTTAAACTGGATCCGTATCCGGTCGACCGTCGGCCAACTGA
>CAZQBH010000066.1:0-3448 GCA_964591645.1 uncultured Pseudomonadales bacterium | reverse complement strand
TTGCCTGTTGACT
Organism: uncultured Pseudomonadales bacterium; assembly: GCA_964591645.1. Lineage (GTDB taxonomy): Bacteria > Patescibacteriota > Microgenomatia > UBA1400 > RBG-16-45-19 > CAZKMY01. Next base: position 3,435 of record CAZQBH010000066.1, on the reverse strand, counting down.
GTGTTCGTGTTGATGCCCCTGCTTTTACCCGATCAGAATCAGACATTTATCCCGTTTTGCGACGAGAAATGCGTCGAGTAGAGGGGAATATTTATGTCACCACATTTAGTTCCCACATTCATCGAATACAGCAAATTATAGACGCTGCAGTTGATGAAGGTCGGAAAATTGTATTTTTGGGTAGAAGCGTACGAGGGAAAACAGACCTTGCCATTAACATGGGCTATCTCAAAATCCCCAAGGGAATGTTGCTGAATGCCAAACAGGTCGAAGGATACGACTACCGAGATTCAAATCTGTGTATTATTGCCGCTGGATGCCAAGGTCAATCAGACTCGGCCATGTTAAAGCTGATGTATCGCGGAGTTGCCTGCTTGAAAATTAAAGCCGGTGATAAAGTCATCATATCCGCCAGCTGCATCCCCGGTAATAGTCAGATCTACTTTTCGGTTGTGGAAGAATTGAATAAACGCGGCGTTCGCACTGTCTACCCTACTGATGAATGTCAGGTGCATTCATCTGGGCACGCCTCCCAAGGGGACCTAAGTCGATTTGTGGGGTTTTTTAAAAGCACTGCCAATCTCATGCCCATTTCAGGAGAGCTTCAGCACTACACAGCGTTTGCTGAAAAAGTCGCTAAACCGCATGGTTATTCCTATACCGACGGCAATTTGCTTTTACCTCAAACAGGTCAAGTATTGGGCATAAGCAAAGAAGGAGTCCATATCGCCGACACATTTAACATCCAAATGGAATGGATTGACCGTCCAAACGACCATCAAAACTGACTTTTACTGTAAAGTCCTGATAAACAAACAAGTTTACCAGGACTTTTTTATTGTATGAGCGGCTGGCGGGAATCGAACCCGCACTAAAAGCTTGGAAAGCTCTTGTGCTACCACTACACCACAACCGCATCGCTAAATTATATACCAAAATTTTTCACTACTCACCATTCAATAATTTCTAGAGATAAAATTCTAGAAAAAATCTTATTATCACATGATCAGCAAGCTAAGCTAGACTCTTATCAATTTCACACTGAGGTAGGGAAATTGATAATTTTCTCAAATACAGAAACTGGTACTCTCATTAAAACACGACAATCTCTAAGATAAGACGTTACCATTACGTCGGGTATATTTGTTCGCAAATTTTCAGCCTTTTCATTTTGAGGATTATAACTTGGACTACTTTTTGGAACATATTTACCAGAAGGTAATCCTCTCAATACCGAGTAATTCTCTCCTTTCTGCAGTACGCCTAAACCAATTAATATATTATTCATACATTCCTCGCTCGGTTTAATAAGTTCCTTTTCACCTTCTACCTGCTGTGTCTCTCTGTTTTCTGACAACTCACTGCCAAGTATTTCAAAGTAAACTTGTGGATTACCTAAATTATATTCAGTAAATGTTGGCGCGTGACCATTTGGAATGACATCTTTAATCACTTTTCCAACATTAAAAAATTCAAGCGTTCCCTGTAATCTTGCTTGAGTACGTCTTACTTCAACTAATTCTTTCCAGCTTCTTCGTTGTTGTTCTAATTTCTCTACTTTTTTATCAACAATTTCTTGATCTCGACCACTTGAGACGCTACTTTGCAGTATTTCTACAACTCGACGGATCGGGTCTTCATTTGCCTTAGCCTCAAACTCGGCCTTTGCGGAATCCGCTGCATGTTCTGCTGCCACCTCGATTAAGTCGCGAGTGACCCCTATAGCTTCGAAATGTTCTGCAACTCTAAATACGCTTTCTCTTGCGTTTGTCATTACTTGTTGAATTGGGGTTAAAAAGTTTGTTTCATGGGATTCTACATAAGCTTGATCTGTTGATATCCCTCGTTCATCCTCCATAAGTAATCCTTTTACTCTAATTGTATAACTTAAAAATATAATTTTTCTGAATTTAATACAAGAGGAAGTGTCAATATATATTAAAAATCTTTTTAAAAGATAATTTGAAGAATTAAATAGAAAAACATCATTAACACTAAAAAAAGAAAAATAAATGTATCAGACATTTTGCAAAATCCAAACGATAATTTCTGAGTTATCTCTGAATTTTTCCCTGATCTTTTCGTAAGAACAAAAACCCCACAGCGAATTTAATTTCCAAAAAAATTGCCACTTAGTTGTTTTTAGAAATCAGGTCTTTTAGGAAAGCAGGCGGGATAGTTACTTTTCACTAATTAATTCCCACAATAAATCCAACGTTAGAGTCTGATCGTATTTTTCAATTCTGAGAGCCCCTCACTTAAGCTATGGAAGGATGCAAACCATTGTGAGACCGTTCATTTTTGGTCACTTTTTTCTAGCCTTATCTGAAATATTATCGGAAACTAAAAAATAAAAGATAATCGTACCTCATCTGAATTAATGGATTATCGGATAATGGAAAATGCCGGAAATTGTTCGTTTTACTAGGTGAAATCAATATAATCGATTGATGATGCGTGTATAACTCATGTGAAAAGTGACCGTTTTTGAACGGTCTCACCATTGTATTCAGTCGGAGAGACAGGAATCGAACCTGCGACCTCGCGGTCCCAAACCGCGCGCGCTACCAACTGCGCTACTCTCCGATATTTACCTCTAGCTATTAACGTAATTCCTAATTGGCGCGCTATCCTTCGGCAAGCTCAGGACTATAGCCAATTGCGATACTCTCCGATATAGAATACCCGTGCATTTTACAAGTCTTGTTTACCTGAAGCAAGCGAAGGGTTGCATGATGTTATGATAACTACATCCATGAAAAAGAAACAACCATCCTACAATATTAAAAAACCAATATTTATTGTCAAATGCATTCTTTTTGCATGGATAGTATTGGGGATTTACTATGCTCGCACTAGTTGGGTTATTGTAAATGACCTGGGAAACTACGCAGCTTCCATTCCCTCCAATCAAAACAAAAACGTCTACTTATTCGGATCTGATTATGCGGTTTACCAATTGCTTCAATCAACTCCTGAAGATAGCAAAATTTTGTACCTCGTACCGGATATAAACAATTACCCTGCTCGAGCAGTATATTACCTTTACCCCAGATCTATTACCTTCGTGGCTACCTTTGAACAAGCACTCGCCAAAAATCCATTTAATTATGACTATGTTTTCGTATACGTCTCTTTGCCGCAATACATGGGATATATTAAAGGACTTTCCAATTATCAAAATCAGTATTGGACCCCCCAAAAATTAGTTGATTTTAATAATGCTATTGCTCCCAACAACACATTAATCAGTGAAACAATTGCCCAATACATTAATCAAAACTATGGTATTTTTTTGTATGAATTGTCTGATAATAATCAGTTTACACGGATAAAAATCAATGAATGAACTAATACAATTTGTCTATTCTTTGGTCGGTCTCTTGGTAATATTCTATATTGGTCTCGGCTGGCTTATTGCCTTAGAAAAAAAAT
>CAZQBH010000065.1:0-5699 GCA_964591645.1 uncultured Pseudomonadales bacterium | reverse complement strand
TACGGCACCAACAATTTTGTTGAAGGGGGCAATGATTTTATAAATGATAATGCAGCTAATTCCGGCTGGGAAATTAAAAAATAACTTTCATTGCTATGATACATTTTGCCATAATCAATCAACGTTTTCACACTGGTTGGTAAAGAACAAACGATTAAAATGATAACGGTAGCAATACGCAAACGAGACGAATGAATCTGATCAAGCGTAATGGCCATTAATAAACAAATTGAATGGCATTCCACACCACTCCAGTCTGTAGTAACAACATGGGTAACGCGATACCTGTCACCACCACAACTTCCATAAATAAAATCAGATAAGATTGTTTCCGCATCGCCCAAAATCCAATCGTTCGTACTCCCATATTGCCCACCAAAAATATTCCGAACGCGATAGTCCAATATTCAATCAGTCGTAGGGAATTATGATGCAAGGCATAGGTCTGCCGCTGTAGCTCCCAAAGTGGATAATTTACCCTGTCGGGTGTCTCCATCATGGTTTTCAAAAACCACCCAGGTTGAAAAAGAAACGACTGCTTACCTGGCTGGAATTGAGGGAACATAAACAATCCGGTTAATATAATCGAAAAAAGCATAGGTCCAAGAACAGACAATTGTCGCCTGACAAGACTGTAGATACCCAACACAAAACAGAATCCTCCCACTATTAGGACACCGCCATATGCTTTTATCGGCAGCGATACACCCACCAACAATGATGCCAACCATAAAGTGGATATATGTTCTTCCTTAAAATATATTTGCATGAGTAATAGAGTAATTGCAACCAAAGCAAATGAAGCACCAAGGGGTAAATTGATAAACGTTGAAATAGACTGTTGTGCCCAAAAAGCTGTTTCCCATGCATGGTCATGATGACCAATGAGTGACAAGATATAACCAAAACTTCCGGCAAAATAAAGTGAGAACAAACCCAAATAGTGTGCCGTCCTTGTTTTGGAAATTCGTTTGAGAAATGCATATGATCCTAAACCAGTATTAATTGCAAACAACAAGGGAAACCACCGAAAGGTTAAGTCAGCTGCTGGTATATGAAATATCCTAAGTAGTTCACTTCCCCACAAATCAATTAAGTAGTGATATCCCTTCAGTGAAACACCAGCATAAGTGGGCAATTCTGGAGGGAATGGGTTTTGTAAGGATTCCATTAACGTGACATGCCACATACCGTCGTGTGCATTCACGCCATAAAAACGTACTCCATTGGTATACATCAATCCACTAGGGGCGACCAAAAATAATTGTCCCATTACACCAAAAAAAATAATTCCAATGGCTATCCAATCAAATACAATTTTGGATTTAAATAAGGCTTTATACTTCCACCAGCCCACAATGCTTCCCAATATCACCAGAACAAAAGACATATTTCTTACATTAATCCAGGCAAAACCGTAGAGGAGTAACGCCCACCCGGCAATTCCAACTATCAACCCAACAGAAACTTGTTCAAGCGTAGACAATCGTTGTTTAGTCAAGGAAGTTATAAAAAACCCAAAACCGCAAGTAATAACACAAACAAGTAAAAAAAGAAAATATGACCACATATGTTTACTTTTTCACCATCCACTTCTGACAAAAATCTCTATCACTAAGCTGCTCAATAGAAAAATCTGAAAGCGTCTTTATACTTGGAATATAGTTCACATCGTAATTTTGACACACGCTTGAGTTATAAATTTTGAAATATGCATGGTTATCGCTCAGTGACTCAATTTGCATATAGGGAAGATTGTTTCGTAGCAGTGAACTGCGGTTTTGTTGGTCATGACAACCGGTCACATGGAGAGGATCAATGATCACCATGCGGTCTTGGGTATTGTCCAGCTCCTTACAATCGTCAGTAATCAGGAGATTACCAATTTCATACCGACCGAATAATCCTTGTTTAAATTGTTGTTGGAGAGGCCGTGCTGTTTCCTGGTTGATACCATTAGTATAAAAAAGATAGCTTCGGTATAGAAAATACGGTTGGGACGTGAGTACAAGAGATGGAGCGTCGCTTGAGCGTTTAATAAACGAACTTACAATTCTAAAGTGGAGCATGTATTGATCTGCTGATCGAACTCCATTTTGATATATATAGACATACGCGAAATACCCAAACGACAACAGGTAAAGTAAAACGACAGCAGAAACCGTTCTCCACGAATGGTACACAAAAATATAGTTTATTCCGATGGCGATTAAGGCAACCATGGGAATAATGAGTAGTTGAGATCGTATTGCATAAGACGCACCAACATGAATTGCTGAAGGTATAGGAGCAACCAATGCAAGCAACAGGCAAACCCAGTAAGATTTTCTTCTAATAATTTGTAATACCCCCATAAAAACAAAACCAAGCTCAATAAAGTAAAAATAACCATGACCAGGGAAATTGAGTGTGTATCCGTCTTTTGCTGACAAAAATAACCGACTAACTGAGAAAAGATCAAAATACGTTATCAAAGCATCCTTCGCGAAAAGCGTGGTATTGTTTTGGAGGTATTGGTGAAATGGACTTGTGGTTGATTGTCGGTTTTGTTCTTCGGTAAATGAGGTATAACGCGAAATATTTATAAAGCTGATTTCGCTGGAACGTCCGCCATACGATGAACTTCGCCATAATGAAAATCCAAGTAAACTTCCCGAGAGCAATAGGGGAACCAAAAAATACCACCAATAATGCCGAATATGTTCTCTGATATGGGATCGCAGCAGGAAATACCCCACTACCTCAATAAGTGATATGAACGGAACCAAAAACTTAAAACCATGATAAGTGAAGTATCCCAAAAAAAGAGCTAGACAGGAAAAAGACAATCGGAACATAATTGTCCGTTTCGATTCACGCATAAGGATAGGTGAGATATACAATGTTATCGCCAAGAAATACCAAAAGAGCGAAATAGTCACTTCGTACGCGGTTCGGCCATACATAATACTCCAAGGGTTCAATGCCATAATGGCTGAGCCAATCAATGCAACTTGCCGATTTCCCCGACTCAAAACAAATAAAAACCCATACATTACCAACACGATGGCGGCGCTAAAAAGAGCAGGAACCAATTTGGCCGCAAATAAAGAATTCGGAAATAATAGCGCAGCAGGAACGAAAAAAAGTGGAGTCAATTCTGCGGTAATAGTCTCATGATTCATGGGAGACAGGGTCCACCACTTCCAGGTACCCGTAAAATCACTACCGGTTAATCCTAAGAATTTTCCACCAAGGTAATAATCTAGTTCATCATGAGTAATTCCAGCAGGAACGGCGTTAATTTGCCACAAACGAATAAATAAGGCTGCTACAAAAATAAACAGGAGTAACCAAAAGCGTGCAGGAATACGTAGTTTCTTAATCATTATATGTAAGTATATCTGCTATTCATATGCAAACCAATACAGTTTCCATGGGGTGGAGAGGGGGTAAAAACCTTTCAGCTTCGTATTGCCAAAGATAGTCATAGGATTTGATGGATCGTGTCGGACAGTGGTTTCATCACTGGTCGAAATAACAAAAAGTTGCTCACTCGCGTCATACTCACTAGGAGCTCGAAGCGAGACATGTTTGAGTGATAACAAATCACGATATTTTAGCCCAATCAAATCACCATCGGGACTGGCTACAGCCGTAATATTGGCATTTTTAATTGGATTGTTGTGGTAAATCATGGCAACAGTATCACTGGCTTCACGAAGTACTCGAATTGGTGGTTGAACCTCAGGCTTTGTAAGTAATGGAAACGTCCATAGAGACCCCAGTAAAATCACAAAAATAATAATTCGCTGGAATATTTTTGCCAATCCAGCTCGCTTTTGAATTAACCAAATATAGTAAAACAATAAAGCGGGTAGGAAATAGCGAGTTTCATAATTGGTTAGTACTAATCCTCCCAAAATCTGAACTACCACAGGCAATAACCACCAGATAGTTTTTGACCGACGATATCCTTCAATTAACGTCAAAACTCCAGAGAATACCAAAATTACAATAGCGAACATCCGTTGCTTCACGATTGTCATTCCAGCCATTAAAAAACTCGTCATAAACCGTTGCCATATTCCAATGGTATTCCCCGCTATGTGAGGCATATTTCCTCCCAAGAGGTAACCACGGATAAAAAGTCCGGGAGGATGTCGAACATCAAACAATACAAAGGGAACGAACATGAATCCATAACCCACAATCATCCAGACGACAGATGACAATTGCCTTTTTTTAATCAAGATTATACTTTGCCAAATAATAAATGTGGCTGTGGCGAGGATGGCAACATAATGGTGATGAATCGTTAAACCTAAACAGATTCCAACCAAACCATAATGAAATGGTTTCTTCGCTTTCAAAAATAGCCATATTCCCAAAGCAATCCAAAAAGGCACCAAATGTGGATTCCATGCCCATCGACTTGTTTCAAGAAGTGGATACCAAATCAAACCAAGCACTATAGCTATCCATTTCAGTGATGGGTTAACCAGTTTGGTGATGATCACCAGCAACAAGGCAGTGAGTGTTCCCCAAAATGCCATAGCATAAACTGAGCTGATTGGATCAAAGTTCCCCAAAACAGCAAAAGGCATCTGCATGTAATAGGTAAGTGATCCGAACACTTTGCTATTATCGGTTGAAATGGGTCCCACCAGGGTAATTTTCTTTTCTTTCCAATACTGGGCCATGCGAACCAAATCAGTCGACTCGTCTTGAGTAAACCGCGCTGTATCATTTACTCGATACGTTCTTACGTGTACAAGTGCTAAAATCACCAAACTTAAACAACACCAACGAAAAAAAATGCGCATGAATCTAGTCATATTACCTTATTGTCGTCTTTGCAATTCTCCAATTTTTAACAAACATAAATTGTAAGAAAAACCACAAACCCAGACAGGATAAATCAACTAAAGTTGAATTTACAGTGTTGCTATGAAAAATAATATTAGTATAAATAAAGGAAAGGTAAATACCTCCAAATAATAGATAAATATTTCTGTTTGTCGTATTACTTATAAATAAAAACGGTACAATCCAAAATAGGTATTGCGCCCCCCAATTCGGGATTATTAAATATACCCACAAAATTAGCATGCATACAGATTTCCAAAAAGTAAACTTTTGTAAAAATATTATTCCTAACCCCACAATCATCAAACATCCAAAAATTAACAAATTATTTTGAGTCAAAAAACTGTTCCACCTACTAAATATATAACTTATCCCCCAAATCCCGACTGGACCACCAGGCCTTAATACTGCCGGTAGGACGACTTTAAACCCAGACCCAAATACCATCCGGGTATAGATAAAAATATCAACCGATAAAAAGAGGAGTGCAGTCAACCCAGTGGTAATAGTTTTTTTTAAACCAAAGAATTTTAAGTAAAGCGGAAGGAATATAACGGACCAAGTCTTTGTTGCTACTGAAGCAGCAAACAATAAACTGGCAATAATTATCTTTCCCCATGATTTAGACTGTATCATCAGGTAGCTCGCATAGATAAAAAACGCGATTAAGATAACATCAATTTGGCCATGAAATAAAATTACGCAGTACGTTATGGGATTGAGTAAGAATTCCAATACATGTTTTCTTCTGTCGCTGAGACTAGATTGATCGTTCTGGTAAATAAATCGTGTGATTGAATAGAGCGCCACAAGCAATAACAACTTTAACAGCTGAACAAAATTCACCGCTG
>CAZQBH010000064.1:2384-5766 GCA_964591645.1 uncultured Pseudomonadales bacterium | reverse complement strand
CCGGGTCGGCGGAATTGACCAGTACGCGGGCATGACCCATGGTGAGGTCACCACTATCCAGCATTTTTTTGACTTCTTCAGGAAGGGACAAAAGGCGCAGCAGGTTGGCTACATGGCTGCGGCTTTTGCCCACCACGGTAGCGAGTTCCTCCTGTAAATAGTCAAATTCTTCAATCAGGCGCTGGTAACCACCCGCCTCTTCCAGCGGTGAAAGATCCTGGCGTTGGATATTTTCGACGAGAGCAAGCTCCAGGGCCTGTTTATCAGTGAGCTCGCGAACAAGCACCGGAACCGACTGCAGGCCGGCGATTTTAGCGGCTCTCCAGCGGCGTTCACCGGCGACGATTTCGTAGCGGCCCGCCTGTTTGGTGGAGCGTACAATGATCGGCTGCATAATGCCATTTTTCTCTATCGATTCAGCAAGCTCGGTGAGCGTGCCTTCGTCAAAAGAAACGCGTGGCTGGTATTTGCCGGACTGCAGCTGGTTTATTGCCATGCTGCTAAGGCCAGCAATGGTTGTTCCGGATTCAGAACGATTTTCTGTCGTTACATGGGCGGGTTGGATAACGTTCTCTGAAATCAAGGCTGACAAGCCTTTTCCTAATCCCCGTTGTGTGGTCGTTGCCATAAGTCTTTCCTCTTTAAGCTGCGGTGAGTTCTTCTTTGATCTGTCGTTCGCGTTTCAGTAATTCGCTGGCGAGTGCGATATAGGCTTTGGAGCCCGCGCAATGCATGTCATAAATGAGTGCCGGCTTGCCATGCGAGGGCGCTTCCGACATACGTATGTTACGCGGAATCACGGATTGATATACCTGATCGCCGAAATATTCGCGTACGTCACGTTCAATTTGTTCAGTGAATTTATTACGGCGATCGTACATGGTAAGCACAATGCCCTGAATATTGAGTTCGGGATTGAGTGATCCCTGTACCAGTTTTATGGTGCGCATCAGGTGGCTGAGTCCTTCAAGAGCGTAGAATTCCGTTTGTAGCGGTATCAAAACAGCGTTGGACGCCGTAAGGGCGTTGAGCGTAAGCAGGCCTAATGATGGCGGGCAATCGATGAGTATGTAGTCATAATAGTCTTTGCAGTTTTCAATTGCTGTTTTGAGGCGATATTCGCGTTTGAGCAGGCTCACCATTTCAATTTCAGCTCCGGTGAGGTCAATGGTCGCGGGTACCACAAATAAATTCGGTACCGCCGTTTTTTTTGTGGATTCTTCAATGCTGATATCGTTGAGAACAAGGTCGTAAGAGGTAAGGTTGCGATCACCAGGTTCAATGCCAACCCCCGTACTTGCATTGCCCTGGGGATCAAAATCGATAATCAAAACACGTTTGCCGACCGCAGCCAGAGCCGTTGCCAGGTTTACGGTAGTCGTTGTCTTCCCTACACCGCCCTTCTGGTTGACAATAGAAAGAATCCTCGGCTTATATTTTTGATTTTGTTCGATATTAGTCATTTTTCATGCCTTTTGATATGAGAAAGTTTTAGAATGACTCCACCAGAATCACTGATGCTTGGGAAGATTTCCTGATCGAATGACCAATATTTCTTCGCCTCTTCTAATTCATTAGAATAATTTTTTCCTTTATGGAAGAGACAAATTGTTTCACGTGAAACATTTTTATACGCGAGGTTGAGAAGCTGGTTTAAATTTGATGTGGCACGTGACAGAATAATATCACAATTATCGATGACAGCATTTTCTGCTCTGTCATTATATACCGTAATTTCAGTTTTTGTTATACGGGCTGCTTCTTTTAAAAATGAAGTTTTTTTTCCATCGCTCTCAATCAGATGAATATTGCGTATACCGTAAATTGCCAGAGCCATTCCAGGAAAACCGGCCCCTGACCCTATATCGATAATATTTCTAAAATTTGGAGGGATATATTTTACGACCTGGAGTGAATCAAGTATATGGCGTTGCCAGATATTGCCAATGGTATCATTGCTAATCAGGTTGATCTTGCTTTGCCACTTTAAAAGCAGTTCGCAATAGACCGAAAGTCGATCAAATGTTTCACGTGAAACATTGATGTAGCGATTTAGTAATTCAAAGCTTGTATCAGGCACATGCTTTATTCGTACGCGAGGCGTTATTCGATTTACGGATGAATGCCATCAGGGAAATAATGGCAGCTGGAGTCATTCCCTGGATGCGGCTGGCGGACCCAATGGTAGCAGGACGAATGGTTTTAAGTTTTGTTTTAATTTCAGTAGATAAAGATGGTAATGGGTCATAGTCAAAATCTTCTGGAATCTTCATCTGCTCTTCTTTTTTAAAACTAAGAATATCTTCTTCCTGCTTTTGAAGGTAGTCTAAATACATGGCTTCTATCTCCAGCTGTTCAACTATCTCTTTTGGAATTAATTTTAGTTGAGGCCAGATAGAAGAAAGCTGGTCAAAGTCAATATGAGAGTACTTCAAGAGATCAAATGCAGAACGACGGATGCCATCTTGGTTTAAGTTTATGCCATAAACTTTTGCCTCATTTGGTGTAAGCGAGATTATGGAAAATGTTTCACGTGAAACATTCATGTTAAGTTCTTTATTGCTATATATAGTAGTACGTTCACTCCCAACACACCCGATTTCGCTTCCTTTTGGCGTGAGTCTAAAGTCCGCGTTATCTGCTCTTAATTTAAGGCGATATTCAGAACGTGAAGTAAACATCCGGTAAGGCTCGCTCGTGCCCAGCGTAATCAGATCATCAATCATAACACCAATATAAGCATCTGACCTATCTATAACAAATTCCTTGCCACCAGCGGCTGCCGTAGCGGCATTGATACCCGCCACAATACCTTGCCCCCCCGCTTCTTCATAGCCCGTTGTCCCATTAATCTGGCCAGCCAGATAAAGGCCTTTCACTTTCTTCGTTTCGAGTGTTGCCTTAAGCTCCCGAGGGTCAACATAGTCATACTCTATGGCATAGCCAGGCCGTATCATCCGGGTATTTTCCAGTCCCGGGATGGTTTTCAGAATCTCAAGCTGGACCTCTTCCGGAAGTGACGTCGAGATGCCATTTGGGTAAACCGTGTCATCATCCAGCCCTTCCGGTTCCAGGAAAATCTGGTGATTTTCACGGGCAGCAAACCGCACCACTTTATCTTCAATGGAGGGGCAATAACGTGGACCGGTTGATTCAATCTGGCCAGAGTACATTGGTGCCTGATCAAGATTCGCACGAATGATTTCATGTGTTTTTGCGTTGGTATGGGTGATATAACAGGATATCTGTGGAACAGTTACTGCCTTGGTCAGATAGGAAAAAGGGTTGGGAGGATTATCGCCCGGCTGTTCATCCAGGTCCTTCCAGTCAATGGATTTGCCATCTAGCCTTGGCGGGGTGCCAGTCTTGAGACGCCCAAGAT
>CAZQBH010000064.1:1393-2374 GCA_964591645.1 uncultured Pseudomonadales bacterium | reverse complement strand
CATTAAGGAATGTTCCAGCCGTCAGGATCACTTTCGGGGCACGGAATTCCCTGCCAGAAGCACAAATAATGCCTTGAATTTCCTTAGTATTACCAATATTATACTGGCCAATAACCAGATCCTCAACCGAATCTTCAATGATAGTAAGATATTCATATTCCTTTAGAATATCCTGAACTGCCTGCCGGTAAAGTTTACGGTCTGCCTGCGCCCTGGGGCCCCTCACCGCTGGCCCCTTGCTTGCATTTAATACACGATAGTGAATGCCAGCACGGTCTATGGCGCGCCCCATAACACCATCAAGTGCGTCGATCTCTTTTACCAGCGTTCCTTTAGCAATACCTCCTATAGCTGGATTGCATGACATTTCGCCAATGGTAGATGCCTTATGTGTTACGAGCGCTGTACGTGCGCCCATGCGTGCGGCTGCAGCCGCCGCTTCTGTGCCAGCATGCCCGCCACCGATCACTATAACATCGAAATTATACATTATTTGCCTATGCAAAACTCGCTAAAGACCACGCTCAATACATCATCCACCGTGATTTTTCCAGTAATTTTCGCAATAGAATTCGTTGCTTGGCGAAGTCGTTCACAGGTGAGCTCCAGAGGTGAGGAGAAATCAATCCCCGAAAGTGCCGCCTGTGCTTCTTCCAGAAGTGTGCGGTGGCGAACGCGTGTAATCATCGGTGCGGTCTCCCCACTGAAGATGTTACCTATTTTTTTCTCGAGCGCGTCCATCAGTACGTCGATCCCCTCGCCCGTTCTGGTCGAAACAGGAAATATATTATCCTCTACATAGCGCGGTGGTGAAATATCAATTTTATTAAGTATAATTAATGCGTTGCTATCAATAAACCCCCTGCTCTTTTCGTCCATTTCTGAGGCGCTGCAATCAAAAACTACCAACTTCAAATCCGCCTGCTCGCCACGTGCCAATGCACGACGAATCCCCTCTTCTTCAATTTCATCGTGACTGTC
>CAZQBH010000064.1:903-1383 GCA_964591645.1 uncultured Pseudomonadales bacterium | reverse complement strand
AGTATCACTGGAAAACCAGCAATATCCATATGGATTTCGATCACGTCACGAGTCGTACCCGCCTTGTGCGACACGATAGCGGCATCGCGTTTGGAAAGCATATTAAGCAAACTTGATTTGCCTACATTCGGCGCACCGAGGATTACCACGTGAATGCCATCGCGCAGGCGTTCGCCCTTGTGATGGTCGGCAAGTGTAGAGCCAATAAGCATTTGCAGCGATTCAATCTCACCGCGCAGGTTGGAAAGAACCGACGGTGGAATATCTTCATCGGGAAAATCAATGTAAGCTTCCAGATGTGCCAGCGCCGAAATAATGCGTGTGCGCAGGTCTTCATAATAACAACTGAGCACGCCCTGTATCTGGCGGCGAGCCTGATTTTTCTGTTCGCGCGTTTCGGCGTCAATCAGGTCTGCAAGGCCTTCCGCCTCAATCAGGTCCATCTTGCCATTAAGGAAAGCGCGACGTGTAAATTCCCCA
>CAZQBH010000064.1:0-879 GCA_964591645.1 uncultured Pseudomonadales bacterium | reverse complement strand
TTGGTGGTTGGTGGGTGGTGGGTGGTAAAAATGAACAGTAGGTTGCTACATTAGGCTGCCAGCATGATTTTCCAGTGAGTGTGCAAAGTGCATCCAGAGCGCCCGTACCCGAGATACGGATAATCGCAACCCCGGATTTTCCGTAAGAAGTTGCCAGCGCGAATATGGTTTCTCTAGACATAAGGATAGCTTTGTACCTATTTTGTGCTTCCTGTGAAAGCGGGAATCTATAAAAGGAAAAGCATGAAGGCGATTCGTATCCATAAAAACGGTAGTGCCGAGGCATTACAGTTCGATGACCTGGCTATGCCCAAGCCGGGGGCAGGGGAGGTGCTGATACGCCAGAAGGCAATCGGCATCAATTTCATCGATATTTACCATCGTACAGGTCTTTATAAGATTCCGCTGCCTTCCGGTCTTGGCATGGAAGCCGCCGGTGTGGTGGAAGAACTGGGGCAGGGGGTAAGTGGGTTCAAGGTGGGTGATCGCGTTGCCTATTGCGGTGGTCCCATCGGAGCCTACAGTGAATATCGTACTATTCCGTCCCGCTGGCTGGTGAAGCTTCCTGATACGGTTTCCGATGAAACAGCCGCTGCTGCCATGGTGAAGGGTCTAACCGCTCATTATCTGCTTTTTAGTACCTTCAAGGTACGCAGGGGAGATATGGTGCTTATCCATGCTGCCGCAGGCGGTGTAGGGCTCATCATGTGCCAGTGGGCAAAGCATCTGGGGGCTAAGGTAATCGGTACTGTGGGCAGCGATGAGAAGGCCGAGCTTGCCATACAGCACGGTTGTGACCACGTGATTGTGTATACACGTGAAAACGTGGTCCAGTGTGTAAAGGACGTAACCTACGGTAAGGGTGTGGATGTGGTGTAC
>CAZQBH010000063.1:4034-6106 GCA_964591645.1 uncultured Pseudomonadales bacterium | reverse complement strand
GTAAAACGTTCAAAATGAAAAAGCTATTATCTTTGCTTTTTTGTCTTTCTATTTTTTGCTGGGTCAAACCGGCTTATGCTATTGAGTGCGATGGAAATCCTCCGTCTGGAGCTGAAAACGTTGATCAAATTAATGAGTACATCAAGAAGTGTAACGAAAAAATATCTTCGCTTCAGGGTGAACAGGTAACTCTAAAGCAAGCAATCTCTACCTTAAACTCCAAAATCAATCTAGCCCAAGCTCAGATCAATCAAACCCAGGCCCAAATAAACAATCTGGAGAAAGAAATAACCGTTCTTGATGGTGTTCTGGAAACAGTTACCGACTCAATGGATCAGTTGGAAAAAATCTACATTGCTCGTGTCCGAGAAAGCTACAAACAGAGTCGTGTCACCTCTTTTGACCTTATTTTTTCTGCCGATTCTATTGGTGACTACTTTAATAAAGTAAAGTACCTCAATACTGTCAAAACCAAGGATCAATTAATCCTTGCCGAACTGGAAAGATCCCGCAACGACTATGACCAGCGCAAACAAGACAAGGTCGCCAAACAAGCCGAGGTCCAAAAACTAAAAGATAAGATGGTGGCCCAGAAAAAAGCCCTCGATGCTCAACAGGCCGAGAAGCAAAAACTTCTTGCTACCACTCAGAGTGATGAGAAAAAATTTCAATCACTTCTTGCCAAAGCCCGGGCTGAACTGGAAGCTATCGAAGCCGTTATCGCCGGAAAAGGTATCGAAACTGAAGTTGGAGACGTCAAAGCTGGTCAAGTCATTGCCAAAGTTATTCAGGGATCATCCTGTAACTCAAGCGGCACCCATCTTCATTTCATCGTCGGACAAGACCATGATGTCAAAAATCCTTTTAATTATCTTAAACCCGTTGATTATGAAAACTGTTCTGGTTCTGATTGCGGCAGCTCCGACGGTGATTCTTTCAACCCAACCGGTTCCTGGGACTGGCCGCTTAATCCCAAAATATCTCTCTATCAGGGATTTGGGGTCACTTGGGCCATTAATCATACTTGGGTTAGCAGCATTTACAAATTCCACAACGGTATTGACCTTAAAAGTGCCAGTCTCGAAGTAAAATCTGTCCGTGACGGTAAGCTCTTCCGGGGAAGTTACTCAGGGTCAAACGGTTGTGCTCTCAAATATGTTCGTGTCCATCATAATGATGGCGGGCTTGACAGCTACTATCTTCATGTAAACTATTATTAGTGAGATTTATTTCACTCCTGCCTACAATCTGCTTTGTTGTCTTTTTGTTCCCCAAAATTTCCCACGCCGCTATTTCTCTCACCATCTCCAATCCCCAAAAACAGGATAGTTTTTATTCAGTTGATGCTCTTGTTTCAGGTGTCGCTTCTTCCTCATCTTGTTTTGTCCAAGTCGCCCTTACCTCGCCGGACTCTCCTCACTATTTTGGCCAAACCTGGGGCACAAAAGGAGAGTGGTTTAAATATCAATCATCACCTGAGTCTTCTTTTATCAAAGAAAATTTTATTGAGCTAAAAAATGATCAAACTGTCAAAATTATTTTCAACTCGGACCCGGAAGATAAAGATTATCTTGGTCCCGGCAGTTATCTTCTCAAGTTAAAGCGCTACACCGGTAATAGTTCCTCATCCGCCGGAGAATCAAATTCACTGACTATTGATATTAGTGATCCGCTCATCCCCACTTCAACCTCCGCCCCAACTTCGACTCAGACCCTCGATCCCACACCAACTCCAACTGTCACATCTACTCCGTCTAGCCCGCCCACACGCACCCCAACCCCTAATTCTACCTATACCACTGTTCCAACTCGTGTTTCTCAGCCAAAGCCAACCATTATTGCCACAGCCTCCGCCGCCCCCAAAATCCTTGGTGAAACTACTTTTTCCGCCATTCTTTCTTCAGACTCGGGTACGGTTTTGGAGCTAACCCCTTCCGTATCCGAAAACAAAAGATCTTCTGCCAATAACTCAAAGACGTTCTTCTTTGTTGGTATTTTTCTGCTGACCGTTTCCGGCACCTGGCTGTATTTTCGCCATCGGACAGATTAAAATACCCTCATGCTCCGCAAAT
>CAZQBH010000063.1:2803-4024 GCA_964591645.1 uncultured Pseudomonadales bacterium | reverse complement strand
CCGTCCTGATCTGCCCTCAAACAAAATTTACGTCGTCGATTTTATTTTTAAGAAGACAGCTCACGTTTTGGAATACTCGATTCTCTTTCTGTTGTGGTACTGGGCTCTTGGCCGCAAAAATCCCGTTAAGGCTTTTCTAATTTCCATTTGTTACGCTTTCACCGACGAAATTCATCAGCTGTTCGTTCCTGGTCGCACTGGACTTCTTCGTGACGTTGCCATCGACTCGGTTGGTATGATCATTCTTTCTCTTTTAATTGTAAAATTTGACCTATGGAAGAAACTTTTATCTCCACTTCCTACGAAGAAACACGGGAAATAGCCCTCAAATTTGCCGCAAAGTTGGAAAAGGGGACCACGATCTGTCTTTATGGTGACTTAGCTGCCGGCAAAACCACTTTCACTCAAGGTTTGGGTAAATTTTTTGGCATTGAGCGCATCGTTTCTCCCACCTTTATCATCATGCGCCAATATCCCGTTACCAATCATCCCATCATTAAGACTTTTTATCATCTGGATCTTTATCGTTTGAACTCGGTCGAAGATATTCGCGCCTTTGATATTGATGAGGTCTGGTCCGATCCAGAAAATCTAATCATCGTTGAATGGCCTGAAAAATTCCAAGACATTCTTCCCCAAAAACGTTTCGACGTTAATTTTAAAGCACATGGTGAAGACGAAAGAGAAATAAAAATAATTGAACGCACATGAAGGTATACATCGACTCAACCGACAACACGAAGACGGTAATTAGAATAAATGACCGTGAATACGTCAGAAACGTCGCCTCTCCGCGTGACCAGGACGTTTTTGGTTTTTTAACCTCCTGTCTTGATCGGGAGCACGTCAAGCCTCAGGACATCGACGAAGTAGAAGTAAACCCCGGTCCAGGCTCTTTCACCGGCACCCGTGTTGGCGTTTCCGTTGCCAACGCTCTTGGGTTTGCCCTAGATATTGATGTTAATGGTTCGGACAAACCTGTTGAACCAATCTACTCTGCCCCTCCCGCTATTACGCAGAAAAAAGACAGTTGACAAGACTATATTATTCTATACAATACGACCTAGAAGGCATTGATTTATAACCTTATGTGGTCACTTTGGTTATAAGGAGCCAATAGTGAAACCGGTCTAGTTATCGGTTTGCCTGTAAAAACCCTTATAAACAAATGAAGAACCAAAAAGTAAGAAAGGTTATATCCTTTATTTCGTCCTTCAGTCT
>CAZQBH010000063.1:0-2793 GCA_964591645.1 uncultured Pseudomonadales bacterium | reverse complement strand
CCCCCGAACCAACCGTCGAGCCGACCGTTACTCCTACTCCGGAAATCACCCCCACTCCGGAAATTGTAGTTACACCTGAAATCTCTGTTACCCCCGAAGTGACCCCTACCGAAGTACCCACCCCCGAACCCACTGCTGTGGAAAATAACAACAACTCCCCTCCGGCAGAACAAAACAACACCCCCTCCGCCACCCCCACCCCCGAACCCACCGTGGCTCTTCCTCAACCTCTCAATGCAATCTCTCAACTCGAACAAGAAGCCCCCGAAGTAAAACCCTCAATCACCACTGATAAATCCGATTATTTCCCCACCGACACTGTCTACATCACCGGCACTGGTTTCCAGCCCAACACCACCTACACACTCCATATTTCTTCATCCGATAGCCCCATTTTCAACATCAGTCCTGAAGTGACTTCAGATGAATTGGGTAATATCTCGCTATCTTTCAGACTTGATGGCAACTACAGGCCCAGCTACATAATCGATGTCATCGACGGTGGCGGGTCAATTGTTCTTTCTTATCCATTTTTGGACAGTCGCACATTCGTCTCTGTCACAGTAAATGATGGATCGGCTGCAACAGTATCTCCTTCAGATTCTATTTCAGTAGATATTAATTTAAATACTGATGGCAGCGACGAAGGTAATGATTGGGAATCTACGAGATATACCATTGAAGGACAGTCTCCGGTTTGTGACAACAATCCCAACATAAAACACGACTATTCAGGAGCGACATCAACCTACACCCTCACTGCTCCCACAAGTGTTGGTACATACGACCTTACCGTTGTTGCTTTTAGTGACAATAATTGTACTGGTGAACAAAATTCATCAGTAATGACTGATGCGATTACAGTATCCTCTTCGCCATCTCAGCCAATACTCCCCAATAATCCTTCCGACGACTATGCTCTTACATCGGTCACTGGTGTTTGGACCAACGTTACAGGAGGTTCCAACATCACTGGAATTAACACTGAAGAAATTCGCTGGGGTGTTCCCTCTGGAAGTCAAAAAAGTGGGCTTCGTTTCGATGGAAGCGGAGAACAAACTTTTAACACAGGGAGTAGTTTCTATCTCGGTGCCCTAACTCATATGAACTGGGGAACTCTATCCGGAGCTGCTTCTGGTGCCAGGTTAAACATAACCCTCCGTTTCTCAAAACCTTCTGTCTCACCAAACCCGGATTTCAATTTTGATTTTTCAATTGAAGAAACCTCAAATTCATATGGCCGTTGTCCCGCATGGCAAACGTCTCTAACTCCTTGTGACGATCGTATTTCCTTCCCAGTAAGTTACGGATCAAGAAGTTTCACCATCGATGACAAACTATACACATTAAGGATTGATGGTTTTGTGAACCAATATCCTGGGGGATCACCAGTATCTCAATTCATAACCGAGGAACAAAAAAATAACGTTGCTTATTTAGTTGGGTCTCTTTCTTCTGTTCTTGTATCCGCACCGCAAATCACCTTGGTTGAAAAAGCAGTTGAGAGTGATGATGCAGATTCGGCTCCCGGTCAAAATTTATACGTCGGTGACACCGCTCATTTCACATATAACATCCAAAATACCGGAAATGTTGACATGACAAATGTCTCAGTGATTGATAACAGAGGGGTCGTCGTCACTTGTCCTCAAACGACATTAACTTCTGGGTCATCAATGATTTGTACTGGTCAAAGTACAGTAACGTCAGGCCAATATACCAACACGGCTCATGTGCACGGAACATATAACAGCACCGTCTACGACAGTAACTCAGAATCTGCAAACTACTTTGGTGTTGTTAGAAATGTTTGTGGGGACGGCAACAAATCTTCATCGGAAGCTTGTGATGCTGGTGTAAACAATGGCATAGTTTGTGTGCCTACATACAACAGCAGTTGTACATATTGCTCGGTCTCTTGTGAAATTCAAACAGTCTATGGACCCAGATGTGGCGATAACAATATCGATGCCGGTGAAACCTGTGATGATGGAAACATTGTCAGCGGTGATCACTGTAGCTCAACCTGTCAGACGGAAACATGGTGTGGTGACGGAATCAAAAATGGTTCTGAAGCCTGTGATGGCGCAGACCTTGGCGGTCTATCTTCATCGACTTTTTCCTGTAGTAACAAATGTGTTCTTCAGTTGATTGAACCCAAAGTCACCATATGTCACTCAACCAGCAGTCAAAGTAATCCCTACAACACCCAAAACCCAGACAAGTCCGCTGACGTTTCCGGTCACGATGGTCACGATGGTGTAGTTTGGTATCCGGGCATCACGGTTGCTTGGGGAGACATTATTCCTCCGTTTGACTATATCGGTGGATCATATCCTGGTAAAAACTGGACTACCGAAGGCCAAGCCATTTTCAACAACGGTTGTAACATTCCTGCCTACTGTGGCAACGGACGTGTTGACGCCGGCGAACAATGTGACGACGCAAACTCCATTAACACCGATGCCTGTACCAACGCTTGTACCACTCCAAGGTGTGGAGACGCCATAGTTAACGGCACTGAACAATGTGACGACGGAAATTCTGTAAACACTGACGCTTGTACGGATTCCTGTAAGACTGCCGTCTGTGGCGATGGGTATGTTCAGTCCGGTGAATTATGTGACGATGGCGCCACCATCAGTGGCGATGGTTGTAGCTCTTCCTGTCAGATCGAAAAGGGAAGTATCACCGCCTGTAAATACAACGACGTCAATCGCAACGGCCAAAAGGATGTCTCCGAAAACTACATGTACTGGACCTTCAGTCTCGACGGCAACAATTTTTACCCCA
>CAZQBH010000062.1:1450-6144 GCA_964591645.1 uncultured Pseudomonadales bacterium | reverse complement strand
GAATATCTTGAAACTTCATCCGGAAATTAGAAACAGGATGATGAATGTTAGTGATGTTGATAAGAACGGCGAACTTCATAGTGCGTCCAGAAATCTTATGATGATTGTGGAGCAATTGGCAACAATACCTAATGGAGATGATCAACAAGTGATGCTTACGTTTTTGGAAAAATACCTTATCAAGGAGGGATCGATTGATGAATATATAAGGAATAACAATTTTAAAAGTTATGAATTTTCTGCTAGTGGGCTTCAAAAATATTTTATACCTAGATATAAAGTCATCGGTATAGAAAACTTCCAAAAGTATCCCGACATAGAGTCGAAGAGATTTGATTTGAAAAATCAATTTTATTTTTTGAGTAAGCTTGATCCGGGAAAAAGGGGTAATTTATTTTTTGAATACAAAAGCCTAATTGCAAAATTAAAACAACAATATTCGTCTGAATTGGTTGAGGCATATTTGGGGCAAGGTAACTATTTGTCTTCTTCTGGTCTTGATGATACTCATTTGTATTCTCTTACTATAGATATGTATCACCACAAACTAGCCCCTGCATCGAGTTTGGTGTCTCGGTGGCTGGATCAGCAGGCTCCGTTGGTGTACAAAAATGATAATGGCAATTACCAATTCGATAGAATTGATCTCAATGAACTATATCCCTTATTGTTTCAGGATATAGAATCAGGAATACCGTCATGGTTAGATTCTTTATGGGAACCGAGAGTCATTACATTGGATGACAATAAATCTGTTGGCATTGATTATATGTTCAAGTCGAGTGATGTCATCGAGGTTAAAAGGAATGGTAGATCGATAGAAGCAAATATCAGGTCTAGTGTTGGTGACACGAAGGTATTGATTGATGGGTTTCGGCTTGATGATTATGGCGGACATACGTTGTACTCCAATGGCGACCTCGAGTTAGGTTCAAGTTTGTATACATATACGTACAAAGACAATGTTTGGACGATTACTCCAGTAAAGTTATTTGGCAAAACCAAAGAACAGTGGAAACAAGAAGTTTCGGGAGCGCAGGAGTCCGAGGCGGGTTCTTTGGGTGGGTTTAGTCCGGTGATGGCGGCGGCGCCGGTGATGAGCGGGGTAGCGGCAACAATTATGCCTCTTGCTGCAGCAGTGGCGTCTCCTTGGGTGGTAACTAAAGTGGTTCGGTTTATTGTGGGACAAATTGCCAAGAAAGTGCCTGATAGTGCCTTTGTTCAGCGGATGAATGGGGCAGCGGTGAAGGTAGATGAGGTAATGTGGAAGCCAGTACGAAAAATAGGGGAGTGGAGAGGAGATTTTTTTCAAGATATTCAAAAGCGTTGGAATCGGTATTGGATGAAATCAAAGTCCCGATCATTTATAAACGCATTACGTCGGGAAGGTGGTGCCGCAGAGACACATGCTGATGAGCTTCTGAGTGAATTAGAAAAGCTTCCCATTTCGTTGTCATCAACACCAATGAAATTAACAGAATTGTATCAGGGAAGCGCGTATGTGTGGGAGAAGTATACCGTTCGTGAACATACAAAAATGGCACTGATACAATTTGAGCGATATATTGCTCCATGGTTAAATTCTGAGGACAGACAATTCTTGAGATTGACACTGTTGCTTCATGATATTGGAAAAACCTTAATTGATCCACGTGATAAATCATTGGCCGCACAAAGCGAAAAAACACTACCACTTGTGATGGAGATCATGGATCAACTAGGTTACCCTCAAGCACAAATTAATTTAGCGGTGTCATTAATAGGCCAGAATGATATTGGTAGATATTTGACGTATTTGGAGAATAAAATTGGTCTTGGCGAAATTCCTGCAGTGTATGATCTGATTAACCGAGCGAAGGCGATTGGTGTTGATCCGGGACGATATGTGAGATTTGCTATTATGCTTCATCAAGCTGATGCAGCAGCATATACGGCAGATGCGGGAGGAAAAAAATCTCTCGATTCACTTTTTGAGTTTAATCGGAATCCTGCCTCACTTTCTTACACGCATACATTTGTAGATCAATCGAATTATGCAAGAGTCGTTCTTGATAAGGAAAGAAATGTTGATTTACAGAGCGGTATAGAACATTTGGTTTGGTTGGTTGATCATCCAAATGAAATTCAATGGTATGTTGATTTACAAAAAGTTAGGGCTAATGGTGGTAAGGTTCGGTTATACAAAGCGATTCAAAATTTTAAAGGTGGCGACGTTTTGCCTGGAGGTTTGGCAACAACAACAAATTCGGCAAAAAAAGGATTTTATCCGCTGGGTAGTGGTAAAACCTTAACTGATACTGAAACGATTCTTCGTCATGTTTTGTTGGGTGATACTTCAAATTCAGGGTTTGGTTCATGGACACCTGATATTTCACTGGCTCAAAAAGCATATGCGGGCGAGAATGGAACTATTATTTCGATTGACGTGGATATTAATGACCCTCGAATAGTAGATTTGGCGAGTCTGATTCAGAATGATAGCGGTGACGGATACTATTTTCCAAAAGAAGGAACCGAATTGCGATCCGTTTGGGAGGGTTTGTTTGAAGAGCAGATAGCCAAAGCAAAAAAAGATGATGCAGAAGATCCCAAGGCAGTAGCGTATGCATTTTTGAGTAAAAACTTTAATACGATAGTAAATAGAAGTCAGGAGTTTGTGGTGATGGGAACAGTTACTCCTACTGAATATACCATTGTCGGACAGAATGGGGTTGCTACGCCGGTTATTACGGCAATTCCTCAGCAGGTTTCTCAACCTGCACAACAAGAAGCAATGGTTTTGGGCGGGTTTAGTCCGGTGATGGCGGCGATGCCGGTGATGAGTGGAGTAGCAGCAACAATTATGCCTCTGGCTGCAGCAGTGGCGTCTCCTTGGGTAGCCACCAAAGTGGTTAGGTTTATTGTAGGGCAAATTGCCAAAAAGGTTCCTGATAGTGCCTTTGTTCAGCGGATGCAACAGGCAGTGAATTTTGGGGGTGGGAATGGGAATAGATCGAGTATAAATCTTCCTTGGGTTATAGAACAAATTTCAAATAAACAATTAGGACCAAATCAAACGCAACGATCGAATGGAATTGCTACAAAATATCAAGTTGCTACGATTCAAGAAGATATCGCTTTCTATCAAACTAATAGAATTGATACTGATAACTTAATTCATGACGACTCATTGATTCAGCCTTTAACGAATGTAAATTTTAAATCTACAGATCAGGAATATGAAGAAGCTCTGTATACATTTCAAGTTATAGCTCGTTCATCAGGTTTTTATGCACTTGATGATCCTCGAGTAGTTATACTTCAGCATGAGTTAGAAAGAATATGGGAATTGGTAAATAAAGAACGGGCGAAAGACGGAAAATCGCTTTTACCAAAACCAAGATTATTAATTGCAGCAAATCAGAAAGATCCAAATGCTTTTTCATCTCCTGATGGCACACTCGTTCTCAATCAACAAATCATTAATCTGATGCCCTCAATGGATGCATTGATGGCGGTGATAATTCATGAATATGGCCATTTTGAAGATAGGTTTGCCGGTGTTGTCAAAGCTGTTGAAACCCGAGCTCAAACCAAGATAGACCAAAAGGCTTATCTTTCCGCTAAAATAAATAGAGCTTTTGCTGGTCGATTGGGTGAATTAAAGGCAGATACCGTAGGTAGACGTTTAGCTGATTTAGATTACCACCCATTGGCGGGTAGAACCATGCTTCAAGCCCTTCGGGCGTATTATATGGATGATGGCTCGGATATTACTCATGGGACTACAATTTTAAGACAGCTCAATCAGTTACTTCAACAGCAATGGTTTGATTTTGGCTCTACGAAAACTGAAGAAACTGCAATTGATTTGAGTTGGAGACAATCTGTCCATCAAGAATTATTAAGTGTTATATCCTCATCTTCACCTCAACAGCTTGCGGCAATATTAAATACGAATCGCATGGATCCGATTCTTTTTGGAGCAGTAGCTGAACGAGTGGGATCATACGCCAATTATGTAGCTTCAATGTATGACGATGCTATTCAATCTTTATTACCATTAAATCCAATTTTTTTGAAACATTGGAAGAAATTATTAGCATGTGGTCAAGTGCTTCAAAATTATGCCATAACACGTTACCCTCAAGTAGATATTCGATTATTGAATGGTATTATTGTTTTCAATTCAGATAAATTTAGCGGTGTATCACATATTATTTCTACCTTGAATCATAATAGATTTACCAGGTTTTTGGTTCAAGATTTATTAATATCACCCGTTTTTGATATTCGGTACTATTTTCAACAAGCGACCGTAGATAGTTTGAATGATACACAAACAAAAGAATTTTTTACTAAAACATTTGGTTTACCCACCGCTTGGTATGTTGACAGGAAAGACAGTTTATATAGTTATGCCTTGTCATTATATCATCAGCCATCAATTCAAGAGTTGATTTTGGGAAAATCGTTACGACTATCTTTGAAATCATTAGTCAACCGAAAGCAACGTGAATTTGAAGAGTTTTCGTACAACAGTTTAGTGATTCAACGGGCTGCAGAATTACAGCATCTGAATTGGGATGTGGAAGATCTCTTTTCCGCACTATATATACCCCATTACGAGACTATGTATTATCGTCGATCATTCTTTGGCATATTTAAACCACACATGGATCTTAGATTTATTAGTGATATTGCAGACGTGATGT
>CAZQBH010000062.1:302-1440 GCA_964591645.1 uncultured Pseudomonadales bacterium | reverse complement strand
AAAATGTACCGGGAGTAATGGATAAATACGCTCAAAAAACAGGAAGTGATGAGGAGTTTTTACTTCAAGAAATAGTTCCAAAACTAATCTTAGTCTCACAATATCTATCGATTTATGCACAAAAGATTTACATCGGCGATCGAGTAAATGCGGAATATTTGGATTACTTTGCGATAAAAGCTGGGGTGGCCCGTGATAATACGATTCTGAACTTTACACATGCTATTCAAGCAAATAATCGTCAAGTAATTCGTCAATTGTTACCTTTTATCCCTTGGAAGACTTTACTTGATGTATTACATTTCGACTCCAAAGTTCATTTTTGGAATAAATGGCTACTTCGAACAGAAACCCGTCGAATGCTAGGAATTGATTCGAGTTGGCAAGCCCCTGCAAACTATACAGCAAAACAATTTAAAGATGACTGTGACAAATTGAGAGCTCTTTATAATTTTAAGGTACCAAAACAGGCAGTTACTCGTTTTATGTGGCAGCGTGAACAGGTGCTCAGTACCTTTAGCCAAGAAGACATGCTTGAGGCAGCTAAAAAATTACGAACGATGGGTAGAAGTGAGATCTATCCTTTCTACAACATTTATAAAGCGAATGTTTTACAACAAGTACAAGATGGAAGCATTAGTTTTGTGGAGGGTTATAAACAATTGATTCAAATCATAAACTTTGAAAACAAAGGTTCGATAAAGATGATTGGCGGAATTCCCGGAGACATTATTTATCTTCAAGATGTTTCGTCGACACTGATCGATTACATTCAGACACAAATGGGTCTACAGGATCAGTTTGATTATGACAATGCGGTCAGCTTCTTTGATTTGCTTGAAAATGTCTTAACTACTTCTGATCAAAAAAACAGAATTCTCAAAGGTGTAGCTGACATGATTATTAAAAATGGGACATATGAACAAGCTCGTGATTTTGTCATGAGTCATCCACAAATGAGGATCGAGCTTATGCCAACCTTATTAAGTTACCATGGACGCGAGCTTGAGGAGGCGACTCAATTAACTAACACATTTAAAGAAGCGGTATCTGTATCTATAGATTCAGGAACATTGGCTGATCGTGGTGGTATTATAGTCGTTTTGGATCGATTGTTTGATTTGATGTTGAAGAATTA
>CAZQBH010000062.1:0-292 GCA_964591645.1 uncultured Pseudomonadales bacterium | reverse complement strand
TTACCGGTGATTTTAATGGAGTGGTCAAAGTGATATCTCAGATTTACTATCATTATGAACGTTATAACGATTTGACAGAAGTTAAAGCTCAATTTGGTTATCCAACTTTACCAGAGTTAATAAATTTACTGTATAGTCTCAAGCCTGAAGAAAAGATGATGTTGTTGACGAAATTATTAACTGCTGCAAAGGGTGGAGTTTTAATCGATACAAAATCTAGAAGCGAGCTTGAAAAATTACTTAACAGTAAAATTTCTGGTACTGGCAGAACGAAAGAATTATTTGTTCAATC
>CAZQBH010000061.1:0-6561 GCA_964591645.1 uncultured Pseudomonadales bacterium | reverse complement strand
ATGATTTATATCAACCGGATTCCGAGGGACTGGCCTGCCGAACTAGGCTTAGACATTGAAACGACAGGGCTTGATCCCTTTACAGGACAGATTCTATCTGTCTGTCTATCCGATGGGCATGATACATGGTTGTTTACCCGCAAATTTGAGGTATTGAAAGGCGTTTTAGAAGATGAAACAGTAACAAAGATTATTCACAACGCTGCCTTTGACGTAAAGTGGCTTCAAATTCACTTAAATATAGTAGTGAAGAACGTTTTTGATACACTGATAGCCGAACGACTTCTTAACATGGGCAAACAACAGCCCAATGACCTTAAATTTGTGCTGGCACACCGCTTTGGAGTGGTGTTGGATAAGGAGATGCGAGAATCTTTTGAGGATCGGGTTTCTTTTGATGAAAAACCCATGACGACAGACGAGTTTGAGTACATTATTCACGATGTAGAGCATCTACCGCGCCTAAAAGCAGCACAAGTGGCTGAAATTTCTAAGAAAGCACTTGGAAGGGTGTTGAAAATTGAATTAGATTTGCTTCCGATAGTAATTCAGATGGAAACTAAGGGAGTTAGGTGTGATGTAGACCTGTGGGAACAGTATCTACCACAGTTTTCAGAACAGGTAAACTTGTATGAGACAAAATTACGCGAGTTTTTGGGAGAGGGTTACGTTCTGCCTGTGCAGCGTACAAAAAAGGGCGAACAAGTTGTTGTGGAAGTGCCTGTAGAAGATATTAACTACAGTAGCCCACAACAAATCAATGCCCTGTTTGCTCAACTGGGTATTGATGTGTCCAATACCTCTGCCCCAACCCTGGCAGAATGGTTAGAAGAAAATAAAGATCACCCTAATGCAAGGTTTGTAGACTATTTGTTGGCTTTTAGACACTGGCAAAAGCTGTCAGGATGGAACTATCCTAAATATGTACATCCTGTAACGGGTATGGTACATCCCCAATGGAACCAGTTAGGGCCGGGTACGGGTAGGCTTTCTTGTAGCAATCCAAACTTACAGAATGTTCCTCGCCCTACCCCAGGGGAACCTAATCTTAGAAATCTGTGGATACCAGACACCAAAGACTACGTAATCTTGGGCGCAGACTATTCCCAACAAGAACCAAGAATTTTTGCTCATCTTTGTCAAGACCCTGCTATGATAGAGGCGTGTAATAACGAAGATGTGTATATTGAATTTGCTAAGCATATGTTTGGCAGGACGGTTGAAAAGGACAGCGAAGAACGGCACATAGCCAAACAGTTTGTATTGGCAGTTGGGTATGGTGCTGGCGCTCAGAAGCTACATAAAACTTCTGGTCTACCTCTAAAAGAGTGTGAGCGTATTCGTAACATCATTCGAGACACCTTCCCTATAATGGTGTCTTGGAGTCAAGAACAATACCGAAAAGTAATGACGTATGGACACACACGCACAGCAATAGGTAGAATAAGATACCTGACTACCGCTTATGATAGGAAGTTTACTAACGCTGTAAACTCTCCGGTACAGGGTACCGCAGCAGATATGACAAAGTACGCTATCGTTCGGTGTAATAACTACCTAGAGAGACACAACATAGACGCAAGAATATGGCTTACAGTTCACGATGAAATTGAAATTCAGGTACCAAAAGCACTTGCGGAATCTCTGTTACCTGCTATAATTAATGAGATGGAAGAGGCAGGTAAAGAAATCTGTCCTTCTGTCTTACATGTTGCGGAAGGTAAGATTTATGAGGTATGGGACAAGTAATGGACAAAGTAGTTAATAAACTTACAGAGAAACCCATCTCAGAAATTGCTTCTGATGGGGTAATGTCAAGGGTACTTATAGAAATACAAAAACTAAACCAAGAGACGGGTGTGGATGTGGCTTGGTTTAGTAAAGCAATGAACTTGTTTACGTTTTTTAATAACATAGAAACAGGGTTCGGTCACGCAAAAGCCTGTATTCTATACCTCATTAAAGAACGTTGGGAAGACCTAGAGTATGAAGTTCGTCGTCAGTATGATCTTAGCTTTATGACATTTGCTCGTCGTCTTACTGGCAAAGAAAATAGTACGATTGATAATTGGATGCGTGTAGCAAAGGTCTGGTTAATGCCAGATGGAGTTAGACCTACCTTTGAAATTCCTATTGTTCAGCGAGAAGCAAATGGGAAACCAAGGGTAGACGAATACGGCAAACAAATAGTCCAATACGAGCCGTTTGACCCCTACAAAGTAGATATGACAAAGCTTCTTTTGCTGACAAACAAGGCATCATCAGGAGCAATGACAGATCGTTTGTGGGAGCTTGCGGCCGATCCTTACTATACGTGTGAAGATATTCGACATGAAATAGTAAACGGAGCAGGAAATGATAGTCCTGTACTAAAGTACATTTTGGTAGGACCAGACATATATGCTACGCGGGATGGGGAAAGTGTTCCCGTCATTACAGCAGATGAGGGAATTAATTGGGACGCTTTTTATTATGGGGATGGGTTGGAGAAAGAAGCGATCCAGGAGTTACTTCATCGTCTCGGAATTAAACTAGATGAGGATGTAATCTATGACGCTAACCACCGACTCTACGGACAGAAAGATTAGGGACATTAAGATTACCAATCAATTTATTCAGGATTGGGAAGCCGCAAGACATGACCCGCAAGTAGCAACCTATGTAGACAGACTGATTAATGTTGTTACCAGATATGGAGAGCTACCAAACAGCCTTAATCCTCACAAGGCGTTTAAATCATTACCCTATATCATAGGTTATGTGTCGGTTAATAAGGTGGGCTGGCGCATGACTTTCTTGATAGAAGATGGCGTAATGATTTTTGATCGCCTGTTACGACACGATGAAATGGACATTTATCTACGGGAGATGGGAAAGATATGATTGAGTATAGCGCCGAACGCCGTAACAATGCTTTGAATGAATTTATTACGCCTAGAGAACTTGCGCTTAGGATGGCACAACTAAGTTATGAGTTTCTACAGGATGCAGATCGTGTCAGCGTCCTTAACGTCATTGATGGGGGAGCAAACACAGGTCGGTTTGGTAGTGCTGTTCGTCAGGTGTACAAAGACGCCTGGATCACTGGCGTCGAACTGATGAAAATGCCGACAAAGCCACTGGTTTATAACGAATATTTTGACAACACTGATTTTCTAAATTTTTGGCCTAATAAATCCTATGATTTGGCGATAGGAAATCCCCCTTTTACAGTAAACAATGAACCTACGGCAGAGAACTTTGCCAGAAAAAATCTTTACTTACTACGTGAAGGGGGATGGAGTATTCAACTGCTCCGTACTAATTTCTTACATTCAGCAGAGCGAGTAGCGTTCTGGCAAGAATACCCTGCTAAATACGTGTATATATTGGTGAGGCGTCCTAGTTTCTACAAACAAGACCCGCGTGAAGAATTGTTTGGCAAAGCCAACACTAACGCACATGACTACAGTGTTTTTGTGTGGCAAAAGGGCTGGCAAGGAGAGACAACCTTACGCTGGTTAGACTGGGATTACGAAAAAGAAAAACCAGAATACTACCAACTTCCTTTGCCAGGAGTTTTTTCTGCTTGATACTGCTTAAAATGTAGGCTATAATGAGGGAAAAGAAAGGAGAGCTTGAAATGTCAGTAGTTCCGTACAAAAAGAAAGATACTGCGCTAGAAGTCCTGCTAGGCTCTCTAGACTCTATGTCATCTAGGGTGGCCTACAAGGGGGCAGTTACCTCATTTATCCGTTGGTATCAGCAGACAGGGCAGGCAGACGCCTATCGTGGTGTGCTGGCGTGGAAGGCGTATATGCGAGACGATCTAGGGCTTGCAGCAGCTACTATCAACGCCAAGCTGTCGGCGGTGCGTCGTTACTTTGCTACGGCAGCGTCCCTTAACCTGATTGATGCACGTATGGCTACTGCTATTCAGGGAATAGGAAATGTTGCCAGCGAAGGAAAACGTCTTGCCACGTGGCTTAGCAAAGAGAAGGCGACCGAGCTTCTTAACCTGCCTGATGTAGAAACTCCTACAGGTAGTCGAGACTACGCCATCCTGAGTTTGTTGGTAGGCGTAGCCCTTCGTCGTGGAGAGCTAATATCTTTGACCTGGGGGCAGTTTGAGAAAGTAGAAGATAGTGGCGAAGTGTTTTGGATCATCCGTGATCTCCGCCGCAAGCGAAATCGTACTCAATCAATCCCCGTACCAGGGTGGACGATTGATGCCCTGCTCCACTATGCCAGTTTTTTACCAGAAGAAAAGAAGACTTTTAACGGTCGCGTGTTCTTGTCTTACGTGAATAATGAGTGGGGAAACTCAATCTCTGAGAAAGCAATCTATAACATTGTCTCGCAGTACGGAGAGAAGTTGGGTGTGCCAGAACTTGCCCCTCACGACCTTCGCCGTACCTGGGCGGCACTAGCTTATAAAGGGAATGCTGATCTACTAGCTATTCAGGAAACGTTGGGACATTCAAATATTGAAACGACTCGCCGTTATCTAGCTGAACTTTCTGTATTTGAAAATGACTCAGTGTATAAAACTGGGCTTGACAACCCGAACAGAAGCTTGTACAATGATAGTTGAACTACCGTACCTCGCTGATATAAGTATCAACCACTGTTTTAATCGTGGGCAGGTACGGTTTGGATACAAGCAATCTGTGAAGGATTGGAAACAATTACTAAAGGACTCCATACTTGCTGAACTAAATGGTAAAGTATGGAGTCCCCCTATCCATTTTCAATATCTGGTGTTGTATCCTTCTAGAACAAGGAAGGGTGATCCACCAAACATGAATAAAATCATTCAAGACGCCATAGCCGAGGCTTTGGGGTTTGATGACACAATGGAAAACGTGATTGGTGGGCCGCATTTCGGCTTTAAGACAAGGCATAAAGAGGGAAAGATTATTATTTCTATTCACAAACTAGAAAGCATAATAGTTCCCGACTTTTTATTAGACAGAATAGGAACAGAGTTTGTACTGAAGGAGTAGGCTATGGCCTTATATGAATTTCGTTGTGTTAAGTGTGGATATGTGATTGCTCGTCACTTTCCCATCTCAGAACGACCGGAGTTCTTAGAGTGTCCTAAATGTGGTGGGGAAATGAAGCGTGTGATTACTTCTCCCCACGTTATTTATAGAGGAAACGGGTGGGGAAAGGACTATAAAACTAATGATGGATGACAGCTTTTTGATTGTGACTGTTGCATACTATCCCACACTACGGGAATATGAAATAGGCGGAATTTCGTTAGTAAACGAAGAGCCTGTTATTATACAAGGAGAACGAGCAGGAATAGTCTTGGATATGTTGGCAAAAAGAGAACATACCACAAAAGAAGAAATGTTTAGTCACAACAAATATCCCGAAGACATTATAGTAAATATTAAAAAAATGCTTATTGACGATGATCTTGACACCGACGACAGTACTTGATCCCGTTCTTTATCCAGAGTTCCGAGGGAACAGCAAAATAACGGAGTGGCGTAAGGAGCTTAAGCGTGCCTTATTAATAAGGCGCAATTGGGTATCTGATTATTCTGGATTATCTGTAGCTAATGACTGTGAAATGCATGAAGGAATTATTACGAGGGGAATGGTACAAGGACTTAAATGGCGCTGGATGATTTTTACGGAATATAATTGTTTGTTGTTGAGACACACAGAACACCAGCCCCAACCACCCTCTAAGGAGTGGTGTATTCAGTGGGCATTTGATATGTATGGTGAAGATACTATAAAAGAATGGTTCTATTCTCTACCCTTTAAGGTGTACCCGTTTAGGATATAGACATGAGCATATCATTCTGGAATTTTCCTAAATCTTGCAAGTATGATGTGCTAACTGAAGAACGCCATGTACATTTGATACACGGCGCTCTTTGTGATCCCCAAACTAAACTAGAGAAAGTGGATCACGATTTTCTTATGTATGGAGACGAAGAAGCTCTTTTAGTAAAAAAACCTAATTCTGCTCCGCTACGACTGGCTCTACATCTTTATTCTGCTTTGGTTTACTTACTTGCTAGGTAGCCTTCGTCATAGCGGTGTACCACCAATTTGTACCATCACTCGCTACATAATAAACATTAGAACCTGCTCCATTATTATCTAGTAAAGCAGTATATCCTGCCCCTACTGTAGCAGGTGTTCCTATAGCCGAATCAAGTTCTGCATCGGTAGGCGGATTACTTACATTATTTGTATATACAGGTATATGGGTGCCTAATGGACCTATTTCGCTCCCTGAACTGTCTAGAACATAAATCCCGTCTGATTTAGAATAAATTTTGTGGATTCCTGCTGAGGGGGTGTCTGGTGTAGTTATATCGTTTAACGCAACAGCACCAGAGACATGCAGTTTATCTTCTGGTTCTGTCTGATCAATGCCCACACGTCCCGAAGAACGGAGCGTAATCCGTTCCACAGCATTCCCGTCTGCGGGAGCAACTCTAAAGGCTAGTTTTGCTGGAACCCTAGAGGGGCTGGTAGTTACTGTGCCATCAACTGTTGCCCGTATTTCAGCGCCCTTAACTACGTTCGTCCCGTTGTACGATCCGTAAAAAC
>CAZQBH010000060.1:0-6677 GCA_964591645.1 uncultured Pseudomonadales bacterium | reverse complement strand
GATTTGGCTGAATAAGCCCACGAAGCGCAACATCTGATATGAAGGAGGAAGTCCCACCGTCTCCGCCTTCGCTTCGCCGTAACTCACCAGAGCGTAGGCGAGTTTCGGCCTCAGCTACGGCGAGATAAATCCGCTTTTAGTATGCCGCATGACTAGCCTTTATACTTGTTTCATGTACTACGTTTATGTATTGATGTGTATCGATCACTCTTCTTACATTGGTTGTACGGATGACTTAAAAGCAAGATTACTTCGTCATCAAAACGGATATGTTCCGGCCACAAAGCCTCGCCTTCCCATCGAACTCAGTTCTTACTTTGCTTTCAAAGATAAATACACTGCCTTTAATTTCGAACACTATCTTAAATCAGGATCAGGAAGAGCGTTTTTAAAGAAACATATGTTTTCCATTCCTACCCCATAGGACAAAATCCGAAACGCCAGACATTCAACTCCCCACCCCACACTTACCGCGAACTATACCACTCACTTCGTTCGTGGTGTCCGCTTCAGTAAGGTGTGGGGATGGGGAGGAATATATGACAATGAATTATAAATAGCCATGTTTGGGCGATATTTCAACTGTTACAATATTTTCATGTCCGATGAAAAAGCACTCGATTTAACTCAACATATTTTTAAACCATCTGAAATTGCGGTTGGTGGAAAAACAATCTCTTACTCAACTACTGATGCTGATGATGCACATATAATCGTAGATTCTGAACCCGAAGACAGCCAACAAGAATTTGAAAGATCCGTTACGAATAAACTTACTAGTGAATATTGGTTTTTAAACGCTGATTTCCAAAAAGAAAAAATTCATGAGAAATTCAGAATTGTACTGGATAATGGGGTTGAAGTAGATCTTTATAATTTCCAAACTTCAGCGATTACGGAAGAGCAGTTAGCAAATATTGGAATTACGCTCTCAAAGTATTACCACCGTTTAAGAGACAAAAAATTATGGAGTTTGCAGACTATTCAAGTTAGATCAAAAGATGAATTAAATAAAAAAAGTGGACAACCTTTTAGAGGAAAAGAATTTCCTCAGCAACATCGGTTTGAATTATTTCCAGCTTCGTTTGAAAAAGGAAAATACCGAGGAGTAATGCAGTGTAATTGGGAAGAAGGATCTGTTGCTCACGAAACAACTCATGTTGTATTGGAAAGTATGTTGTCTATACTTTGGTCAGAAAATAGAGATGCTTTAGGATGGGAATTATTGGATGATCAATTACTAATTTTGCCTGGAGAAGCCACAACAGCACAGTATAACCGTGATTATGAAAATTGCCCAACCGATTATGCAGGTTTTCAGCCAGATGACGACAGAGCAGATTCAGCAGCATCAATGTTGTTAGACCCATCTAGGCTAAATTCCGTCAGAAGAGTAATTATGAATGAAGTATTTCTTCCTCCTGAAGCTAACGTGCACCCTCCCGAAATAATTAAAGAAACTGCCGAATTACCTGAATTAAGCAAAATAACAGTAAAAAAAAGAACTGCCCCCTCCTTTTCATTTAGAATGGGTAAAGTAACATATAATCCTAACCCAAAAGCACCAATTTCAATATTTGAGTATAGAAGGTTGAGAAAAACTCAACAATAAAAGTTCCAACTTTGTCCCGCGTTGCCCGCCAACTACAAAAATCTCCT
The DNA here is from genome assembly GCA_964591645.1 of uncultured Pseudomonadales bacterium. Taxonomy (GTDB): domain Bacteria; phylum Patescibacteriota; class Microgenomatia; order UBA1400; family RBG-16-45-19; genus CAZKMY01. The sequence goes on along the minus strand of CAZQBH010000060.1, from coordinate 5,018 downwards.
AAAAAATTAGAGGTGTTTATGATTTGATAATCAAAACAGAATTCTTCACCCCTATAGCTTGCATAAAAATTACAAATAATTCAGTATAGAAGGATGAATAAAACACCTTACACGTCTCAAGGCTTTTTAGCTTTAAGACTCTTATTATTGGCAGTCCCCGTAATGATCGTCCTGGTTAGAATGCTATTTACTCTGTTGTCTCCCATCCAAACCATCCGACAGAATGGAGACTCAATGTTTCCGACTATTAAGAATGGACAGAGTGTGAATATTAATAAAAAAATAACAACCATAAACAGGGGTGACATTGTTTTATTCAAAGCTCCTGATTTGGCTCAATGTCCCTCCGAAACAGTTTGTGAGTTCGTTAAAAGAGTAATTGCGATTCCAGGAGATAATATTTTAATTAAGGACAATTCTGTTTATTTAAATGGGATAATGTTAAATGAACCATATTTAGCACCTAATACAATTACAATTACAAATTCTGGGTCTTTTGCTCATAACAAAACTCTTGTTGTTCCAATCGAAGAATATTTCCTATTAGGCGACAATCGTTCTCGCTCAAGCGACTCTAGATCTTGGGGTTTTGTGCCTAGAAAAAATATTACTGGAATAATTAGGCACAACTAAATTCATTAAATAAAAAGTTCCAACTTTGTCCACGTTGCCCGCCAATATCCTATAATTTGACACAACCAGATGGAATGATTACAATAACCCACTAAAGATATGATTTCGGGAAAATGCTAATGGAAACAATACTGTACATTATTCGACATGGTCAATCCGAGGGAAATATTAATGGGGACATTACTGGAACCAATCCGCCGTTAACGCAAATAGGCATCGAACAAGCACAAGAACTTGCCGAACGTATTCAACCAATTCCAATTGATGAAATATATTCATCTGATCTCATAAGAGCCAAACAAACTGCTGAAATTATTGCCGCTCGTAAAGCACTAAGCATAACAGAAGTACCCCTTATTCGTGAGCGATTTTATGGCGAAATTGAAGGCATGAGAGGAGATGAAGCTGCAAAAAAGTTTGAAAATAAGTGGAACATATTTCACCAAGTCACACTTGCAGAACAAATGGACTTTCGATTAGTAGATAACATGGAATCTTTGAACGAGGTATTGCATCGTGTGCTGACATTTTTCAATACATTCACAGAAACCTCGCAACCAAAAACAGCCCTCCTGGTCACTCATGCAAATGTGATGTTAGCATTGTTGGCTCACTTTTCATTTGTTAATTCAATCAATGAGTTACCCTATGGATCTATTAAAAACACCGCCTACATCAAATTGAAGAAACAGAATGATACCTTCAAAATAGATGAAGTATTTGGGATAACGAAACAGGTTAAGAGATAATCCGAGTTCGAAAGTCGTCCCATGCTCTCCGCCTTTGAAGTACAATCATGATTAATGCAAACGTATTTACTTGCTCAGCAATTGAGTGTTCCTAAACCAGAAGGGTACCCAAATCACACTGAATGTCTATTGGGGGCATTTGGAACTCGAGTCATGCCTTCCCTATTGTCTGTGTTGTGTGTTATTTTGCTCATTAAATTATTTAGGCACAAAAGCAAATCAAAATTATCGAGTATTATTTTTTGGCTTCTTAGGTTGTGTGTTGTGTATGTACTTATTAGGTTGACCATTTTTATTCCACGTGGTTTTGATTATTATTGTTTGTAACAATCAACTGTCTCAAAAAAGTTCAAAACTTTGTACTTCAATCGTCCGTAGCCGTTTATCCGTTCTCAGTTTGTTTTAATCCTCATTCAGTACAGTGGGCAAAATTAATCAGAAAGAAGGTGAGTCTACATGATTAACAAAAAGCTAGTCATTGCATTGGTAACAGTAATTACTGCTGGAACCGCCACAATTGGGGTCAGACATATTTTGGCTGCGGATAATCCATCCAACAATAACCCAACGGCGTCGCTCATTCAAAAATTGGTGCGAAAATTTAATCTCAATGAATCGGAAGTTACCGCGGTTTTCGAGGCCGACCGCACCGAGCGACAGACAGCCCGCCAAACAGAAATGAAACAGAGAAATGAGGCCTGGTTATCTGAAGCTGTATCCCAAGGCAAAATTACTGAAGCTCAAAAACAACTCATTTTACAAAAACAAGCAGAATGGGAAGCTTCCAGACAATCACAGTCACCAATAGGTTTTAAAAATCTATCTGACGCTCAACGCGAAGCAGAAAAAACCAAACGAGACACTGACCGTAAAGCCCTTGAAGACTGGGCTACCGCCAACGGTATTGACACGAAATACCTGTTTGATGGTTTTGGACACGGAGAACGTGGTGGTAATTTGTCAGGAAACCAACCCGCTTCCGCCGCCGCCAATCAATAACTCATCTTCTTTCATATGCTGCCATTTTCCCCGGTAACCATCGGGGGTTTGGTATTTCTCAACTTATTCTCAAATTGGGTTCATACAATTCTAAATGCTAATCAAGGAGTCCGATATATGAAAATAAAAATCAACCGTACCAAATTATCCAAAAAGAAACAGATCATATTTGGCCTCGCATTAGTAGCTTGCGTAATTGGTAGCGGGTGTTGGTATACCCAAATAAAAAATAGTTCAAAAACTAAATATTCCACTACCACAGTAAAAAAAGGGACATTAACGAACTCCTTAACATTATCGGGCACCGTTCAATTGTCCAATCTCATTTCAGTCTCCACCAAAGCGAGTGGCGTGGTAAACAAAGTGTACGTGACTGATGGTCAAACCGTTAAAGCTGGTGATAAATTGGCTGAAATAACTTTGGATAGTGAAGGAAAGAATAATCAAGCCGCTGCATGGGCCAGCTACTTAAAGGCTAAAAATAGCGTTGATTCAGCCAGCGGCTCCCAATATAGTCAACAAGCATCCATGTTCGACAAATGGCAACAATATATTGATAAAACCAAAGAAACCAATTATGAAGATCCAAATTCTGAGTATCGCAACCTAACTGATTTTAAAATCGTTCAAGCTGAATGGTTGGCCGCCGAAGCCAGTTATAAAAACCAAATCGATTCAATTACCACCGCCCAAGCTTCATTGTCACAAACCCTCTACAACTACAAACTGTATCAGAGCACTGTAACCGCTCCGATTGGCGGTACCGTTGTCGGCCTCAACTTAGCCGAGGGGTTAACCGTTTCGTACAGCGAAAACAGTAGTGGCGGAGCGGGTAGCCAAACCGTGGCTACGATCAAAACTGCCGGTAAACCTGTGGCCTTATTCAATGTCACCGAAGTCGATATTCCCAAGCTTAAAGTTGGTCAAACCGCCAGCTTGACCATCGAAAGTGTGAGCGGCAAAACCTTTACCGGTAAAATTGTGGCTGTTGATCGCGTTGGTTCAGTCAGTAGTAATGTAACCCAATATCCGGTTCTGATCACCTTTGACCAAGATGACGCCAGCATTCTTACCAACATGGCTGTGACTGCTGAAATTGTTTTTGAAAGTAAAGAGAATGTAATACATGTGAGCACTGCGGCAATTACCCAAGGTCGTGATGGCAAATCAATGGTTCGTGTTTTAAATAACGGTAAAGTTGAAATTAAAACAGTCGAAACAGGCATGGTTTCAGATACAAACACAGAAATAGTTTCAGGGTTAACTGAAGGTGATGTTGTCGTCACGGGTACATCCACTACTTCAACCAACAGATCAAGTTCCAAGTCCACCAATCAAGGTGGGTTTGGCATGATCGAAATGGGTGGTGGGGGTGCTCCTCCAGCTGGGGCAGTTAAAGGTATGAGCATTGGTCGGTAACTATGGAAATCATTAAAGTTGATCATATTTCCAAGGTGTATCAAATCAGTGATGATGTCAAAACCACTGCCCTAGATGATGTATCGTTCACTATCGATAAAGGGGAATTTGTCGCCATTATTGGGCCGTCAGGTTCAGGTAAATCTACGCTTATGCATATCATTGGCGCCCTCGACACCCCTACTACTGGTACGTACTATCTTGATGGTAAGGCGGTCAATTCCTTAACCGATGATGAATTAGCAGATATTAGAAATCAAAAAATTGGGTTTGTGTTTCAAGCATACAATTTGCTACCCCGAACCACCGCCCTCCGCAACGTTATGATTCCCATGATGTACGGTGATGTTGTAAAAGAAAAACGTGAACCTCGAGCTAAAGAATTACTTGAAATGGTTGGTTTAGCTGATCGAATCTATCACGCTCCCAATCAACTTTCCGGCGGTCAACAACAACGGGTAGCTATTGCTCGCGCGTTAACCATGGATCCCGCCATCATCTTGGCAGATGAACCAACCGGAAACATTTCCGGCAAACACGTCGATGAAATCATGGAAACATTTGTTAACCTTCATCGTAAAGGTCACACCATCATTCTCATTACTCATGAGCCAGATATAGCCGCCTATGCGAGCCGCATTCTTATGATTCGCGATGGATTACTGGTCAGCGATAAAAAACAAACACCGAAAGCTCGTCAATCACTATGAATCTCCTTGAAGTGTTCGAAGAAAGCCGCAATACCTTAACCGTCAACAAAGTCCGAACCGGTTTAGCTATGTTGGGGGTAGTGATTGGCATTGGTAGTGTAATTGCGCTTATGTCACTCGGTAAAGCCTCCCAACAAAGTATTACGAATCAAATCCAATCCTTGGGTGCAAATTTGTTGACTATTCAACCAGGTGCCAATATGGCTGGCGGTGTTCGGGGAGCTATGGGAGGAAGAACCACACTAACCCTTGCAGATGCTCAAGCTATTAAAGCAGAAATTCCGCTTGTATCCGCGATCGCCCCCATCATTTCCGGGAATAGCCAAATTATTGCAGGCAGCAATAATACCAATACTTCAGTGTACGGAGTAACTCCAACCTATCCAATCGTGAACAATATTGATATGGAGTCTGGATCATTTATTACTCAAAATCATCTAAACGGTTTAAGTCGGGTGGCGGTAGTTGGACCAGGGGTAGCTGAAGATCTATTTGGTGAAGGAGTTAA